>PCVB01000031.1:6115-25476 GCA_002787855.1 Candidatus Zambryskibacteria bacterium CG11_big_fil_rev_8_21_14_0_20_42_18 | reverse complement strand
AAGACTGACACAACTCAATTAGAAGACCAGATAAAGGATACCGAAGACGTAATACAAGATAAGGAATCAATTATAGGAAAATCTGTAGAAGGTCGTGATATCACCGCTTATCACTATGGGACTGGCGAGACTGAACTTCTCTTCGTTGGCGGTATCCACGGTGGTTACTCATGGAATACAGTTCTCCTTGCTTACGAACTTATGGATTATCTAGAAGTAAATCCTAATGCAGTCCCCAGTGAAGTGAAAGTTACCGTTATCCCCGTATTGAATCCAGACGGACTAAATAAAGTTGCAGGCACCCCCGGTCGCTTTCTCGAATCAGATATATCCTCATCTCAAACAGTTGTGGTCTCTGGACGCTTTAATGCCAATAAAGTGGATTTGAGTAGAAACTTCGATTGTAACTGGAAATCTTCAGCCGTTTGGCAGACTAGATCAGTCAGTGGCGGAAGTTCAGTATTCTCCGAGCCAGAGAGCAAGGCGGTTCGAGATTATGTACAGGCGCACAATATAAGTGGCGCAGTAGTCTGGTATAGTGCTGCCGGCGGAGTCTATGCTTCAAGTTGTAACGGAGAAGGTGTTTCGACCGAGACAAGCGCGATAACAAACGTTTATGCTGACGCTTCTGGTTATCCCGCTCATGAGAACTTCGACTTCTACGAAACTACTGGTGATATGGTAGATTGGCTTGCCAAAATTGATGTCCCAGCTATCAGTGTTCTCCTTTCTACGCACGAGGATGTCGAGTGGGAAAAAAACAAGAAAGGTATCGAAGCTTTCATCGAATACTACGCTAAATAATTTTCGTGCGGAGAATAATTGTTATTGGTATTGTTTTTGTCGCTCTAGTCGTTGGCGCGATAGTTTTCTGGTTCCCTGCCAATAAACCCGCGCCGACGTTACCTGTATTAGAGACTGGGCCAATTCATGCCGTCATAGGGAAATCTGTGGAAGAGCGTAATATCGACGCCTACACCTACGGGGAGGGAGAAATACCTTTAGCCTTCATCGGAGGAGTACACGGGGGTTATGAGTGGAATAGCTCCGTCGTCGCCTATGAGTTTATGGATTATCTGGAAGCCAATTTATCCACCATTCCAGAAAATCTAACCATCACAGTCATCCCCTCTGCCAATCCTGATGGTCTGTATAAAGTTATTGGCAAAGAGGGGCGCTTCACTAGCCTAGATGTGCCAGCCAATAAATCAACGGTGCCGGGAAGATTTAACGCGCACGAGGTGGACCTTAACCGAAATTTTGATTGCCAGTGGAAACCGACAAGCAGGTGGCGGGATAAGGTTGTCAGCGCGGGAACAAAACCTTTTTCAGAACCCGAGGCTATGGCTATCCGAAATTTTGTTTTAGAAAATAAACCTCGCGCCGTCATCTTCTGGCATAGTCAATCCAACGCTGTCTACGCCTCACAATGCGAGACAGGCATCCTTCCAGAAACACTAGACCTTATGAACACCTATGCTCGCGCTTCAGGATACAATGCTGTTCCATCATTTGATGCCTACGAAACATCAGGCGATGCCGAGGGTTGGCTTGCTTCTATAGGGATACCCTCAATCACGGTAGAATTGAAAACTCACGAGACTATTGAATGGGAGCAAAATCTTTCAGGCATTAAGGCATTGTTTGAATATTACCAACAGAAATAATATATGAAAAAAGATAACGAACTATCAGAAGAGTTGCGAAAAGTCGCCCGCAAAGGTGGGACAGAAGCTCCTTTTAGCGGTAAGTATGTGGGAAGTCATGAAAAAGGTGTCTACAAATGTGCCATATGTGATACAGAACTATTTTCATCAAATACAAAGTTTGATTCAAAAACTGGTTGGCCAAGTTTTACTGAACCCACTAATTTAGAAAATATTGAATTCCGTACAGATAGTAATCATGGTATGAATCGGACCGAGGTTGTTTGTAAAAAATGCAATGCACATCTTGGTCATGTTTTCGATGATGGCCCGGAAGAAAGTGGTGGCAAAAGGTATTGTATAAACTCCGTCTGCCTTGAATTAGAGAAAAAGGATCAGATCCCCTATTGTGCTAGAATAGACTTATGAAAAAAATTGTCTTTTTTGTGTTAATAATTACAGTAATCGTCGGTTATTTCGTCTTGCGCGACAATACTCCAAAAAATATTGAGACCACAACAAATGATACGGTTACCACAGGTCATCCAGATCCGGCAAACGCTACTTTTATATTTGATGAAGGCTCGATCACCCTTTCCAAAGGACGAAGTGAGAAGGCTATCACGCCAGGAAGCGCTTTTGTAGAAGAAACTTCCATCTTAGATAAATTTGCCTACGGTGATATCAACGCGGATGGTAAGGAAGATGCTGTTTTATTTCTTGCAAACTATGGAGCGGGCTCGGGGACATTTATATACCTCGCTGGTTACGTTTCTGGACCAGTCACCTACCGAGGCACAAAGGTTGTCTTTATCGGAGACCGCATCACACCTCAATCTCTGTCTATAGACAGGGGGGTGGTTACGGTAAAATACTTGGACCGTGAAGCTGATGACGCCTACGCCGTTGAACCCACTATTTCAAAAACCCTTCAATTCATCTACAAAAACGGCGAATTTCAAGAGAAGTAATACATGCGCAAACTTCAAAGCTAGCTAAAAGACGGTTTTTATGCTTTAATTATCTACCCCGCGGAGCCTTTGGCGAAGTGGGGTGATTTAAATTATGGAAATTCGAAATATCGCTATTATTGCCCACGTTGACCACGGTAAGACCACCCTTACTGACGCCCTTTTGCGTCAAAATGGGATGTTCGCCGAAGGTGAGAGCATGGACAATAATGCTCTAGAGAAGGAGCGTGGTATCACTATATATTCCAAGAATACTTCCCTTTTTTATCGAGGCACTAAGATTAATATCGTCGATACTCCCGGCCACTCTGACTTTGGTTCTGAAGTAGAACGTGTACTTAGGTCAATTGATACCGTACTCCTTATCGTTGATGCGCAAGAAGGCCCCATGCCTCAAACTAGATTTGTGCTCAAGAAATCTCTTGAACTAGGCCTCAAACCAATTGTGGTTATAAACAAGATTGATAAGCCCGCTGCTAGACCAGAGTGGGTACACGAAGCAATTCTTGAACTCTTCCTAGAACTTGGGGCCAACAATGATCAAATCGACTTCCCCACCGTCTACGCCATCGGACGCGAAGGGGTGGCTATGAAAAACCTCAATGATAAACGAGAAAATTTGAACCCCCTGCTCGATGTTGTCTTGGAACACATCCCTCCAGCCACACAAAACCTTACAGTGCCCGTTCGCCTCCAACCTTTTAATCTGGCCTATGATAATTTCCTCGGTCGAATGGCCATCGCTCGTGTCTATGAAGGCGTCCTGAAAACTGGGCAAGAAGTTTTTGTTAAGCAACAAAAAGGAGGGGGTTTCAAAGGCAAGATTACTAAGCTTTTCACGTTTGAGGGTATCAAAAGGAAGGAATCCGAAGAATCAATCGCAGGTGACATAGTGATGCTCGCCGGCCTACCAGAAATCTTTATCGGCGACACCATCATGGCGAGTGAGAATGCCGAAGCTTTACCCGCTATCAATATCGATGAACCGACCATTTCCCTTAATTTTCTAGTTAATAACTCCCCGTTCGCTGGACGAGAGGGTAAGTTCGTTACGGGCCGCCAAATCCGCGAGCGCCTAGAACGTGAACTTGAGGTCAACGTCGGTCTCAAGGTAAACTTTTCTACCACTGATTATTACACCGTCTATGGGCGAGGCGAACTCCACATCGCCATCCTCTGCGAAAACATGCGTCGGGAAGGATTTGAATTACAAGTCTCTCAACCAAAAGTTATTTTCAAACCCGCCTCCGCACTAGGCTACGGCGAGGCAAAAGAAGAATTATATGAGCCATTTGAAGAAGTTGTCATTGATGCGCCAGAAGAGATCAGTAGTGGCATTATCTCTGCTTTAAACCAGAGGAAAGCAACCCTCATGGACATGAAAACTGAAAATGGCGCAACCCGTCTTATCTTTGAGGCGCCGACTCGCGGACTCCTTGGCTATCGAGGAGAGTTCGTAATCGCCACCAAAGGTCTCGGCATTCTCTCTTCACGCTTTGTCGCCTTTAAGCCTTACGCTGGGGTAATCGACCATCATGATGTCGGCGCTATGATTTCAATGGAAGCTGGCAAATGTCTGGCCTTCTCTCTCGACAATTTGCAACAACGCGGGGTTCTTTATGTCGGTCCTGGCACTGAAGTCTATGCCGGGCAAGTTATCGGTAACTCCTCCAAAGGCGAAGATATGTATGTAAACCCAACTAAAGGCAAACAGCTGACAAACATGCGCGCCTCTGGTTCTGACGAAAGCATTTTCCTCGTCCCGCCCTTTACCCTAGATATCGAACGCGCCATGGAAATTATGAATGATGATGAGTATATAGAAATTACACCTTCGTCTGTTCGTCTGCGCAAAATTCTTCTCACCCAACAAGCCCGTTCAAAAGCCCAACGAAAGACGATATAATAAACTTATGGCAAAGTTATCTACCGATCCATACAAGGGCGTGAGAGATTTATACCCCGAAGATATGGCTATTGAGAACTACATCTTTGGTATTTGGAGGAAGGTGGCAGAGAGATACAGTTATTTAGAATACGGCGCCTCTCTTCTTGAACCGACAGAAATATATACAGAAAAATCTGGCGCCGAAATTGTGAATGAGCAAACTTTCACCTTTAAAGATCGTGGCGACCGCTCCGTTACCCTGCGCCCCGAGATGACTCCCACCACTGCTCGGATGATTGCCGCGAGGAGGAAGTCATTGAAGTTTCCCCTCCGTTGGTTTTCCATCCCCAACTTATTTCGCTATGAACGTCCTCAAAGAGGCAGAAGGCGTGAACATTGGCAACTAAATTGTGACCTTGTTGGCAGTGTCGGTATTGATGCAGACAAAGAAATAATTTCTCTAGCATACGCCATAATGAAAGAGTTCGGAGCAAGTGAAAAAGACTTTGAAGTTAGAATCAATAATGCCGACATTAATAATTTTAAAGATATCGGACCTAATATAGTTTCCGACCCATCTTTGGCTCGAGGGCAAACTTATTACACAGGTATGGTTTTCGAGATCTTCGATACTAATAAAGAAAACACGCGCGCCCTTGCCGGTGGTGGCCGATATGACAATCTACTTGAACTTTTTGAGGTTGAACCTGTTCCCGCAGTAGGCTTTGGCATGGGTAATATCGCTCTTCGAGATTTCCTTGAGACCCACAAGTTAAAGCCATATGCGTAAGATAGTTTTCGATATAGAAACAAAAAACTTTTTCAACGATGTTGGGAAAAATGACCCAGCTCTTTTAGACATTGCCTTGGTAGCCATACATGACTCTCTAACTAACTCTTACTCTTCGTATCTAGAAGAAGATTTAGTAAAACTCTGGCCAATTATTGAACACTCGGATATGCTTATAGGCTTCAATTCCGATCATTTTGATATTCCGTTACTTAATAAATACTACCCGGGAGATTTGACTAAGATAAAGAGTCTGGATATTTTAAGAGAAATAAGGAATTCCTATGGACGTCGCATGAAACTCGACCAACTTGCAGAAGGAACATTGGACAAAAATAAATCTGGTGGAGGAGCAGATGCTATTAACTGGTGGAGAGCCGGGGAGGTAGAGAGAGTTCGCTCTTATTGCATCGACGACGTCAAGCTGACAAAAGAGCTCTACGATTATGCCATGACTAACGGCAAACTTATCTTTAAAGAAGGTGGGGCTCTAAATGAAATCAAACTTGATGTGAGCGAATGGGAGAAGCCTTCTCGACACAATCTAACCTTTTCTCTCCCGTTTTAGATGCTATAATACTCGCATAACAATAATAGAAAATTATGGAACCCAATCAAGAACAAAGTCCGTTAAATAAACAATTAGTTCCCTTATCCATAGTCGTAGCCGGAGGACTTATCGCTCTCGCCGTTTATTTCGGAGGAGGTGGGACAGGCAAACTACCAACAAATAATGCCGTAAACACAGAAACAGCTGGGATAGAAATTGCGCCCGTAACCGCAAAAGACCATATTCTAGGCTCTAGAAACGCTGAATTAGTGATTGTTGAGTATTCCGACACCGAGTGTCCTTTCTGCAAGAATTTCCATAGTACCATGCACCAAGTCATCACAGACTATGATGGAAAGGTGGCATGGGTCTACAGACATTTCCCTATCGCCCAACTTCACTCTAAGGCTCCTAACGAAGCAGAGGCCACAGAGTGCGCGGCCGAACTTGGGGGTAACCAAATCTTCTGGAGATACATAGACAAACTTTTCGAAACCACCAACTCCAATGACTCGCTTGACCCAGCTGAATTGCCTAAGATCGCTACAACCGTTGGCCTCAATGAAGAAGCATTTAAAACCTGTCTCTCAAGTGGTAAGTATACAGAATTTATAACTAAGAGCGTCGAAGATTCTATCAAGGCTGGAGCGCGGGGTACACCCTACTCGGTAATCATAACTAAAGACGACCAGAAAGTTATAATTAATGGAGCCGAACCAATCGCTAGTGTGAAGGCAAAAATTGACGCCTTACTCAAATAGCCTTTAAAGTAATTCTATAAGTCGCATGTATATCGCATACATTGCGTAAGTATCTAGAGTGCAGTATTTTCTGAGGTTGACCATTATCTCACTTTTGGTTTCTGTATTTTTCCCACCCAAAACGGTTTCCATCCAAACTCGTTGAGCCATACCGCCATGGGAAACTTCTAGTTCCTTATAACTTAACTCTGGAACAAGCACAGGCAAAACGGCTTTAAGCGAAGCGCTACCAAAAAAATCTTTATCCACAAACCAGCCTTTAGAAAAAGGGATCATCAGGTCAACCATCCTGTCATTTATCCCTTGCAAGAGGGGCGCGAACTCTGGATATCTTAGAGCCATCTCATTGTTTCTCGCCATTTCAAATTGCTTATACCAAGAGACGACAGAACCCTTAGCCCCAAAGTCCTCTTGCATTTGTTTCAAAAGTGAGAGAACAGGGTCAGTGTTTTCAGTATGCAAGTATTCTTTATGAATAAGGCCACCTTCACGAGTTTCCTGTATATGCAGTGAGTACTGAAAAGGCACTTGTTGATAGGGTCTTGTGCCATCAAATACCGGTATCACCCCAGCCATAGTCTCATAATCGAAAAAATATAATGGAAATTCGAAGGTAGAAAGAAATTCTTTAATTTCCTCCTTATCTATATTGGGCTCCCCTGATTTCGTTGCCTCAACTTGCTTTTCTTGCTTTTCAGATAAAGCAAAGTCGCCCGGGATGTCATTTATAAGTTCTATCCCTAAATCCTCAAGTTCTTCAATCTTTTTTGGAGAAATACCGGCAAGTTTATAAATACTGTAGCGGGGTAAATCGCCCTTAACCAAGCTAAATATCTCCAACCATTCTTCCAAACTTCCTTGAGAAAGATGCCTTGGAGAAATATCGGGCATCTCCTTTTTAGAAAGAACGGCGAAAGCTTTCTCAATATTGCCCTCCGTCTCAACTATTGAATCACGTACTTCGTCTGTGACCTTGCTTATCTTGGTAATTCCTTTTGGGTCTATAGGCCCGTTCTTTACGTATTCATTGTTAACATGCAAAACATACATATCTTGGATGGTAAGACCGCCCTTCTCCAAGACGATGGTTTGAAAAGCGAGGTCTGGAATATGTTCCGGTTTAACAGAAGTAGAAGATTTTATTTCATATAGATTGAAAGTGTTTCCGCCAGCTGGCGGATCAACTCTTTCCAAAACATCGAAAATAGCTGTTAAATTATCTTGCTCAACCCTCCCTTGCATAATTACTCTTGTTTTGCTATCTAGTTCTTTCTTGGTTGATTCTGGCAAAGCATAATATTTGCTACCACTAAACTCACCATTATTTTTGTAACCAAGCTTAACAGCGTTGGGAAAGAGTTTTTCAGCATATTCTTCGAAAAGAGTTCCCTCGTCAAAACGAGCTTGTAAATCTTCATCGGGTATTGGTATTTTAGATTTGTCATACTTCTTAAGCCACAGCCATGCGGGGTGCCTAAGAAACATCATAAATTCTGATTTTGATATTACCATCCCTTCTTCATATTTATTTTAATACCCTCTCAAACGATTAATTTTGTCGTGTTGACGAATTTTCTCATGCGCCTTGGCTTCTATCTGACGAATACGCTCACGGGTAACACCGAAGACCTTCCCCACCTCCTCAAGGGTGTGAGTATAGCCGTCGGTCAGACCATGACGCATCTCCAAAATCTTTCGTTCCTTGGGAGGAAGGTCGCCTAAAATTTCTTTAACTTGATCAGAAACAATTCTTCTAGATGAGTCCAAATCCGGAGACAAAATTTTATCGTCAGCCAAAAAATCTCCCAGTTTACTTTTACCATCATCGCCGTCATCCCCCACTGGGCTCTCCAGAGAAACCGTGGATTGATCAATCTTTTCAATATAATAAATTTTCTCCACATCCAGATTCATCTCTAGAGCAATCTCTTCTTGCAAAGGCTCTCTGCCCAGGTCTTGTGTTAAGCGTCTGACTACTTGTTTGTATTTGGCTATGGTCTCAACCATGTGCACCGGCACTCGGATAGTGCGTGACTGATCGGCCAGGGCGCGAGTAATGGCTTGCCTAATCCACCATGTCGCATAAGTAGAAAACTTGAACCCCTTAGTCCAGTCAAACTTTTCTACGGCTTTGTGTAGCCCTAGATTTCCCTCTTGGATAAGATCTAGCAGAGTGAGGTCTGGGCTACGATTGGCGTATTTCTTCGCAATAGAAACGACTAGACGCAGGTTAGCCTTCATCAAAAGATTCTTAGCATCATCATCGCCCGCTTCGATTCTTTTGGCTAACTCTTTTTCCATAGAACCGGCAATAAGGGGATACTGACCAATCTCTCTAAGATACATTTGTATCGAGTCGTAGGAAGAGTCCCCTCTTGAATAGGTATGCGCTTTATCTGCCTTTTCCTCCGGCATTTCTAATAAACCACCACCCTCTAAAATATCTACACCAAAGTTGTGTAGCTTCTCATACAGTTCATCGAGAAATATAATGTTTGTCTCAATATGAGGAAAAGCTTTCAAAATCTCATCGTAGGTGACGAAACCACGTTCCTTGCCTTTCGAAATTAAATGCTCCATCTTGAGCACCTCATCAACCTTCTTTTTAGCCAGTGACTTGCCTTTAACCTTAAGAGGCTTTTTAGATTTAACAGCCTTCTTTGTCTTATGAGTAGAAGACAGGACGCGAGCTTTCAGTCGTCTTTTTTTGACAAGGGTTAGCTTCTTTTTTTTCTTTTGTTTGCCCCCAGCCTTGGCCTTTGATTTTTTATTTTTTGTAGTCACAAAAGTGTTCTTTATTTTATAACATTCTCCTCCTTTCTTCGAGCGCCCCCATAAGAGAGTGCACCTTTTGAATTTTAGCCGTCAAAGTATCAATTAGTTTAACATCTTTGGATGCTTCTGCCTGCGAGAGTTCTAGCAACAGACTATTTAAATCATCACGTAACATTAATCCAGAGAGATTGTCCGTGAGTTCTTTTTCTTCTTTCTCTAAGAGAGCAAGTTCTCTAGGAAGTTTTGACAACTCCTTTTTCCAAAGTTTGATTTCAGCTAGACGCCCCTCTACCTGTTCTCGATATGACAATGACACCTTCCTTTCCAATACGTTCTCTTCTTTAAAATCATGCCTCGACTCGAAAGAAAGGTCCGGTTTCCTTATCTTCTTTAAGTCCTCCCAGAAAATCTCTTCTTTTATCCCTGTACGCTTGGAAAGCATGGAGATAAAATGAGACTGCTCAATAGCGCTCCCCATTAGTTTTATTATTGGTAAGATTTTTTTCTCAATTTGCTTGCCTATCTTCCTTGGATCTTTTTCTCTTTCTTCAATTTTATTAAAGAAAAGTTCCACGGCCGGCAGAGAGTGACGCAAAATATCTTTCCAGTCTTGAGAATTTTGGGCGATAATCTCTGCCGGATCAAGATTTTTAGAAAGATTAGCAATCTTAACCTCTAACCCCAAGAAAATACCTAATTCACTAGCCTTTTCCCCAGCCTTTTCTCCCGCAACATCGCCATCAAAGGCAATAATTATTCTAGAAGAAAATCTTTTTAACTTCTCCAGATGGGCGCGGGTAAAAGCCGTCCCGGAAGAAGCAACAGTATTAGAAACTCCAATCTGATGGGAAAGAACCAAGTCTATCTGGCCCTCTACAAGAATGGCGTAGTCCTTCTTGCGTATTTCATCTTTAGCTTTATCGAGGCCGTAGAGCACTTCACTTTTAGTAAACAGAGGTGTATCTGGGCTGTTTAGATATTTAGGTTCGGTCTCTTTAGACAATGCCCTTCCCGAGAAGGCGATAACTCGACCGTTCGGATCGGCCAAAGGGAAAATGATACGGTCTCGAAAGACGTCGTATGGTCCCTTGCTAGCGCTCGTATCACTTATCTTGGCTAGACCAGCCTTAAGGATTAGCTCTTTATCATAACCCAAACTCTGCAAATATTCATAAAGAGAACGCCATAGGGCTGGGGCATAACCGATACGCCAAATTTTTATGGACTCGTCACTTATGCCCCTAGAAGCGAGATAGCTATGAGCTGTCTCGTTTCCAGCTAACTCTTTTTCAAAGAACTTCGTGGCTTCTTCGACAACACTTAGAAGTTTATCTTTCTCCGCCTTGCTACTACCACCCTCACTGTAACCAAGTTCTACTCCAGCCTTGTCTGCTAAAAGCTTTAAAGCTCCGCGGAAATCTAAACCCTCCACATCTTCTACAAAGGTGAAGATGTCTCCCTTAACGCCACAACCGAAACAATAGAAGTTCTGGCGTTGTGGCGACACGAAGAAAGATGGGGACTTCTCGTTGTGGAATGGACAACGCGCCTTAAAACTAGTCCCGGCTTTTTCAAGTTTGACGTAGCCAGAAATTAACTCAACTATGTCTAACTTTTCTTTGATTGTGTCGACATCGCCTCGCATATTAATTTTTCTTTGTAGCCATTTTTAAAACCAGTGCCCGCAGGGATAAGACGACCAATGATAACATTTTCCTTTAAGCCAATGAGTAAATCTTCGGCTCCTCGAATAGCAGCCTGAATCAGCACACGAGGCGTGTGTTGGAATGAGGCGGCTGATAAGAAGCTGGAACGAGAGAGGGAGACCTCGGTGATACCCATGATAACAGCAGTAGCTGTGGCTTCTTCAAGGCCTTTATCCTTCATTGTCTTGTTAGTTTTTGTAAAGTCAGAAACTTCGACAATATCTCCACGGGTAAAGTGGGTATCCCCAGAACTCTTAATTTTGCGACGACCAAACATTTGTCGCACTATAAGTTCAATGTGTTTATGCGACACAGCCGCCCCTTGAAGCTCGTATAATTTAGAAGCCTCATGGATAATATAATTCTCCGTTTGTTCTCGACCGGCGTAGCGGAAAAGTTCATCAAGATCGATAGAACCATCGGTTAAAACATCACCCTTTTTAACACTCTGACCAACTTTAACTAGGAAGGTTCTCGTGGCAGGGACAGTATACTCATTGTCTAGCTTCTTACCCTTGGTCTCCCCGATCTCTGGTGTAATGACAACTAAACGATCGTGACCAAGAGTTTTCACTTCTGTAATAACACCGTCAAGATGACTGATAACGGCAGGATTTTTAGGCTTGCGCTTTTCAAAAATTTCTTCGACACGAGGAAGGCCTGCAGTGATATCACCACCGGCCGAAGCAATACCTCCCGCGTGGAAAGTACGCATGGTCAACTGTGTACCAGGTTCCCCGATAGCCTGGGCCGCCACCGTACCCACCGCCTCTCCTAACTCGATTGGTTTGTTATTGCCAAGATCAATTCCGTAACACTTAGCGCAAAGACCGTTGATGGTTTTACATGTCAAAGGAGAACGAACATTTACGGATTCGATTAAAGCTTCATCAATTATTTTGCCGTCTGCCTTAGTGATAAGGTGTCCGCGTTTAAACATAACTGAACCAGAGACATCGATAAGATCTTGGGCAAGGAACCTGCCTCTAATATTTTTTGACAACGGGATATCAATTCCTGACGCAGTCTTTCTATGAATCATAATCCCCTCTTTAGTACCACAATCTTCTTCAATGATAGTTTCGTCTTGGGCGACGTCAAAAAGTTTTCTTGTAAGATACCCTGCCTTAGCGGTGTTAAGAGCGGTGTCAGTCAAGCCTTTGCGACTGCCATGAGTGGTGATGAAATACTCTAGTGGAGTTAAACCTTCTTTATAACAAGACAAAATAGGAAATTCTAGAGACTCACCGGAAACGTTCATAATAATACCCTTCACTCCAACCATCTGACTAAGATTGCTAAATGAACCACGTGCCCCAGAAAGGATGACGTCATATATTGGATTATCACTTTCTAGGGTAGCTGGTATCAGTTTTTCTATCTCACCCTTAACCCCTTGCCAAATTTCAACCGACTTAGTGATACGTTCATGTTCGGAGAGAAAGCCTTCTCTATACTGCTCAACCACTTCATTGGTTTCTTTGTGACCTCTGTCGATAACAACTTTCTTACCCTCTGGAATTTTCACATCTCCAAGTCCCCAAGTTATTCCAGAATAAGTAGCGTAACGGAAGCCGAAAGCTTTTATCTTGTCGATAATGACTGGAACATCGTCAACTCCATAACGCTCAAGTAAATCATTTATAAGTTCCGACATTCTTCTCATATCAATGTCTTGGTTTATAAAAGGATAATCACTCGGCAAGACACTGTTGAATAGAAGTCTGCCAACGGTAGTCTCAAATCTCTGTCCTTCAAATTGCTTGTATCTCTCTGTATCGGTTGGCAGAAGAGATATTTTGGCGCGAATATCTATGGCGCCGAAATCATAAGCAATGATAGCTCTATTTGGATTGGAGTAATATTTGCCCTCCCCCTTGACGCCCGGCGCTATACGCGTGGTCCAATAAGTACCAAGAACGATATCTTTTCCTGGAGAAACAATGGGCTCTCCGTTGCCTGGCTTCAAAATATTTCTATTTGCAGCCATAATTAAACGCGCTTCCGCTTGAGCTTCGTCAGATAGTGGCACGTGAACGGCCATTTGGTCGCCGTCGAAGTCGGCGTTGAAGGCGGTACAGACTAGAGGATGTAGTTGAATGGCGTTGCCTTCGATAAGTATCGGCTGGAAAGCTTGAATACCTAGACGGTGGAGGGTGGGAGCGCGGTTCAGTAAGACATATTTGTCACTGATAACTTCCTCAAGGATAGCCCAAACCTCTGGGAGAGCATCTTCAATAAGACGACGAGCGCCAGGGATATTGAAGGCGAGTTCGCGCTTCAAAAGTTCGGAGATGATAAAAGGCTTAAACAACTCGAGGGCCATATGTTTCGGCAAACCACATTGATGAAGTTTCAACTCTGGACCAACGACAATAACCGAGCGACTTGAATAATCGACACGTTTACCCAAAAGATTTTGTCTAAAGAGTCCCCTCTTGCCTTTAAGATTGTCGGAAAGAGACTTGAGAGGTCTGCGTTGGGATTGGTTGCCGGAGATACTAGAGTGCCTAATAGTATTGTCTATAAGAGCATCGACCGCTTCTTGGAGAATTCTTTTCTCATTGCGCAAGATGACATCTGGAGCATTTATATCCTTAAGTTTTTTAAGACGATTGTTTCTATTGATCACTCGACGATAAAGATCATTGACATCAGAGGTAGCGTAGCGACCCCCATCAAGAGGGACCATTGGGCGAATAGCCGGTGGGATAACGGGAATACGTAAGAGAAACATCCACTCCGGCCTGTTACCAGCATTAATCATCCACTGAATAGTGCTCAAGCGTTTATTAAGACGAGGGATTTCTGTTGAAGTGGCGGTCTCAAGTAGAGCCTCAATCTCTTTGAGCAATTTATTCAAATCAAGGTTCTTTAAGATGTTGTAGATCGCTTCGGCTCCAATCTCTGCTTCAAAAATGGTTGGGTACTTTACAATAGAGCGATGGTACTCTATTTCATTGAGCACACGTCCGGGCACTAAGGACTCGATGTCTCGCTTGGTAGTAAGCGCCAACTCTTTTAGGGCGAGTTTACTCTTCTCATCCTGAAGAGTCTTTACCTTGGCCTTAAATTCAGATTCAAGGTCTTTGAGAACTCGAGATTTTTCTCCATCTGAAACGCTGGTGACAATGTAACCGGCAAAGTAGATAACCTTTTCAAGGTCTGATACCGGTATACCCATAACAAGAGAGATTCTTGAGGGAACATTTTTCAAAAACCAGATGTGAGAGACTGGAGTGGCCAGTTCGATGTGACCCATACGTTCTCGTCTAACTATAGAGCGCGTGATCTCTACTCCGCATTTCTCGCAAATAATACCCTTATATCTGATACCGCGATATTTTCCGCAATAACATTCAAAATCTTTGTCTGGTCCAAAAATCTTTTCGTCAAAGAGACCGTTGCGCTCACTTCTTTGTGTACGATAATTAATAGTCTCTGGTTTAGTGACTTCTCCGTGTGACCATTCCTTGATGCGCTCAGGTGAAGCCAGCTTGATGCTTACGACATCAAATTTTTCTGCATCACTGAGTTTTGTTTTATAGTTATTCATTGTCTTGTGGTTTATCTATTCTCTTCTTCAATTCCACATCAAGTGCCAAGCCTTTAATATTGTTGAGCAAAACATTGAAGGAGGCCGGAATGTGAGGCTCGGGAATCTTTTCTCCCTTCACTATCGCATCAAAGGCGGCTGAACGACCAAGGATGTCGTCAGACTTTATAGTCAGCATCTCCCGAAGAGTGTAACTAGCCCCATGACCAAGAAGCGCCCAGACTTCCATTTCTCCAAAACGCTGACCTCCGTTTTGCGCCTTGCCTCCCAAAGGTTGTTGAGTGATAAGCGAGTACGGACCAATTGAACGCATATGGATCTTGTCTTCAACCATGTGGTGAAGTTTGAACATGTACATGTAGCCAATGGCAACCTCGTGCTGGAAGGTCTCTCCTGTCCGACCATCAAAAAGTCTGACCTTTCCTGATTCTTGGAAATTAGCTTTAACAAGTTCTTCTCTAATCTCGTCCTCGGATGCTCCGGCAAATGGAGGGACTATCGCCTGATAGTTAAGAGTGTTAGCAGCCAAGCCAAGGTGCATTTCCAAAATCTGGCCAAGATTCATACGAGAAGGAACACCCAGAGGAGTAAGGATAATGTCTACCGGAGTTCCATCTGCCATGTAAGGCATATCTTCAACTGGTAAAATCTTAGAGATAACACCCTTATTGCCATGTCGACCAGCCAGTTTGTCTCCCACGGAAACATTTCTCAATTGCGCTACTTGAATATGAATTTGTTTCAAAACTCCTGAATCAAGTTTGTCTCCATGCTCGCGAGTAAAGACTTGTACTGATACCACTCGACCTCGTTTCCCTCCCTCCATCCTTTTAGAAGTATCTTTAACGTCTCTAGCTTTCTCGCCAAAGAGAGATCGTAAGAGTCGCTCCTCTGGAGTTAGTTGTGATTCACCTTTAGGAGTAATCTTGCCTACCAAAATATCACCCGGTCGAACTTCGGCGCCAACTCTAATGATGCCGTCTTCGGCTAAGTTCTTGAGCTTTGACTCCCCTACGTTGGGGATATCACAAGTGGTCATTTCTGGTCCAAGTTTGGTGTCTCGCACGTTGATAGTAAACGCTTCAATGTGAATAGACGTGAATTTGCTCTTCTCAACTAAACGTTCGGAGATAATAATGGCGTCTTCATAGTTAGAACCAGACCAAGACATGAAAGCGACTAAAACGTTTTGACCCACGGCCATTTGTCCATCAGATGACGAAGAAGTGTCAGCCAAGACACTCCCCTTTTTAACCTTTTGTCCCAATTCAACTGAAGGTCTTTGGTGAAAGGCGGTAAAACCGTTGGTCATTGAAAAATTTATCAGAGGGAAATTGTGGCTATTGCCTTTACTATCTTTGACCGTCACTAATTTACCATCAACATAAGAAACCACTCCGTCAACATTGGAGAAGACAATACGACCGGTATCACGGATGGCAACCTCTTCTATACCGGTGGCCACTAACGGCACCTCGGGAAGAATACAGGGGGTGGCTTGTTTCTGCATGTTCGAACCCATGAGAGCGCGGTTAGCGTCGTCGTGATTAAGAAATGGAATCATCGATGTGGCGATAGAGAAAGCCTGATTGGTGGCGACATCTATATAATCTATTTTGGAACGAGGAAGCATTTGAGGCGTGCCCTTGATACGAGCCTCAACCATTGAGGGAACAATTTTGTCATCCTCTACTTGAGTAGCGGCGTGAGCAATACTTGAATTTTCCTCTTCTAAAGCATTTAGATATTTAATCTCACCGGTAATTTTGCCATCTTTAACCGTTGCGTAGGGACTTTCTATCATGCCGAAATCATTGATACGAGCGTATGTGGCCAAGCGCAAAATAAGACCAATGTTAGGACCTTCAGGGGTTTGAATGGGGCAGAGACGACCATAGTGCGAAGGGTGGACATCACGTACTTCATAGCCGGCACGAGCGCGATGGAGACCACCGGGACCAAGGGCAGAAACAGTACGAAGGTGTTCCAGTTCCTCGAGGACGTTGGTCTGTTGCATAAATTGCGAAAGTTGATTGGTGGTGAAAAATTCTTTCATCCTAGCTTGAAGAGGTTTAGGAGAAATAAATTGCACCGGAAGGGTGACATCGGTATCAATAGTAGACAT
This sequence comes from Candidatus Zambryskibacteria bacterium CG11_big_fil_rev_8_21_14_0_20_42_18, assembly GCA_002787855.1. Classification (GTDB taxonomy): domain Bacteria; phylum Patescibacteriota; class Minisyncoccia; order Phycocordibacterales; family Zambryskibacteraceae; genus UBA5004. Next base: position 8,708 of record PCVB01000031.1, on the reverse strand, counting down.
TCTATTTTGAATATTTCTCTTTATCTGGGCCATGCCGACACGGATCTTTTGTTGGAAAAGTTCTCCCACGAGACGCACTCTACGAGAACCCAAGTGGTCGATATCATCTGGTTGGGAATCCGGGGTGATATTGAGATGAACAACGTGAGAAAGAATGGTGACGAGATCAGATAATGAAAGCGTGCGGCGTTCAATTTCCTTAGTAGTTTCTTTGACGCCCGCCTTGCCATCGGGCGGGCCAAAACGGTTATTAAATCTAAAACGACCAACGCGAGAGAGGTCATAGCGTTCCTTATTGAAGATGGAGCGGACGAATTCACGAGCGTTGTCTGCCGCCGCAAGGTCACCGTCGCGCAAACGTTTGTGTATTTCTATACTAGCCTCGTCACCACTAGTGGTATGGTCCTTAGCGAGAGTCTTCTCTATATAATATTTGGCCTCTGGAAGATGCTCAAATAAGGCAAGAATCTTCTCATTAGAAACAGCCCCACCAGATTCTCCAGCTAGGAAAACGCGAAGAAGAATAGTTATTGGAAACTTTCTCTTGCGATCAATCCTTACATATATAGTGCCGTCAGAATCAGTTTCAAGCTCAATCCATGCCCCGCGAGCAGGGATAATCTTGGCCCCAAAGGTCTTCTTCCCTCTTAATTCTTGCGCGGTAAAAGAAACTCCGGTGGAGCGAGCCAGTTGTGGCACCACCACGCGTTCGATACCAGAGATAACAAAAGTGCCGTGAGAAGTCATCAGAGGGAAATCCGCCATGAAGATTTCCTGCTCCTTCTCTGTGTTCATAATTAAGTTTTTTAATCGCACACGAACTTTCAAAGGCGCCTCGTAAGAAAGTTTTTTATTCTTCGCTGTGTATTCATCAAACTTCGGTTCAGCCAGTTCAAAACCAACAAAATCAATCTGAAACTTTTTCTCCGAAAAATCTTTGATAGATGAAAATTCCTCAAAAACTTCTTTGAGACCTTTTTGCACAAGCCACTTAAATGACTCCACTTGCGAGATTACGAGATTAGGTGTCTCGGTAAGAGGTTTTCTAAATCGACCGAAATATTTTTTCGGTCGTGAGATAAATTTGGCAGATCCTTTAGTAGGTATGTCCATAAAAATAAAAATCCAAAGCACGAGAGCTTTTTCGTGCTTTCAATGAATTAATCTGTACTAAACCTCTTCGTTCTGCCGTAACTCAATCGAGTCGAAGTTCACAGTATCTTAATCCAAGGCCTATTTCTTGTCAACCCCCTGTAACTAGTTCACCACATTTGCGTTGTCAAAGACCGTCTTTGACAACAACGGCCTACCATCGAGGCGAAACCTCTATTTATCCTTAAGATACATTATAGTGGCGCGACCGCTTGCTTATAATGTAATTCAGTAAATTCTAGGCGGGGCAAACTCCTCTAGCTCTTTCGCGATTTCTTCCATCTTTCAATCTCTCTAGTATTGCCCGACAAAAGAATCTTAGGCACTCGATAAGACTTCCCCTTATATTTGAAAACTTCCGGTCGTGTGTAAACTTCTGAAGTTGAAATACGGCGCTCTTCAAGAGAATCAAAGTTGCCTAGTACACCGGCTATCTGACGTGATACTACGTCTATAATCATCGTGGCCGGTAACTCCCCTCCGGTTAAAACAAAGGGACCGACTGAAATTTCATCCGTTTTAAAAACTTTTTTCACTCTCGCATCAATGCCTTCATAGCGACCGCAGATGATTAACACGTGTTTATGCTTTTTTGCTATTTTTTCTGCATACTGATTTGTAAACTGCTTACCAGATGGCGACAAAAAAATAATTTTTGTATTTGATTTTGTTGTTAATTGTCGGTTGTTAGTTGTCCGTTTCAAAGCTGCTTCTATAGCTTTGATAATCGGTTCTGCTTGTATCACCATCCCCGGACCACCAGCATAAGGAGTCCTATCTATTCTCTTCCTTTTATCTTTGGTAAAATCTCGTGGGTTATAAAAAGATACTTTGATCTTCTTATCCTCTATGGCCCGTTTTAAAATAGACTCGCCAAGATAAGAGCTAAAAGCTTTGGGGAAAAGAGTGATGATATGAAAGTGCATGGGTTAGGGTCCCTAGTCTAGATTCAAATCCTCCATCGCTTCGTCAAGAGTCTTGGAAACACTCGGGGTATTACTAGGTTCTTGTCGGGGTTGCCACGACTGTGCGCCTGCCCCAGCAGGTTCATTAATCTTGAGATTTATACGAGCATTGTTTTTCATCCCTACTACTCTAAGGAGTACCCGGATAGCTTTGGCGGTATTACCTAAGCGACCAATCACCTTACCCATATCCTCCGGATGGACATCAAGCACCATAAGCACGCCCATCTCATCAACAGTCCTCTTTATTTTAATATCATCCGGGTGAGTCACTAACGCTTTTACCACATACTCTAGAAATTGTACGTCATCAATCATGGCCTTTTATTTAAAGAATAATCAGACAGCCTTCTCTTCTTCCGCAACCGTCTCTTCTACTATAACATTTTCGGGCGCTACTTCTGCAGGTTCTGGGGCTACTTCAGCTACTTCAGCTACTTCAGCTACTTCAGCTACTTCAGCTACTTCAGCTACTT
>PCVB01000031.1:0-6108 GCA_002787855.1 Candidatus Zambryskibacteria bacterium CG11_big_fil_rev_8_21_14_0_20_42_18 | reverse complement strand
TTCAGCTACTTCTTCCTTAGGAGATTCCTCTTTAGGTGCATCAGATACGACTTCTTCCTTTACTTCAGGGACTACAGGGACTTTCTTAGATTTTGCTGAGACATCAATCTTTTTGGCATTAATAATTTTGTGTTTTACCAAAAGATTGTGGACTGTGTCTGTAGTACCAACGCCTTGGGAAAGCCAGTACTTAACGCGTCCGGCATCAATAGAGTCCACTGATTTGCGCGGGTCGTAAGAACCGAGAATTTCTTTAAAGCGACCACTCTTGGTGCTATTTTTGGATTCGGTCAAAACAAGCCGAAAGCTCGGCTCGTTAACACGTCCAACCCTCTGAAGTCTCAATTTAAGCATTTAAGAACATTAACAAGAAATATCACATCGGTCAATGCTAAAGAGACTGCTCTGCTTCGATAAATTCGTCGAGATTACCATTAAGAACCCTTTCTACATCACGCACTTCCACATTAGTACGATGATCTTTTACCATCTTATAGGGATGCAAGACGTATGAGCGGATTTGATTGCCCCACTCTATCTGGGTAGTTTTGGAAACATAAAGACCTTTTTCCTTGGCCTTACGTTCATCTTCAAGCATTTTATAGAGTTTAGCCTCAAGCATACTTTGCGCCTTATCTTTATTCTGAGCCTGCGAACGCTCTGATTCTACGTGCACAGAAAGATTGGTGGGTATGTGCACAAGACGCACGGCAGTCTCGCGTTTATTGACATTCTGTCCTCCCGGACCGGAAGATTTAGAGAGTTCAACTTTTATTTCCTCTGGAGGAATTTTGACTTCCCCCGTTTTTTCAAATTTAGGAATTACTTCTACCATCGAAAAAGAAGTGTGCCGAAGTTGCTTGGCATTGAAAGGAGAGATGCGCACTAGACGATGAACACCGGATTCGTTTCGGAGGACCCCGTAGGGTCCGACGTCCTGCGTAGCCCTGCGCGAAGCGGGATTTTTTATCTCCAAAGTGATATTCCTATACCCCCCATGGTCATTCTCATTTTTATGCACCACAGAATAACTCCACTTATTTTTATCAAAAAACTTTTGATACATTTCAAGAAGAATACGAGAGAAATCTTCGGCGTCATCTCCACCCGCGCCCGAGAAAATTGTCATGACGGCACCGCCTTTGTCATGCTTCCCTACTCCTGATAGCTCATTTTTTAGTTCTTCAATCTCACGAATAGTTGCTTGGGCCTTGTCTTTATCCACCCAAAATTCCGCCGAGGACATCTCAAGCTCAAGAGTTTCAATCTTTTTCTGTATTTCCTCTTTTGAACTCATGGAGTGCTCCCTATTGTACCTGTTGATTTCCTAATTATAAATAATCAAGCAAACGATCGTAGTCAATGAAATCTAAAAGTTCGTAGCCGTATTGGATGGTGAGACCAAAATTATCGGTGGCGAGAAGCAATCCAAGAAGAATTAAGAATACACCCCCAATAACAGAGATTGTTTTGAGATACTTGGAAATTCTATCGATGTAGGTAGTGGCTTTGGAGAAAGCGAGAGCAATAAGAAGAAACGGTATAGCCAGTCCAATAGAAAAGACGGTAAGCATCACTCCACCAGTGAGTGCCGTACCGCTGGTGCCAGCTAGCAAGAGAATAGAGCCGAGAATAGGACCCACGCATGGTGTCCAGCCGAGCGCAAAAGTGCCACCGATAAAGAGCGAGCTGGAAGGTTTGCCAAGGGTCAGCCATTTGGGAATGGGGATTCGTTTATCTGTCTGGAAAAATGGAAGCTTAAAGAAATCAAGCATGAAAAGTCCAAATATAATAACAAGCACTCCGCCGATGCGGGCCAGCCAGATGCGGTATGGAGCAAGGGCCGTGCCGGCAATGCCGGCCAGTACTCCAAACGTTATGAAAACAAAAGAAAACCCGATGATAAACGCTAGACCATTCCAGAATATCCTTCGGCGGGCGGCTTTTGCGGTTTCGGGATTTTTGAGCGCTTCCTGGTCAACTCCACTGATGAAGCCAAGATAGGCCGGGACAAGAGGTAGGGTACACGGCGCGAGAAAAGTAAGGAGTCCCGCAAAAAATGATGCCAATATAAAGCCAACACTTAGTTCAATCATGATTATTGTAAGATTTTATTTACATGTTCGCGCATCTCGTCTAATTCCATCGGTCCGCGCTTATGGACGACAATTTCACCATTACCATTTACAAAAATCGTTTCCGGCATGGAAAATCCGCCAATTGATTTATAAAAGGAGTCGGGGCGGTCGAGGAGAAAGAGCATGTCCTCTGAAATGCCCAGTTCATCGGTGTACGATTTTGCTTTCTCCAGCGGTTCCTGCCGGTCAATGGCAATGACAACAACTTGGTCACCAAATTCTTTTTGTAGTTTTGCGAAATCAGGTAATTCTTTCCGACAGAAGGGACACCACACCGCCCAGCTATTTAATACAAGTGGTCTGCCTCTAAATTCTTCGAGCGAGACAGCATTGCCTCTGTAATCAACAAGAGAAAGAGAGGCGAATCTGTCAAAATCACTTGTGTCAACTAAATTATTTACGCTCACCTCTTGATTCGTATCACGACTAACAACAGTGAACAATATCGCTCCAGCGACCACGACAACTCCTATGCCAATAAGTGTGTAACGATTCATGATTTTTATGATTGTACCTCAACTCCCTGCCAGAACGCGAACTTACCACGGACATGCTCGGCTTCAGGCTTTGGATTCTGATACATCCACGCGCCGTTCTTTGCCGTCTTGCCGTCTACAACCACATCATAGTAATCACTAAGGCCTTTCCACGGACAAGTGTATGTTGTTCCATTTTTGGTGAGATACTCCATCTTTACCGTCTCCGGCGGAAAATAGTGATTATTCTCCACCACTGTTGTTTTATCGCTCTCGGCTATAACTTTATTGTTCCAAATTGCTTTCATAATAATGATATTTTATTTATGCTCGGGGACGGCATGCATCTCGCAGAGCTCTCCATGCACTTTGCGGTCGTTGTAGGCGGAGGTGGCCGCAACGGCACCCATAGCGGCCGCGGTGATATCCTGTTTGAACGAACCGAAATGATTAACCACATCGCCCGCAGCGAATACACCGTCTATATTTGTCTGCATCATGTTATCAACCTCGATATGACCTCGTTCATCAAGGACGACACCGAGCTTTTGCGCAAGTAAAACATTCGGCGTCGCACCAATCTCCACGAACAAACCGTCTAGAACAAGGTCAGTCGAACCCTTGAACGGACGAGACAATACAACCTTCTCAAGTTTGTTCTTTCCCACAACCTCTTTCACTTCCGTCTCAAGAATAACCTCGATTTTGTCGCCAAGCGTTTTCATTCTCTCAAGATTGATAGGCTCGGCGCTAACTTCCTTGCCCCTCACGATGAGAAATAATTTATTGACGTACTCGGCCGCAAGCACCGCGCCCTTGACTGATGCATCGCCACCGCCAACCATAGCAATCGTTTTACCACCGTACACCGGACCATCGCAGGTGACGCAGTAATGAACCCCGCGACCGGTCAATTCTTTTTCATTGGGGAGTCCTAGACGACGACGTTCCGCTCCGGTTGCAAAGATAATTGCATGGGTCTGGTATGTCATTTTTCCAGTCACCACCTCAAAACAATGTTCGTGCTTCGCTATACCGCTCACTTCGTCGTTGGAGAACTCTGTACTAATTGCCAACGTTTGCTGTTTCATTACATTCATCAGCTCATAGCCGTCTACTGCCGGAGCGCCGGGATAATTTTCTATCGTCCCGGCTTTCGCCGTCTCACCACCAAATTCTTTTCCAAGAACAAGAGTCTTGAGCCGATAGCGTCCACTGTAAAGAGCGGCGCCAAGGCCCGCCGCGCCAGAACCGATGATAATGAGGTCGTATTGTTTAATCATCTTAGATAGTGCGCGCTTGTTCAATTACCGCCGACACTTGCGCGTATGGCAAGGCGCCACTAAACGGTATAAGTTGACCGCCAGACGTTACCACGACCACATACGGTGTGCCTCGACCACCAGCGCTAGTTGCTTCATTCAATTCAGTCTGAATGTCGGTAACGATACTACGATCGTTCAAGCAACTGGCGAAGGCCTCCGAATCAATGCCGAATGAAGAGGCCTGCTCTCGATACCAAGTATTTCCAAGCAGTTGTTGATTAGCGAACGCTGTGTCAGTAAATGCCCAGAAATTATCATTACTACCGAGTCGAGCGATACATTCGGACGCCACTGCCGCAGAAAGCGCCCGTGAATGGATTGTCGAAAGCGGAAAATGACGAAATATCCACTTTACGTCCTCGTTCTCCTTTACAATGCGATCAAGGGTGGGATGAATTCGAGCACAGAAAGGACACTCCAAATCGCTAAACTCTACGATTGCAATAGGCGCATTGGGATTGCCACGGACATGATCCGTTTCGTCTGGCATTCTAAAGTCAGACGCCTCCGCCCCGCCTGTGGTGTTTTGCGCGGTATTTGAATTAGCACTCTCACCACTTCTCGTCCAGAAAACAGTTCCGGCAATCAATAACCCCGCGATAACAATCGCTACTGGTATTCCATATCCTCTTTGTGTATTTATCGTCATGTGTTTATCGGTTAAAAACCACCATGGCCCGTTTGTACGCCACGCACTTTTTCTGGTCCGCGGTTATCATGCCTTTTGATAAAGTTGCGAATACGTTCCTCGTCGACGATACCGTTTTCTATGTCGAAGGTGTCAACCCTGCCCCACGCGACAAGAGAGATGTCTCCGTCATTTGTCGCGCGCGGCGACACGACAACATACTGTCCAGCAAATGACTCAAGTATATCTTTTGCCTCATCACTAATGTCGGGATGGTATGCGATCCAAATATCTCCGTGCTCAAGATTGTGTATCACTTGTTCGTCAGGTAACGCTTCTTCATAAAATCTTCCGCGAACCGTTGAGGCGTAGTGCCAACCAGAAGACGGCGGATTTGAGTTGTAGGAAGGATGCGTCGCACCTTCGGCAATATGATTCTGACCTTGTATATCATAAGCGATGCTAAAGTCCTCTCCTTCAGGAGCCGTTGTTTGAGCAAGAAAAGAGATACCATATCCGATAATCACAAGCGCTAGAATCCACAGACCGTATCTGACAAACTTATTTTTCGTTTCAGTATTCTTATCCTGTCGATGTCTTTCTTTACGAATTTGTTCTTGTTCTTGTTTTTTAAGTTCGTAGTTATTTTTTATTTCTTTTTCCATAGGATAACTCTGTGTTAATTAGACGCCGAGTAAAGATTTTAATTTGCCTTCATCAAAACCAATGACCATTTGGTCGTCGATAAAGATAACAGGCACCCCCATTTGCCCGCTTTTCTGAAGCATTTCATCTCGTTTTTGAGTATCACTTGAGACATCATGGTCGGTAAATTGGACGTTGTTCGCCTTGAAGAACTCCTTTGCCGCATGGCAGAAGTGACAAGTTGGTGTTGAGTAGATGGTTACGTTTTTCATATTTTTTTAGATTAATTTAATAACGAATAATTATTCTCTTGCTTTTTTAAGAGCGCGGGCCCACCACAGAAGCTGGGCAATCATCCCTTCGGCCTTCTCTGTTAACGAAGAGAAGAGGGCCGTAACATCTCCTTTGCCGAATAGCACTGGGAAATATTGTTCTCCGGGTATGTGCACGGCGTTTCTAATGGGCGCCATTTGAAGCTCAATTGCAACCAACCGAAGTTGTTCAACCGCGCGCGCTCCGCCGACACTGCCGTAGCTTACGAAAGCGACGGGTTTATTGTTCCATTCCTGATAGACCCAATCAAGCACATTTTTGAGCACGGCGGATGTGCCGTGATTATATTCAGGCGCAACTATCACGAAGGCATCTCCTTCTTCTATCTTCTTGGTGAAGCGCGCGACCGTTTCGTCTTTGTAAGGTTCCTGTTTGGCCGACGGAGTTACCGACTCGTTGAAAAACGGCATCTCGTAATCACGCAAGTCTAGCACCTCGACCTCGACCTCTCCTTGTTTCTTGACCTCTTCGGCAACCCATAGGGCAGCCTTATCGCTGAAGCGACCTTCGCGCGTGCTACCGGCAATTACTTTGATTTTAAGTGGGGTATTGTTTGTCATATT
>PCVB01000026.1:11721-11934 GCA_002787855.1 Candidatus Zambryskibacteria bacterium CG11_big_fil_rev_8_21_14_0_20_42_18 | reverse complement strand
ATCTCAATCAGTTTTTTCACATCTTCGTAGTGAAGACCGATAGTCGGCTCATCCAGAAGATAAATAGTTTTTTCCAAGTGTTGACGATAAAGTTCTGAAGCAATTTTCACTCTCTGCGCTTCCCCACCAGAAAGCGTGGTGGCCGATTGACCTAGAACCAAGTAATCCAGACCCACGTCATTAAGGCTTTTTAATCTATCGTAGATACTCGGA
>PCVB01000026.1:6894-11710 GCA_002787855.1 Candidatus Zambryskibacteria bacterium CG11_big_fil_rev_8_21_14_0_20_42_18 | reverse complement strand
CATAAATACTCTTCTTGTTATATTTAACTTCTAAAGTCTCCTTCATAAATCTTTTACCATTACAGACATCACACGGCACATAGACGGTTGGCAGGAAGTGCATCTCCACTTCAATCATGCCATTGCCCTGACAAGTCTCACATCGCCCACCCTTGACGTTGAAAGAAAATCTATTGGCCTTCCACCCGTGAGCCTTGGCTTCTTTCGTCTCAGCAAATAGTTCTCGGATGAAAGTGAAGGCGCCTGTATAAGTCGCAGGATTTGAACGAGGAGTGCGACCAATCGGTGACTGTTCTATCAAAATAGCCCGACTAATATATTCCGCCCCTTCGAAGGATTGGCAATTAAAAGTTCCGGCCCTTCTGTATCGCCTATCCAATCTTGCCTGAAGATTTTTGTGCAAGATTTCGTAAACAAAAGAAGATTTCCCGGAACCAGAAACGCCGGTGACGGCAATCAAGCGACCAAGGGGAATATCCACGTTGAGATGTTTGATGTTGAAAACTTTGCCAGCGCGAATAGCAATTTTACCTTTCTCTCCACTGCGACGTTTCTCTGGGAGTTCAATCTTCTTCTCGCCACGCAAATAGGCAAGAGTCAGAGATTTGCTATCATTTTTCTCTGCCAAAATTAGCTCCTGAAGGTTACCAGCAACCACAACCCTCCCGCCGTGGACACCGGCGCCCGGACCAATATCAACCAAATAGTCCGAGGAGAAAATAGTTTCTTCATCATGTTCAACTACGATAATGGTGTTGCCGAGATCACGGAGATTGAGAAGTGTTTTTATCAGACGAGCATTGTCCCGAGCGTGGAGACCGATAGTTGGCTCATCTAGCACATAGAGAGCCCCCACCAAACCAGAACCGAGTTGACTGGCAAGACGAATACGCTGGGCCTCTCCGCCCGAGAGAGTATGTGCCCTCCGGTCTAGAGCTAGATACTCAATACCGATATTGAGCATGAAAGAGAGTCTGGCCTCAATTTCTTTGGTCACAACTTTTGAAATATTTTTTTCCCGCGGAGTGAGTTTAAGTTTCCTGAAAAATTCATTACAATCTTTGATAGAAAGCGCGGTGAGCTCTACTATATTTTTATTTCCCACCAAGACATGCAGAGCCTCTTTACGCAGACGACTACCCTGACAGCTTTGGCATGGTTCACTGCCAAAAAAATATTTGGTACCCAAACCATTGCAATCTGTGCAGGCCCCATAAGGAGAGTTGAAAGAAAAAAGTCTCGGTTCGATTTCAGGAAAGGAAAAGCCGTCCTTGGGACAAGCCCACTTGGCAGACATTAGATATTCTTCTTCCTTGGTTTTCAAAAGAAGTAACCCGTCCGATTCGATCAAGGCTTTCTCTATCGCTTCGTTCAATCTCTCTTCCGCTGAAACATCTTTCAAATCTATGGAGTCCACCAGAACCGAGATTTCATGTTTCTTGGTTTTGGTTAAATTAATTCGTTCGCGCAGAGAATATCTCTTGCCGTCTACCATTACTTCTTTATAACCCTTACCTAAAAGATCATAGAGCAGTTGATAGTATTCGCCCTTCCTCCCACGCACCACTGGAGCTAAGATATCGAAGGTTCCCTTTGATACTTTTTCCAATATAAAACTTTTAATTTCTTCGTTTGAGAGTTTTTTTATTTCATCACCACAAACTAAACAATGTGGTCGTCCAATGCGAGCGTAGAGAATGCGGAGATAATCATAAATTTCGGTGATAGTGGCCACCGTTGAGCGTGGATTATTGGAACGACTTTTCTGGTCTATCGATATGGCCGGGGAAAGGCCGGTGATCTCATCAACATCAGGCTTCTGCATCTGGCGAAGGAACTGTCTAGCATATGAGGAAAGAGATTCGACATAACGTCTCTGTCCCTCGGCAAAGATGGTGTCAAAGGCAAGTGAAGACTTCCCCGAACCAGAAAGTCCAGTAAAGACAACCATAGAGTTTCTAGGTATCTCTAGGTTAATATTTTTGAGATTGTGAGTACGAGCGCCCTTTACAACAATCTTGTCTGCTTCTCTTGGTAAATCTCGATTTTTTTCTTTCATATAAGCTTATATCCCCCAGAGCAAGCCCTTGGGGGAGTATACGAAGTCGTCAGTATAGCACATTATTTCTTTTTTTCTTGGTGTTTTTCTAGCACGATAATCTCATCGCGCAGAATAGCTGCAGTCTCAAAATCAAGGTTACGCACCGCTTCTTCCATTTCTTGTTTTTTATCTTTTATCAACTTCTTTGGACTCTTTATAAAAAGTTTTTCATCCGTCTCCAGCAATAAATCCACAGCCTGATGATGTTCGCGCTCAAGTGTATCGGTGATATCTTTAATTTTTTTAATGATGGTCTTGGGGGTGATGCGGTGAGCTTTGTTATAAGCCAGCTGTTTGGCGCGACGACGAGATGTCTCGCCTATAGCTCTCTCCATGGAACCCGTCATGGTGTCCGCGTAGAGAATGACTCTCCCATCTACGTTGCGGGCGGCTCTACCTATAATCTGGATAAGAGAAGTGTCGGAACGCAAGAAACCTTCTTTGTCCGCATCAAGAATTCCTATCAAAGTTACTTCTGGTAAATCTAGGCCCTCTCTCAAAAGATTAACTCCAACGATGCAGTCAAACTCACCACGACGGAAATTGGTCAGGATTTCTATCCTCTCAATAGTTTTTATTTCGCTATGTAAATATTCTGCTTTAATATTTTTTTGCTTCAGAAATTCACTTAAGTCTTCTGCCATCTTTTTGGTCAGAGTTGTGGCTATCACTCGACCACCTTTCTTGATGGCTTTCTCCGCTTCTTCGATAAAGTCATATATCTGTCCTTTGTAAGAACTTTTTTGTTGAATCGGTTTAACGGAAATCTCTGGGTCTATAAGACCGGTGGGACGGATAATTTGTTCTACTACATTGTCACTATGCTCCTTCTCAAACTTCGCTGGCGTAGCGCTAGTGAAAATTACTTGCCCCACTCTCTCTTCAAATTCCTCAAATCTAAGAGGTCTATTGTCTCTGGCACTCGGAAGGCGAAAACCGTGTTCTATCAAAACATCTTTACGAGACTTGTCTCCTGCGTACATGCCGCCAATCTGTGGCACAGAAACGTGGGATTCGTCAATGATAGTGAGAAAATCAGAACTGCCATCTTTCTTTTTAGGAAAGTAATCAAGCAAAGTGTAGGGGGCTTCACCTGCCGACTTACCAGAAAAATGTCTTGAGTAATTTTCGATACCATTGGTATAACCAATCTCTCGTATCAGCGCTAAGTCATAAGTGGTACGACGCTTGAGTCTCTCTGCCTCTAATAATTTCCCATCTTTTTTCAATTCAGTCAGACGTTTATCGAGCTCGTCCTTAATGCTTATGAGAGCGCGCTTGACTGCCGAGTCCGCGGTGATGAAATGTTTAGCGGGAAACAAGAAAAAGTATTTTGGCTCAGAAATAATTGCTCGAGAAACAGAATCAATCTTCTGTATAGACTTTATTTTCTCTTTCTCAATCTCAATCCGATAAATAAATCTCTCCGAAACAGGCATAATCTCGATAGTATTACCTAGGGCGCGAAAAGTGCCTGACTTTATATCAGAATTAGTGCGCGAATAGTGGATATTGATAAGGTTGTGAATGAAACCAGCGCGAGAAATCGGTTGACCTTTTTCAATTTTCAGATTAACTCTCTCGTACTCCTCTGGACTACCTAAACCATAGATACAAGAAACGGAGGCCACGATAATCACATCCTTTCTTGTCAGTAGTGCTTGAGTAGAGGCATGTCTAAGTCTCTCAATCTCCTCATTGATCATTGCTTCCTTCTCTATATAGGTATCAGTGATAGGCATGTACGCCTCTGGTTGATAGTAGTCGTAGTAAGAAACAAAATAATGCACGGCATTGTCGGGGAAAAACTCGCGGTACTCTTGCGCCAGTTGGGCGGCCAAAGTTTTGTTGTGAGCAATAACTAATGTGGGTTTACCAATCTTTTCTATCACATTGGCCACGGTAAAAGTTTTGCCAGACCCCGTCACCCCTAAAAGAGTCTGGTAACGATTACCTTTTTTGAGACCATCGAGTAACCCTTTTATCGCCTTTGGTTGATCCCCAGCTGGTTTGAATTCTTGTTTTATTTTAAAAACTGTCATAAATAATTTACCCTATATATTTTCGTAGAAAACTTACCTTAAAATCTTCAAAATTACCATCTAGAATTGTCTTCCTCATACGTTTTACCAAATTAATAATAAAATAGAGATTATGCATGGAGCCAAGAGTCCCACCAAGCATTTCATGCGCGCGATATAAGTGGCAAAGATAGGCACGAGAGTATGGCACTTGTTCAACACTCGGTGTTGCACAAACAGGACAGAGACAATCTTCGTCTATCGGTCTCATATCTTCCCGAAACTCTGCATTTCTAATATTTATTTTACCTTCTGTAGTATAGAGAGTGCCCCCTCGACCATTGCGTGTCGGCGCGACACAATCAAAAAGATCTACACCATTTTCCACCCCCATAAACAAATCCTCCGGCTCACCAATGCCGAGGAGGTGTCGGGGTTTCTCTTCCGGTAATATTTCATTGACCCACTTGACTGCCGTCTCCATGTCTTCCTTGGCAAAAGAACCGCCAATACCAAAGCCATCAAAGGCGAGGTTGCCAATAAACTCTGCGGACCTTTTTCTTAAGCTCTCTTCTCTCCCCCCTTGCACTATTCCAAAAAGGGCCGAAGTGAGAGGTAATGGCGACGACTTCTCCTCGAGCAGTTTCTTATGATGCACCAAGCTTCTCTCGGCCCAACGGTGGGTACGCTCAAG
>PCVB01000026.1:969-6876 GCA_002787855.1 Candidatus Zambryskibacteria bacterium CG11_big_fil_rev_8_21_14_0_20_42_18 | reverse complement strand
GTGGGTACGCTCAAGTGCCTCCTCTTGATATTGGAAGGTTTCGGCCGGCGAAGTACATTCGTCAAAGGCAAAGATGATATCGGCGCCAAGATCATGCTGAATTTCAATAGATTTCTCTGGAGTTATGTAATGAAGTGAGCCATCTAAGTGGGAGCGAAAAGAAACCCCGTCGGCGCCGATAGTGGCGAGACGTGGCGTTTCAGAATCAAGAGATCTCTCGGCAATCATTCGAGACGGGTCGGTAATTTTAGTAATCTTTGATAACTCTTTGCCATATGCCGAGCCTAAAGAAAAAACTTGAAAGCCACCGGAATCGGTCATCAAGGGTCCTCTCCAATTCATAAACTTGTGTAACCCTCCGAGACTTTTTATACGTTCCGCGCCGGGTTCTAGATAAAGGTGATAAGTGTTTGCTAAAACTACTTCGGCTCCGGTACTTATAATCTGTTCTGGAGTAAGTGCTTTAACCGTCGCCTTGGTACCAACACTAACAAACGCAGGAGTATGGATAACCCCGTGTTGGGTCTCTAGTGTTCCCGACCGCCCCAGACTTCCATCCAACTTTTTTTCTATAGAAAATTTCACTCTTATCTCTTGGCGATAATTGATTTTTTGTAAGTATCGAGGTGTTGGAGAGCAACCCCAGTGCCCTTGGCGACACAGAAATAGGCCTCTTCAGCCAAAACGGCTTTGACGCCGGTTCGACGAAACATCAGTTCCGGGAAATTGCGCAATTGGCTTGAACCACCGGTCATAATAATCCCTAAATCAATAATGTCAGAAGAGAGCTCTGGTGGAGTTTCTTGTAACACTTCTTTAACAGCCTTAACCATCTCACGCAATTCTTTTGAAATCGCCCTCACTATTTCATTAGTCTTGATCTCTATAGTACGGGGCAAGCCGAGTACGAAGTCTCTACCCTTCACTGACATAGTGGCCTCTTCTTCTAGAGGAATAGCGGAGCCAATATTAATCTTGATATCTTCAGCAGTTTTATCTCCTATCACTAAATTATAATTTTTCTTCACATAATCAATTATGGCCGTATCCATTTTATTGCCCGCCACCTTTACAGAAGTAGAAGAAACTATCCCACCGAGAGAAATGACAGCGACGTCTGTAGTGCCACCACCGATGTCGACAATCATGTGACCGGCCGCTTCTTGGATAGGAATACCGGCACCAATAGCGGCAAGGATTGGTTCCTTGACCACATAAGCATTTTTGGCTCCGGCCTTTATGGCGGCTTCAACCACCGCGCGGCGCTCGGTTGAGGTAACACCAGCGGGCACAGAAATTAATACATCTGGTTTGAAAATATTCCACTTGCCTAAAGCTTTATCAATATAGTAACGAAGCATCGCCTCGGTGACGCGATAGTCAGCGATCACGCCGTCCTTCATCGGTCGATAGGCAATGATACTTTCTGGAGTTCTACCAATCATAGTTTTGGCCTCGGCGCCGATAGCAAGAATTTTATTATCCTCGGAAACAGCCACCACCGAAGGTTCATTGAGAACAATACCCTTGCCGGGGACAAAGACTAAAATATTTGTAGTACCTAGGTCTATGCCAAGTTTTTTGAGCATAATAAAAGTTAGTTTCAGCACTATGATACTATAGTTCTATAAATAACGCCCATATGAAATCTCTTGATGAACATTTGAAAAAACATGAGGTCAAAGAGCTTTTCAAGCATCCGCGCCTCAAAATGCTTGATGAATTCTATAGACGAATCAATGCTGAAAGAAAAGCCCAAGATATGAAGGCCCTCCCCATGAGCGCTATCGGTGTCAAAACTTCTCATTTATCTATTGAAGACATGGCCTATCTACTCAAGCGCTGTTCCCAGAGTTCAAATTTTTCCAAATGCTTCTTCGGCAGTCTTAAAATCCGCCATGGTTCGACAAGCTCACCACAAGATGAAAACTGAAATATTACAGAAAGACGCCCCAGTACTCCGCAAGACGGCCAAGAGTGTGCCAGTCAAAGAGATTGGTTCAAAGAAAATCCAAAATATTTTGAGCAGAATGAAAGAAGCTCTCTATACAGAAGAAGATGGTGTAGCTATCGCCGCCCCGCAGATTGGAGAAAGCTTAAGAATTTTTGTCGTCAAGGGTGATGTTTTGACCTTCATAAGAAATAAAAATGGCAAGCTAGAAACACAAGAGCTATCGGAAAAGAAGGTGCCAGAAGATATGATTTTTATAAATCCAGAAATAACAAAAACCTCAAAGAAAAAGAAGGATATGGAGGAGGGGTGTCTCTCGGTCCGCTGGCTCTACGGTTATGTCAAAAGAAGCGAGAAGGTAACAATAAGATCACATGATGAGAACGGCAAATTAAAAGAGCGGGGAGCCTCTGGGCTCTTGGCGCAAATCTTCCAACATGAGACAGACCACTTGAACGGTATTCTCTTTATAGACACAGCTACAAATGTCAGAGATATGCCACCAGAACATCCGCAAACTAAAGTAAAACCAGCGACAAGTAAGTTGAAATTTGTTTTCTTCGGGGCCTCGACATTTTCTCGTTATGTCTTGGAAGAATTAGAAAGTGCAGGCTTCTCTCCCGCTCTCAAGATCACTTCAGCCCGCGAACCATTGCCCGTAGAGAAACTTAGAGAGCTCAAAGCGGACGTCTTCATCGTGGCTTCGTTTGGAAAAATTTTGCCAAAAGAAATAATAGATTTGCCAAAATATAAAACCCTCAATGTGCATCCTTCGCTTCTGCCAAAGTTGCGTGGAGCTACACCGATACAAAATACGATTCTGGGGCTAGGAGAACCGGGGGTAACGATCATGAAGTTGGATGAGAAAATAGACCACGGGCCGATATTGGCGCAAATACCCATTCCTATCTCTCCTTGGCCGGACCATTATCGCACTGTAGAAGAAAAGCTGGGGCGAGCGGGCGGACAACTCTTGGGACCTATACTCTCCAAATGGGTTACGGGGAAAATAGAAAAGAAAATACAAAACGATTTAGAAGCTAGTTATACCAAAGAAGTAAAAAAAGAAGACGGGCTCTTAGAGCTTGATGGACCGGCAGAAGTAAATTGGAGAAAAGTTCTAGCCTATAGTAACTGGCCCGGTGCCTATATAATTTTCAAAAATAAATTTGGCAAAGAAGTGAGGGTGGTTATCAAAGATGCCGAGATAAGGGATGGAAAATTTAGACCCACTCGCATTGTCCCAGCGGGGAAAAAAGAAATGAGTTGGGAAGATTTCTTGCGAGGTAATTAGAAACTGTTAGAAATTTACAGTAGAGATGATTTGTATCTGACTCTCAATTTTAGAAACCCAAAAGAGGAGGCCAGCGGAAAAAAGTCCTCCGGCTAAAACAGCGAGGGAAACCCAGGGAGTTGCCTTCTTGTTCCAATAATTCATTATGGTCTTTTCTTAAAACTTTTAAACTTTAGTCGTTCCATACCCCAAGAAAAGCCCTTGGCCGTATTGTCGGAAAGGCCTTTCATAACATTCTTCATCACTCTCGCGCCTTTACGAGCAAGCGTCTCCTGTCTGCCCTTCAGTTGTACGACATTGTGTATAATCTCGTCCCTGACGACATCGATAGCGGCATACAAGTCGTCTAATTCAGAAACGGCATAGAGGTCCAGTCCAGTGCCGGTGATGTGGACCTCGGCGCGGAAGATATCGCCAGCTTTGTGATGCTCGGTGTTTTTCCCCACCTCCACTTGGGCGATGGCGCCGGAGTGTTCCTTTTCAAGATACTTCTCGATTGAAGAAATCTTCTTCTGGACATAATCGTGGATGGCGGGAGTCAGTTCGATTCTCGTCCCCTTGATACTTATTTTCATATATTAATTATAGTTTAATCGAATAACTTAACAAGATAAGCATCTATCTCGCGCTGGTCGAGGTCATAGAAATATCTAACATCTGAATAAAGCTTCCCCGCAAGTTCGACTCCGACAAAGCGCCAATGCCATGGTTCAAATTTATAATAAGCATTGCCTTCGGGGTAAGAGAGAACAAAGCCGTACTGATTGGCATTGTCTTTGAGCCAATCGTAGGCCGGACTATTTAAGAAGTCCAAAGAGACGGTGCCAACTTCAGGGGTAGTAAAATCAACCGAAGTCCCTAGTTGATGTTCAGAATACCCTTGGTCGGCAGAAAATTGATTGGCTGTACCAGCGCCATAGATAACTTTATAGTCTGCTTTAAGGGATGCTTGCGTCCCGAACGAACGAAAGGCGGAGGCGACTTGCAATTCTATGCCTCTTGAACGGGCGGCGTGTAATAGTTGTTGAAGAAACGGCAAGGCTCTCGTATGAAAGAGAATATTGCCACTATTTATCTTGGCTAAATAGAAACTGTCTATGGGAGTTAGTTCGACGGGGACATAGTTCTCACTCAAAAAATATACTTTGGAATATTTCTTGAGAAGCTCCGGGTCTGTTTGAGCAAGTTTCTCCAGAGTGCCGACTGTATCGGTGATAACTTCTATCTGACCACCAAGAGAAAGAATGGTCCCCCTCTGATTACGGGTTTCTTTCAAGAGGTCAGTATTTCTGTCATATGCCACCTCTAATTCATTAGCAAGCTCTGTACTTACCAATTTAAATTCGTTACGAAGTTGCCAATATTTATAAGCAACATAACCAGAAAGAATGAGGGCGATAAAAATGGCAACGAAAAGCGCCTGCTGTGTGTCGAACTTTTTTATATTTAATTTGGGGTTGGTTGGTGGCTTCATTATTATCTCTTAAAGATTCCTGTACATTTTACCATTCGTAGGACTTATTTTCCTTGACCATAATATTTCTTCAATTGCTTCACATGTTCTGAATAGGTGTCTGTGCAATGAAAACCCCCTCTCTTATCATGAAAATAAAACAGACAAGTTGTTTGAGTTGGATTAAGGGCTGCTAGAATAGAGGCCACAGAGGGGTTAGCTATCGGAGTCGGTGGCAGACCAGAATTTATATAAGTGTTGTATGGAGATTTAAGATATTTGTCCTTAGATAATACTTTTGGCCACCAAACTGTTGTTGTTTTGTTACTAGCTTTGACATATTGAAGAGTGGCATCAATTTGAAGGTTCATTCCTTTAAAAATTCTGTTCCAAATAATTCCTGAAATCATTCGCATGTCATCTGTGCCTATGGTCTCCCTTTCAATCAATGACGCAATAGTGAGAGCGGTATTAAGAGGCACGACATTGGATACAGACTCCCCATAATGTGAGAGCACCTCCTCTGCGAAGCGTTTGTTGACCAAATCTTGGGCGATCTCTGGAGTCGTCCCAAGCTCTACAAAATATACTTCGGGGAAAAAAGAGCCTTCCGTAAGAGGTAATGAGGCTCCTTCTTTCGCTGTGGTGAAATCTTTCTTATCCTCGTTATTCCAAGCTAGTGCTTTACCGAAAGAGTTAGCCACTTGCTCTTTCCTTAATCCTGGAGTGATAGTAATGAGTCTTCCCCCTCCTGCTAGTGCTAGATTCTGATACATGGAAGTATTCGCAACCATCGTGGCAAACCATTTATAAATACTAGTGAAAGTTTCTCTAGTATCAAAAACAGACGCTTGAAGAGGAGAATCTGGGCTAGCTAAATACTCATTTACTGCTTCGCTCTCTACAATAATTTTATTTTGGGGATCGACTGTGACTGGGAACTGGGCGACAGCTTCTTGGGACTGCTTTTCTTGTCCATGTTTAATTTGAAAAATAAACACTGTCGGCAAAATTAAAATAAGAGAACCTCCAACAATTAAGGAAAGAAAGACCCAACGAAATTTTTTAGTGTGAGTATTAAAATTTATATTATTAATAGCCATACCCCCTTTAGATAATTATCCTTTACTTTTCAAACCAGAATACGACAGATAGCCTGCGAGAAGCACGCCCACCCAGCTCCACCACATAGGGATCTCAAAGGTGCTG
>PCVB01000026.1:0-939 GCA_002787855.1 Candidatus Zambryskibacteria bacterium CG11_big_fil_rev_8_21_14_0_20_42_18 | reverse complement strand
CCGACTATCACATTAAAATTTTTTTGCGTCATATATATTTGATTAATGTATAAAAACCCACTATCATTCTATCATTTTAAAATTATTGGGGCTCCGCGACCAGGGCTCGAACCTGGGACATCCTCCTTAACAGGGAGGCGCTCTACCGACTGAGCTATCGCGGAATATTCAAAACTTTATCATAAAAATCACCTTCTGCCACCCTTTCTCTACTTTGAACCATCGAGGTTTCGCCTTGATGAATTTAACACTAGCGATTTTCTTTTTATATACGGATTTTGACAAAAACTTGGACGAAGTATAGAGTGCGGAAAGTAGCACATTTTATGTGAATGTTCATTGAGGAGGACAAAATGTCCAAGATTAAGATACACAAGAAAAGGGCTTCTACGCTAGAAGAGATTCTGGAGAAGCTTTTTTTATCGATAGACGGAATTAAACCTCTTACCGATACGATGTACGAGGTCATCGTGGAAGGTAAGAGTGGTATATTTTCTATTGAAGATGGGTCACTTGTTCTATCAATTGAATATGACCCCACCATAGAGTTGGGAAGAAGAGATCTACGAGTGTTACGAAAGAATCGAAAGTTCGGTATCTTCTCACTTAAAACACGTTCCATCGTGCTTCCTGTTAATTGCACCAAATTAACTTATCGTGACGAAAACCACTTCAATGTGGAGCAAGAAGGAAAAGTGGGAACCTTCAATATCGGAACAAACCAGCTTGTCATTGAGTAAACTAGCAACAAGAAAAGTCACCCCTTCAGGTCGGGGTGGCTTCTTTTTTACGAGATTATCGGGTTCATTGCGTAGGTTCTAATATGTGATAAAATTGGGGCCAAATGAAAAATATATTTATAGTGCTTTTAATAGTCGTTTTTGTTGGCATAGGCATTTATCTTTTTAAAAACCAAACCCCTACCACGGATATAAAGAC
>PCVB01000011.1 GCA_002787855.1 Candidatus Zambryskibacteria bacterium CG11_big_fil_rev_8_21_14_0_20_42_18 | reverse complement strand
CACCAGATTGCCCAAGATTTTTTAAATACCATTCAATACCACATAGGAGACTCCTATGTGGTGGCGTTGCAAGGAGATTTGGGGTCCGGCAAAACAGCTTTTACTCAAGAGGTAGGTAAGATTTTAGGGGTCAAAGAAAATATGCATAGCCCCACTTTTGTTATAGAGAAAATTTATGCAATAGATTTTAAAAACTTTAAGCGCTTGATACACATTGATGCATATAGATTAGAGAAAGAACAAGAACTGCTCCATCTCGGCTGGGAAGAGATTATTAAAGAGCCGGAAAATTTGATTTTCTTAGAATGGCCAGAAAATGTTTCTGATATTGTTCCGGAAAGAGCAAGAAAAATTTATTTTAAATTTATAGACGATACTACTCGAGAAATCTCCTTCGACGAGGCTCAGGATAAATCTTATGAATAAGAATAAGAAGCTAATTCTGTTTGACGCACACGCGATTATTCATCGCGCCTATCATGCGCTACCTGATTTTGCTACAGCCAAGGGGGAACCTACCGGAGCTTTGTATGGACTGACAACTATGCTTCTGAAGATTATCGGCGATTTAAAACCAGATTATTTAGTGGCCTGTTTCGACCTCCCTGGCCCCACCCACAGACACGAAGCTGATGCGACTTATAAGGCTGGTAGGGTCAAGATAGACGACAATCTAGTGCTACAGCTTGAACGGGCCAAAGACGTTTTCACCGCCTTTGGTGTTCCGATATATTCTCACCCCGGATTTGAGGCCGATGACATCATTGGAACTATTGTTTACAACCTTAAGAAAAAGAAGGACATAGAAATTATCATTGCTTCTGGAGACATGGACGCCCTACAGCTTGTGGATGACAAAAAGGTGCAAGTTTATACTTTGAAAAAAGGTATTAATGACACCATTCTTTATGATGAGAAAAAAGTTCTAGAACGTTTCGGATTCCCCCCCGCACTTCTTATAGATTACAAAGGTCTACGCGGAGACCCTTCTGATAATATTGTCGGCATTAAGGGCATTGGTGAAAAAACAGCAACTTCTCTCATTACCGCTTTTGGCCCTATTGAAGAAATTTACAAAACTTTGAAAAAGGGCGGGCCTCGCCTCGCCGAAGCTTTAGCGAAGGCGGGTACAAGTGAGCGTGTTAGAAATCTTCTTCTTGAAAACGAGAAAGGGGCCCTCTTTTCCAAAAACATGGCGACGATTAGAGACGATGCGCCGATTAACTTTGTTCTACCTCCAGAGTGGAAAAAGAATTTGAAACTTGAAAAACTTCTAAGTCTTTTCCAAGAGCTCGAATTTAGAACCATGGGGGAGAGAGTTAAAAAATTATTAAATAATGGCTCGAGCGAGTTAAATTTCTCCGTCTTAACCCAGCCTGGCCGGGCTCCGACGACGGGCGAAATTTCCCCCGCTCTCGCCAAACAAGAAAAAGAGTTAAGACTAGCCCTCTGGGTTATAGATTCTAGTACTTCTAACCCGACACTTGAGGAAGTTTTTAGATTTACTAAGACCGATAATCTCAAAGAGGCAAAAGAAGTTATTGAATCAGAGCTTGATAAACGCAAAGTGGGGAAAGTTTTTGAAGAAATCGAGAAGCCCATTATAGAAGTGGTTGAGGAAATGAATGAAAGAGGTATCAAAATTGACACAAAGATTCTCGGCGCCCTTTCTCTGGGTTACCATAAAGAGCTCAATCGTCTTGAGAAAGCTATTTGGAAAGAAGCCGGTGAAGAATTCAACATAAACTCTCCCAAAATACTTTCTAATATTCTTTTTACTAAACTTGGTTTAGCAGAGAAGAATCAGAAGAAGACGCCAACCGGCACTCTCTCAACCAAAGAATCAGAGCTCGAAAAACTCAAAGACAAACACCCAATTGTAGCCATGATTCTTTCTTATCGTGAACTTGCTAAATTACTCTCTACCTATATTGACGCCATACCGCCGCAACTTGATAAAAATTTTCGCCTGCATTCTACATTTATTCAAGCAGGAACCACAACCGGACGAATGGCTTCCAATAACCCCAATTTACAAAACATTCCCAACAAAACTGTTCTAGGTCGGGCTATCCGTAATGCTTTTGTGGCCGAAAAAGGATTTAAACTCGTATCTTTTGATTATTCGCAGATTGAACTTCGTCTTGCTGCTATTCTTTCTCAAGATAAGAAACTTATTGAGATCTTCAAAAATGGAGAAGATGTGCATGCTGGTGTGGCTATGCGTGTTTTTAAGGTTCCGAAAGAGCAGGTAGACAAAGGCATGCGTATTAAAGCGAAGGCTATCAACTTCGGAATCCTGTATGGTATGGGGGTGAATGCCCTTAAGGCTAATTTAGGTGTTGACCGTGAAGAAGCCCAAGAATTTTATGACAAATATTTCAAAACATTTGCAGGTTTATCAGCCTATTTGGATAAAATAAAAAAGGAAACCGAAAGGAAGGGTTATACAGAAACTTTGTTTGGGAGAAGAAGATATTTTAGAGAATTCAAATCACCATTGCCATATGTGCGGGCACAAGCAGAGAGAATGGCTATCAACGCTCCCATACAGGGTACCAGCGCAGATTTGACTAAGATTGCTATGAAAAGAATTGATGATCATATTAAATTAGAAAAACACGAAGATGACATGCGTCTTGTTCTACAAGTTCACGATGAGTTAGTATACGAGGTCAAAGATTCTTTGGTAGATGAAGTCGTGATACATTTCAAAAAACTTATGGAGACTATTTTACCGAGAAAAGAGACTTCTGACGTGCCTATTTTAGTAGAGGCGCAGGTAGGAGATAATTGGGGGGAAATGAAACAAATATGACAGACGAGTTTTATCACAAAGATATTTTTGGGACGGTGGTTGATGTGAACCTTGGAGAAGTTGAGGATGAAGAAAAGTTGCCACTAGATAAAAAGGGGAAAGAATTTAATATCTTTGCATTAACTGAGGCACTAGGTAATAGAAATAAAAAAGAGGCATGGGTTTTATACCAAAAAGCCCTTTCCGCGGGGCTTTCGGCTGATCAGATTTTCTTCAAACTTTTTTGGCAAGTAAAGTCTATGCTTATTGTGGGAAGGACGAAAAATGCAGAGGAGGCAGATATGAAAACTTTTCCATACAATAAGGCCAAAGGTTTTTTAAAGAACTTTAAATTAGAAGAGATTGAAAGACTTTCTGAAGATTTGGTTATAGGTTACCACTTAGCTCGTCGCGGAGAAGGGGAGATAACAACACTTATCGAGAAAATACTTTTGAAATTGTAATTCGACTAGCGAGTATTTTTAAGGTATATTTTCGGATACGTTCCCCGCTACAGCGGGGTAGATTGCGCCCATAGCTCAGCTGGTAGAGCAGGTCCCTTTTAAGGACAAGGTCCGAGGTTCGAACCCTCGTGGGCGCACCAATTAAAGAGGAATATCTATTGCAAAGGCGCCGGCGCCGGTGAGAAGAAGTGAAAGAGAGATGACAAATAGAAGGAGATAAAAGACCAAGTCACGTTTAAGGATTTTGCCGGCTTTCCACTCAATATAGAGCTCAATACCAGTGAAAATAACAAAAGCTAATACTGCGACCTGTGTCCACAAGCCTATTAGTAAAAGAATCCCACCTATAACTTGGAGTAAGCCATAAAGTGGCACAAAGAGTGATGTGGGGCGTAGTCCAAGAGTTTCAAAAGAAGCGATCCATCTCTCTTTTTCTCCACGAAATTTTAGAATCCCAAGATTAACAAATATAAATGCCAGAATTATTCTCAAAAGAAATGGTCCCAAAAGAGAATACGTCAAAAGTTCTGGAAATGGATTAAGCATCAATCTATAATAACATAAACAAAGCTACCCCTGTGGCCACAGAGACGTTAAGAGACTTTCTTTCTCCTTCTACGGGTATTTCTAAAATTGTATCCGATATCTCTAGAACTTCTTTAGATATTCCGGTCACTTCGTTGCCAACCACTAGGACAAATTGCTCTGGCGCTTTAAAATCTTTTATATTTTTAGCTTCTGGATCTTGTTCCAGGGAGATAATTTGAAAACCACCGTTTTTAAGTTCATCAATAGCTGGCCCAATTTCTTTTACATATTCCCAATCCACATCTTCTGCTCCGAGAGAAACTTTAGAGAAATCTTGACGCCTCCTACCAAAGCGGTCTATGGGGGCAGGTGTGGTACCTACCAAAATAATTTTTGAAACACCAAATCTTTGGGCGGTGCGAAATATGGAGCCCGTGTTTTCGACACTCCTGATGTTTTCTAAGATTAAGACGCATTTTTTAGTTTTGCTATGATATATCATAGTGTTCTACTACTAGTATAACTTTTGGTGGACAGGGCAAAAGTGAGTACCGCGCCCGCCAACCCGGATTTTCTCCAGCACACCCTCACATCCTCTTTTTAAACATTTTCTCTGGTGTTTCTGGTAGGCACGATGACTATTTTGAAACCCACCCTTTTCCCCTTTAATGTTACGGTAATCATCCATCGAGTCTCCACCCAAAGCAATGCCTTTTCTTAAGATTTCTTTAATAGCCTTAAAGATAGCCCGAAAAATTTTTTCCGGGATCTTAACGGGCTGTGATAAGGGGTGGACTCCGGCACGCCAAAGGATCTCGTCGGCGTAGATATTGCCAATGCCGGAGATTAAGCTCTGATCCATCAGGACTTGTTTGATTCTTCCTTTGGGTCGTTTCAAGATTTGAGCCTTAAATTTTTTAAATACAAAATTTTTGTCCAAGGGTTCCGGGCCAAGATGCTTCAGATGAAGTGATTCCTTTAATTCAGAAGTTTTTAGGCAAGTAACTTTAGCGAATTTGCGCATATCAGAGAGTAAAAGATGCCTCCCATTGTCTAATTTAAAATCCAATCGTGTGTACGGATAATTAGGCCGGTCATAGACGAAGTGCCCAGTCATTTTCATATGGACGAGGATGGTGTAATCATTTGAGAGATGGATGAGAATATTTTTAGCCCTTCTTTCTGCTTTTAAAATTTTCCTACCCTTAACTTTTCTTTTGAAAATTTTGAAAAACTCGGGGTTTTTAATATCTTCTTTGTCCTTGTAAAAACGACTGTTGTAAGTTGTCGAAACATCAAGGATCTTTCTTCTCCTAACCGTTTTATTCAACCCGTCAACGGTAGTTTGGACTTCAGGCAGTTCAGGCATAATACTAATCTCTCTTCGATAGCAATTTCAATGACGCCTTGACTCGTTCGCTCGCTCCTTCAACCTCTCTAGGCACCTGTTTTAATGCTTCGCGTGCATCACGCTCGTTATATCCAAGAGATACAAGAGCCTCAAGAGCATCGCCTTCTGAACGCATATCTATGCTACCGTCTTCTATGCTTGTTTTCAGTTTATCTTTGAGTTCCAATACTATTTTTTCAGCATTCTTTTTTCCGATACCAGACACTCTTGTTAAATAAGAAGTGTCAGAGTTGGCCACCGCTTGTCTAAGCATTGTTGGGGTTGCGACGTTGAGGATACCCAAAGCGCTTTTAGGTCCGATGCCGGAGATGGTGATGAGAAGTTCGAAGATATTAAACGTCTCTTTGTCTAGAAAACCGAAAAGTCCAAGAGAAGTCTCCCTTACAGCGAGATGTGTCCATAGAAAGATGGGTGAATCAGGCATGGTATCAAGAGCGGTCTCCGTTGTGACCATGACTTTATACCCAACACCGGAAACGTCCACTATTATGGAGTTTAGGTCTTTGTATTGCACTATTCCCTTAAGACTTCCAATCATTAGTTGCCATTATAATAGAAAATCTGCTAAGATGCTCCCATGTCAGTAACCAAGGGAGCTAAGAAAGCCCACAGGAGCTCGCTTAATAAGCGAGTCCATAATCTCCGCCGTAAAAGCAAGGTTTCTACCGCTATAAAATCTTTCAAGAAACTAGTTGCATCTGGTAGTAAAAAAGAGGCCGAAGCAATGATGCGCGAGGTTCAAAGCGCGCTCGACAAGGCCGTAAAGGGTAAGACTATCAAGAAAAATACCGCTTCACGCAAGAAATCACGTCTGACAAAATTAGTGAAGAAACTTTCTTAGTTTACATTGAGTCTATCGTTTGGTGCTCTCAGTAGGAATCGAACCTACATTTTAACTTCCGCAAAGTTATGTCCTATCCATTGAACGATGAGAGCAATGCTAACACCTAGAAGCTAACACCTAGAAGCTTGTAAGTCAAAAACCTAAATACTCGAGAATTTTTTCCACGAAGGGGAGCGTGTGAAATTCTTCTGAAAGAAACAGGGAGAGACTTTCGTGGAGTTTCTCTACATCTGTTTCATCTCCAAGGGGCACAATGATAAGGGGCATAAACATTTTTTCTGACCTTAAAATAATTTTTTTGTGTGGATGT
Organism: Candidatus Zambryskibacteria bacterium CG11_big_fil_rev_8_21_14_0_20_42_18; assembly: GCA_002787855.1. Classification (GTDB taxonomy): domain Bacteria; phylum Patescibacteriota; class Minisyncoccia; order Phycocordibacterales; family Zambryskibacteraceae; genus UBA5004. The sequence continues at coordinate 6,215 of PCVB01000011.1, read as the reverse complement.
TCCATGTCTATCCAGAAAGATTTTAGGGTCTGAAACGGATAATGAACACGGCCTCTAGTAACACCCCTCTCATCTACTACGACATGTAGTGTGCTTGGTGGGCGTTGAGCAAAAAGTGAGAGAGTAAAGGCCGCGATAATTACCAAAATTCCAAAAATAATGTTACCGAAAATAACAGCCGCCACAGCTACAGAAACAGAAATGATGCCTACCGCCCAGAACCAGTCTGGGCTTCGTTCTCTATGTTCGTATTCGTGTGCATCCCACTCTATTAAAAATTTCGGTCGTGGCATATAAGTTATAAAAATTATATCATAACCATAATGTCAATACAGATACACAAAGAATGATCGAAATACTTTTATACTCCTTTCTTATAATGCTCGCCTCGTTGGTGGGAGTCTTTTCCATCTGGCATCGAGCGGGGGAGGTTATAGAGCGTAATCTAAGTCTCTTGGTTAGTTTTTCCGCCGGGGTCTTTATCATCATCGCTTATCAACTTGGGTTTGAGGCAGTAGAGCATTCGGGTTCTTTAACCTCCGGGTTAGCTTGGGTCATTAGCGGAGCTCTCGGGTTTTGGCTACTGTTCAAACTTATACCCTTGTCTCACCATCATCACGATGAGGCCCATGAGGCGCGCCATCACTCTCGACTTGATGTTAGGCGAATTATGGCCAGCGACGCTTTCCACAATATTGGCGATGGCATTGTTCTGGCCGCCTCTTTGGCCGTCAGCTCCTCACTGGCCTTCTTTGCCACTTTAAGTATTTTTGTCCATGAATTAGTGCAGGAAATGTCAGAATTCTTTGTTCTCAAACAGGGCGGTTATTCGACTAAAAAAGCTTTAGCTTTGAACTTTACAATTTCTAGTACCATTCTTTTCGGCTCCATCGGTGGCTTTTTCTTATTGGAGAGCTTCGAAGCTTTTGAAGTTCCTCTCCTGGGTCTGACCTCCGGAGCTTTCCTAGTCGTCGTTTTACAAGACCTTATCCCACATTCAATCAGGGAATCAAAATATAACCAGCTTTACGGCAAGCATCTTATTTGGTTTCTCTTCGGTCTTGTCTTGATGCTTGCCATAGGCGCGCTTCTACCGCACGAATAGGCTGATTGTCTACCGTTTTTCTTCTTCATGTTTATATAGACGGAGAAAGTTGTCTGTTGACTAATACAAAAGTTGTTTGCTCTGGCAATTCTTCAAGTCTGCGAGCGCCGACATAAGTGCAAGCACTCCTTAAGCCTCCGAGGATTTCTTCTACTGTTTCCTCGACTTTACCTTTATATGGCACAAGTATTTTTTTGCCTTCAGCGGCCTTGTAAGAAGCCTGTCCGCCATTATGTTTGTCCATAGCTTCTCTTGAGCTTGAGCCGTAATGTTCAGCGAATTTTTTTCCGTTTATCTCGATAATATCCTGATCTCCTTCCTCGTGTCCTGAAAGCATGCTACCAAGCATCACAAAATCAGCCTCAGCTCCAAAAGCTTTTGCCACATCACCAGGATTTCTGCACCCACCATCAGCACACACAAACCCTTTAACTTTATGTGCAACTTTAGCACACTCAATAACGGCAGAAAGTTGAGGGTAACCGACCCCCGCTATAACTCGCGTGGTACAAACAGCGCCAGGGCCAATACCAATTTTTACAATATCTGCTCCGGCGAGAATTAATTCCTTAGTCATCTCTCCCGTGACGACGTTGCCGGCCATGATAATACTTGTCGGCGCCATTTTCCTCGCTTCTTTTACAAAATTTAGAAATTTCTCCGTGTAGCCGTTGGCAACATCGATAAGCAACATTCTCGGCTCACCATATTTTCTAATAAACTGCTCTAATTTTTCTTCACAACCATCTTTAATGCCGATGGTAAAGAAAGTATGCTCTTTATCCATCGCGCGGTATTCATCCAAGTCGTAATGTTTATGTAAAGCAGTGACGAGCCTGTGTTTCCCGAGAGCCCGCATCATAGAAAAAGTTCCCACCCCATCCATGTTGGCGGCAACTATGGGAATACCTGACCAGCTAGTATTACTGTTTGGAAATTTGAAGGTTCTCTCTAGGTTAACTTCTTGTCTACTGCTAAGGGCGCTCTTTTTCGGACGAATGAGGACATCGATATAGTCTAGTTTAGTATCACCCTCTAATTTCATGCAGATAAAAGTATAGCTCTTTTTAAGTGGATGGGGAAAGGGAACTAATAGTTTGGCGGAGGAGGTGAGATTCGAACTCACGGTCCCTTGCGGGACTCCGGTTTTCAAGACCGGTGCACTAAACCACTATGCGACTCCTCCAAGGGCCAGTTTACAATGGCCAGTTTACTCCGTCTTTTCTATAACCTCAACTTTGTATTTCTTGGCTACGAAGAAGATATAAATAATCTCGAGGACTCCCAAGGTGTTTATAATGAGAATAGCGATGAACCAATATTTCTGTCTAAGCCCCGCTGATTTCCAGAGAGCTAGACCTTTCCACACGAGTGACCAGATTATGGCAAGAGCAACAAGTATAGGATTAACGCCCACTAGCCCAGCCAATAAGTTTATTGATTCCATATAAGTATCTCAATTGTACTATAATTCTCTATATGACGAAACTAATGGCCATAGACTATGGCACCAAGCGTGTCGGCATTGCTCTCTCTGATGATTCGCAAGGTTTCGCTTTGCCCTATGCGGTTTGGGCAAATGACCGCGAACTTTTAAATAAAGTTTTAGAACTTAAGGAGAAAGAGGATGTCGGGACTATTGTTATGGGAGAATCAAAGAATCTAGATGGCCGTCCGAATAAAATTCAGACAGAGATAGCAAAGTTTAAAGCGAAGCTTGAAGAAAAGGGGATTGGCGTAATCTTCCAACCAGAAATATTTACCACAGTTGAGGCCAGACGAGACCAAGGGCAGACCAAGATGACTGACGCCTCGGCGGCGGCGCTTATTCTTAAGAGTTTTATTGATACTGTGTATAATAAAGAGGTATGATTTCACTGACAAGACGGAAAACTTTCATTGATTTTTTCCCCGTACCAGAATTTCTCCTGCTTTCAACTACGGGGATAGCTATTGCAGACAACGATACTAAATTTGTGCAATTGCGTAGAGGAATCTTCCAAGACCGGTTTGATTTGGTACACGCTACCAAGGTAGATAATCCCAAGGGCGCAGTTGAGTCTGGTCTTATTACCAGCCCAGCCGCTCTTGCGCCCGTTTTGCAGAAACTTGTCTCGCACTATGGTATTCGTTACGCCCACGCTGTCCTACCAGAGGAGAGAGCTTATCTCTTTACCACCACAATCGGTTGGGTTGCCCCAGAAGGGTTGAGAGATGCCGTTGCCTTTATCATCGAGGAGAATGCCCCGGTAACTCTCGCTGAATCTGTCTTTGATTTCGAGATAATCAAGGAAGATAAGGTCGCTCGCCAAATCACTTTGTCAGTATTTGTTTTACCCAAAGAGATTGTCAGTGCTTATGTAAGTCTTTTTGAATCGGTTGGTGTTACCCCTATTTCTTTCAAACTCGAATCCCAAGCCATTGCTAGGGCGCTTATTCACCAAGATGATAAAGGCCCCCACCTTATTATTAATCTTTCTTGGAAAAAGACCGGTTTCTATATTGTTGAAGACAGTGTGGTGCAATTCAGTACTACCTCGGCTTATAGTATTGGTGGAGAAGATCTGTTTTCGAACTTGAGCGATATGAAAGCGGAGATGCGTAAGGTGCTTGCTTTCTGGGATATCCGCAATGCTAAATCCGGCAAACCAGAACGAAAGATTGAGAAAGCGATCCTATGTGGACACGGGGGGAGCAAAGACGAGTTTATCAAAAAGTTTATGAGTGAAAGTAATCTTAACTATGCCAAAGCGGATATTTGGCTGAACATGTCTCCTAAGCACCATATTGAAAAAATGTCTTTTGAAGAATCTCTGGAATACACTACTGCCATAGGGGCAGTCTTACCCAGAGGGAAATAAATATGCTTAAACTACTTACAGAAGAAGAGAGAGAGAAGGTCTCGCATGAGTATCATCTGCGTCGAGCGATAGTAATCATTATGGCTCTCGTCTCAATACTAGTGATAGGAATCATAGGACTTTTGCCTTCTTACATTCTCTCAGACCTTCGCTATAAAGAGGCTTTCGAATGGGATAGGGTCGTAGATAATTCTAGTCTCAAGGAAAATGAGGCAGAGCTCCAAGCCTGGCTTGCAGAGACCAATAAGCGTCTCGAGGCCCTTTCTTCCAAACTTGATGTGGATCGACCGTCAGATTTTATTAAGAAAGTTTTAGAACAAAAGATTAGTGGTATTAGTATCACTAATTTCTCCTGGGGAAAGGTGGCGGGCAAAGTAGTCCTTTCGGTTAGTGGAGAGGCTTCGAATCGTCAAGCTCTAGTAGCTTTTAAAGACCGCTTAAGTGCATCGGGCTACTTCTCCAACGTAGCGCTACCTGTTTCTGATCTGGCCAAGGATAAAGAGATAAGTTTCCAGATAAAATTTTCGCCCATATGATTTTCAAAAATTCTAAAGTAATCATAGGATTCTTTTCTCTGGCTTTTCTAATCTTATTAGCTGTCATTGTTTTTGGTATATCTGATATTAGATCGAAAAACCAAGAGACCTCTATACTTCTCAACGAAGCTCGTCAAGTAACAGAAGCAGGTGGTCTTACCCAGTCCATAAAAACGATACAAGCTAATTCTAGAGAAGAAATCACCGCCCTAGATGAACTTGTTTTTACAAACGACAAACTGGTTTCTCTCATAGAAAGTATCGAGGAGAAGGGAAAAGTCCTTAAGCTTAATACCAAGATTGCTTCTGTTGAGAGGAAAGAGAGCGCCACCTCTGACCCAGACCTTATTCGTATGGTGGTAGAGGCGGGGGGGTCTTGGTCTGCCACTTCGGCTTTCTTGCATGCCCTAGAGAGTTTGCCTTATCGAGTTATGATAGAGGAGTCGATACTTTCGCAAGCCGAAGATAGTTGGCGCTTGAGAATTGTGTTCTCAATACATTCATTTGATTAAAATATGGAAAACTTAAAAACATTTTTTAAAAAATCAGACCTGAAGTTTAGCGGTAACTTGTTTGGATTTGGCACAAGCCCAGAGGCTGATTGGAAAGTTATTTTTATTTCATCAGCCATTCTCGCTATCGCATTTGTGAGTTTCTCTGTTTATATTTTTATTGGGGTTGATAAGGGAGAAATCTTTGTGTCAGAAAAGTCGGTGGGGCAAGAGGGGCAAATATTTGACAGCGCTCTTCTGGTAGAAACCGTTTCTTATTACGGAGCCAAGGCCCTTGAATTTACGGAAATGAAGAAGGCAGGAATCCCGTCCGTTGACCCCTCGCTCTAAGAAAGCTACGATGAACTAGTTCCTCACTTGTCCCCTGTCGCTTCGCGGCGGGGATGGCGTTCGGAACCATAGGATATGCAAGCATCTCCTCTGTTCCTCACTTGTCCCCGTAGCTTAATGGATAAAGTAGAGCTCTTCTAAGGCTTTGATGCAGGTTCGATTCCTGCCGGGGACACCATTTTTCTTGACAATATCGAAAAATAGGTTTATAAAGTACCGAGATAGTTTTTAGTTCCCAAACACACATACAGGAGAATGTTACGATGGCAGGATTAGCACATTATTCCTTGAAGGAAGAAGAGGCCGTTTTTATTGCCATTAACAATGGGAAAAAAATGACCGGGAGAGAATGGCTACGTGGAATGAAGGGGAGAAGGACTGGTGTCTGCACTAAAGCCAAAAGGATTCTCCGCTCCTTGGAGGAACCGGTCGGTGTTAATACAGATAAGACGCTTGTCCTTTTCAGGGCGAGCTATCTTAGGGGTGATGAACGCGTCACCAATAAGATTTACACCGAAATCCTTAGGCTCGGTTGGCGACAAACCAGTCCCGGGGCGGTGTGTTTCTTGGAAGAGAATCTTTCAGACCAGGAGCTCCACGATATGGGTTTCTGGTGGCTTATTGGTATTCACAAGCCGATTGTTCTCAAGGGAGACCAGTATCTCCTAAGTTTCGGTCGCAGCGATCTTCACAGGTCGTTTAATGTTTGCCACTTTCGACCGGATCACAAATGGAGGTCCGACATCGGCTTCATTTCTGAAATAGCTTGATATCCAAGCCCCGCATCAAGCGGGGCTTATTTTTATGAGCTTTATTAACTCTCATGAATATTGCATGATGGGTTACATGCAAGATTCTAAAAAATATTTTC
>PCVB01000002.1:245-7500 GCA_002787855.1 Candidatus Zambryskibacteria bacterium CG11_big_fil_rev_8_21_14_0_20_42_18 | reverse complement strand
CTGCCTTTACAATACTTCCTACTCCCATACCATAGTACTCGATTAGTTCCTCGGGAGTTCCCGATTGTCCAAACTGGTCATCTACCCCGATAAACTCTATGGGTACCGGATAATTCTTCGCTAGAGACTCTGCTACAGCCGAACCCATACCACCCCTGATCTGATGTTCTTCTACCGTGATAATTTTTCCGGTTTTTTTGGCTAGTGTGACTATGGCTTTTTCATCCAAGGGTTTTATGGTTCCCAGATTCATCACCTCGACTTCTATTCCGGATGCTTCAAGTTGTTTGGCACTTAAAAGTGCTTTGTGTAGCAAGGCTCCGGTGGCAATGATACCTACTTGGGGCTTTGTCGATTGCCAAAAGATTTGCGCCTCCCCTATTTTAAAAGGTGTTTCTGTTGTCGTCATAACAGGGGTTTTTTCTCGAGCGAGACGCAAGTAAACTGGGGTGCCAGTGTCCACACTGGCAAGAGTCGCCTTCTTGGCTTCTAGAGAATCACAAGGAGAGATCACCACCATGCGAGGGATAACGCGAGTGATGGCGATATCCTCTATAGCTTGATGCGTGCCACCGTCTGGCCCCACAGAGACACCCGCATGCGAGCCAACAATTTTCACCGGTCTATTGTTATAACAAATAGTGGTTCTAATCTGTTCCCAGTTTCTTCCAGGGGAAAACATCGCGTAGGAACTGATGAAAGGTATTTTGCCCATAGCCGCTAAACCCGAGGCGACAGATGCGAGATTTTGTTCCGCCACACCCATTTGGATAAATCTATTAGGGAACTTATCTTTGAACAAATTCATCTTTGTTGACTCCGTGAGATCGGCGCATAGCCCCACTACTTGTAGATTTTTTTCTCCAGCTTCTAAGAGCCCTTCACCAAATCCTTGGCGGATAGGTATTTGTTCGACATCTTTATCGAACATTTTTTCATTGAGTTTTAAGTTCGGATTTAACATTGTTGTTAGTTGTGGGTTGTCTACTGATGTTCACTCTTTATCTTACCTCCGAGTGTTCTAAGTTCTGCTAAGGCCACCTCGCCTTGTTTATCAGCCGGAATTTTGTCCGTGGGGCCCTTGCCGGGAGGATTGCCATGCCACCTGTAGTCTTGTTCGAATTCTTCCACCCCCTTACCGGCAATGGTGTGGGCGATAATGACCGTTGGTTTACCAAAGACCGTTTTTGCTTGCTCGAAGGCGTCGGCTATCTCTTCTATATTGTGTCCATCAATCTCAATGACATTCCAATTCCAGGCTCGCCATTTATCAGAAAGTGATTCAAGGGGCATCACCTCTTCCGTATAACCATCAATCTGTATATTATTTCTATCTACGACCGCAACCAGGTTGTGCAATCTCTCCTTGCCTCCGAGCATCGCCGCTTCCCAACTCTGCCCACTCTCTAGTTCTCCGTCAGAGAGAAGCGCATAAATGCGTCGTTTACTTGTGAGACCATGGTCAATCTTGTCAGCAAGCGCCATACCGACAGCTTGCGATAGACCGGAAGCAAGGGGTCCGGAACTTGTCTCAAGCATAGGCAAGAAATCTCGATGAGGATGTCCTTGCAAACGTGAGCCAAATTGGCGTAAAGTTTTTAGCTCTTCAACCGGAAAATATCCTGCGTGTGCCATGGCCGAATAAAGTACCGGGCAGATATGACCATTTGAAAGCACTAGCCTATCTCGTTCCGCCCAATCTGGTTTCTTAGGGTCGTGGTTAAGGGTGTGGAAAAAGAGGGTGGTAAAGATATCGGCCATACCTAGGGGGCCGGCGGTATGTCCAGAACCGGCTTTTATAAGCGCTTCAATGAGTGAGATGCGAATGTCATTAGCCTTCTCTTTAAGCTCAATTAATTTTTCGTCAGTGATTTCCATAAAATATTAAAGCCTGAACCAACTACAAATCTTGTCGCCCCTGAACTTTTTAGTTTTTCCCAATTTTCTGCCTTCACTCCCCCATCAACACTTATTTCTAATTGTGGAAATTTATTCCTTACACTCTTTATTCTATCAAAAATTTTCTCATCTAGCGGATGGCCTTGTGCCCCTATCTCGGCAATAGACATAAGATGTATAAAATCGACCTCGGAGACCAAAGGGTAGACTTCCTCAAGAGGAGCCTGAAGTTCTACCGCTAAACCTATTTTAGTCTTACTTCTTGAACTTCTAATTTTTTCAGAAAGTTTGTGGACTATAATTCTTTTCGCGCCCCTCTCTACCCAACGCTCTATAATATCGTCGGGCCTCTTAACCATTAGATGAACTTCAAAATTAATGTGAATATTCTCCGACCAAATATCTTCTTCCAAGACATCAAGGTGCATGAGCTTTATTTCTTCTGGTAATTGGGCGAGTTTAGAGTCTAAATCAGGGATGCTAGTAGGAAGTATGGCTGGAATAATTTTATTCATGAATGCGGGACATTTTGTCTAATCTTCTTTGATGACGTTCGTTACCTACAAATTTAGTATCGAGCCATTCTTTTACAACCTCTTTCATCTCTTCTTCAGTGATGAAGCGCGCTCCAAGCGAGAGGATATTGGCGTCATTATGTTCTCTTGAGAGTTTGATGACGGATTCATTTTCCTCTTCGACAATACATTGTCCTTGTCCATAATAAACTGCCGCTCGCACCCCACTAAATTTATTGGCCGCCATAGCTTCTCCTTGACCTGAACCACCAAAAATAATCGCCTTTACCTCATTGGGGCGTCTGGAAACTTCTCTGGCGACAGGGATAATGAAGTCCGGATAGTCGTCTTCCTCATTATATTCAAACGCTCCTTTATCTTCTACTTCATAGCTAAGCTCTTGGAGATAAATAATCAATTTCTCCTTCAATCCAAAACCGGCGTGATCTGAACCCACATATATTTTCATCTTATTTTATATATTTTCCCAATTTGATAACGTGGTTTAAGAGAGTGTTACTGTAGCCTAATTCATTGTCATACCAAGACATAACCTTAACTAAATTACCGCTCACCACGCGGGTGAAATTAAGATCGGCGATAGACCCGTAGAGACTCCCCACGATATCCGAAGAAACCAACTTCTCTTCTGTAACGGTGAAGACCCCCTCCCACCTTTTCTCTCCTGCCGCTTTTTTCAAAATGTTATTGACTTCTTCGACGGTGGTTTCCCTTTTTGCTATAAAGGTGACGTCGACGAGAGACCCTGCCACTACCGGCACCCGCACCGCAATCCCATCGAAAAGACCTTCCAATTTAGTAAATGCTTTAGTGACAGCGATGGCCGCGCCAGTGGAAGAAGGTACGATATTTTGTGCCGCAGATCGACCCTCACGAAAATCTTTTTTTGAGGGGCCGTCAACTAGTGACTGCGAGGCGGTGTACCCGTGTACAGTATTTAAAACAGCTTTCTCTATACCGATAGTTTCGTCAAGGATGGCAATAAGAGGGCTACCGGCATTAGTAGTACAAGAAGCGTTAGAGCTAATAAGACAGGTAGAAAGTTTTTCCTCGTTAACCCCCATGAGGACAGTGCTTCCTTCGATACCTTCTATAGGGTCATCTTTCATTGGCGCGGTGACCACCACTCTTTTGGCTCCCGCATCCAAGTGCGCTTTCGAACCGGCGTAAGTTGTGAAAAATCCTGTAGATTCTATAACCACGTCCACTCCAAGATCTTTCCATGGCAATTTAGCTGGGTCCTTTTCCGAAAGGAATTTTATTTTCTCACCATTGACAACGAGATCGCCATCTTTGACTTCTATCTCCAGACCACTTTTTCCATAGACGGTATCAAATTTTAAAAGATAGGCGATATTCTCAATATTGCCGAGGTCGTTTATAGCTACAACTTCAACTTCTTCTCGTTCGCGAGCTAGTTTGTAGAAAGCTCTACCAATTCTCCCCGCTCCATTGATGGCTATTTTAATTTTCATAAAATTATTGTAACACAGCACCTAGGTCAATACGATATTTATCGGCAGATCCAGCTGGGAGTTCCAAAACATATTGCACGGCTTGTTCCGGTGAGAAACTTTGTGGGAAAGTGTCTGGAGAAACCTCTTTATCTATATCTACCACTACGAAATTTTGATCTATCCAGATAATGTCTATGGGGAAACGCATATCCTTCATCCAAAATGCGTATATAGCCGGTCTGTCAAAGATGAAAAGCATACCAGTCCCCTCTTTTAATTCAGTTCTTCCAGAAAGTCCGAGTCGGCGTGTCTCATCTGTATCAACTACCTCTACTGTAATAGTAGCGTCATTTATTTTTATTGGACGAGTTTCATTTAATTCAGTTGAGTTTTGTTTTAAAAAGAGAAAAATTGAGCCTAAAATAATGGCGAGTCCTATAACGAGGAAGAAAAAATCTTTCATACTTTTAGTATAACTCTTCAACTAATTCAAAGTAAACAAAAACCCCACCGAAGTGGGGTTTTTGTTTACTTTCCCGCCGAAGCGGAGAAATTACATAGGTCTACGATCGTTGTTGCGAGGTTCAAGTGGGCGAGCGACGTTAACAGTCAACTTTCTTCCTTCGAAGTCTTGTCCGTTATACATCTCTATAGCCTTTTGAGCTTCATCGTCATTTGTCATCTCGACGAATCCGAAACCTTTGCTTCTGCCGGTCATGCGATCAATAATAATTGACGCAGAGGTGACAGCTCCTGCCTTTGCGAACAAGTCGCTTAAAGCAGCCTCTGTCGTGGAATAAGGAATTCCCCCGACGTATAGCTTTGTTGCCATTTTATTTGTGCCGACATTATTTTAACTATGTAAGTGTCGGACCAATCTCATTTCGCGCTCTCTTTCGGATTGACCTAAAGTAACCTCTCAACGAGAACCTTACATGTCTGTATTATAGTCGATATCACCAATAAAGTAAAGGGACAACTTGTCTATAAGCATATTTTGTGATATAGTAGCGCAATATTTTATGAAGGAAAGCAAGGTCAAAAAGGAATTAGCCGAGACAGGCAATATCTCTATCATTGCTTTAGTGGACGCGCTAATTGCAGAAGCGCATGGTCTACGTGCTTCAGATATCCACATAGACCCTCGCGAAAAGGATGTACAGATACGTATGCGCATTGATGGTGTGCTCCAAGACGCTTATGTTTTCCCTAAAGAGATTCAATCAGAGATAGTGGCGAGGATAAAAGTTATTGCTGGTCTTCGCACCGATGAACATCAAAATCCGCAGGATGGTCGTTTCAGAATCGTTCTCGATGACAAGAGCCCCATTGATATCCGTGTTTCCATAGTGCCAGTTTATTTTGGAGAAAATATTGTTCTCCGCCTTCTCGCCGAACAGGCAGAAAAGCTTTCTCTCGAAGCTCTTGGTCTAAGTGAGAGAGATAGGAAGAAGATTGAAAACGCCATTCGCAGTCCCTACGGCATGATCCTTGCCACCGGTCCAACAGGTTCTGGGAAAACTACGACACTCTATACAATACTGAAAACTTTAAATACTAGAGAAATTTCCATCGTTACTATCGAAGACCCTATTGAGTATGCCATCGAGGGTATAAACCAGATTCAAGCTAATCCCCTCATGGGCCTGACCTTTGCCAACGGCCTTCGTTCTGTCTTGAGACAAGACCCTGACATCATTATGGTGGGAGAGATTCGTGACTCCGAGACAGCAAATCTTGCCGTTAACACTGCACTAACCGGACACCTGATGCTCTCTACTCTTCATACTAACGACGCCGCCACTACCCTGCCCCGTTTGCTAGACCTAGGTTTAGAGCCGTATCTCATTACTACTACGGTCAACATCGTTATCGGTCAACGTTTGGTGAGAAAGATTTGTAACCACTGTAAGACAGTCAAGGTTCTCACCGATGCAGAGAAGAAAAGTCTGGCTGATCTCGGTGGTGTCTCTGTGGGCAATATTCCAGATTCTATGTCTAAAGGTGCGGGGTGTGAGGAGTGTCTAGGAAGTGGTTATCGAGGTAGAATGGGCATATACGAAGTGATGGTGGTAGATGAAGCAATCCGACAAGCAATGCTAGAAAAATGTTCCGCATCAAATATAAAAAAGATGGCCATAGAAAAAGGGATGACTACGATGGTTGAAGACGGATTCAAAAAAGCGACACAAGGATTCACCACACTCGAAGAAGTTTTGAGAGTAATACACGAGTAGTGAGCACAATCGAACTATGAATAAATCTTCAAATATTTCTAAGCTTACTTCCAAGCTTACAAAGAAAAATTTAAAGGACTTAAAGTTCTCCCTTTTTCGTCCAAGTATGTCGGTCAAGGAGCAGGCAGTTTTCCTCAAACGTCTCTCCCTTCTCGTGAAAGGTGGGGTCAGGCTTTTTGAAGCGATTGCCATGCTTGAGGACCAAATGTCTTCTGCCGCCAACAAAAGAATGTTTGGGCAGATTCGTCACGACATTGCCAACGGGCAATTTCTTCACAAGAGTATGAAGAAGTTTTCGAAAGTTTTTGGCCAATTTACTATCAATATTATTAGAGTGGGAGAAACGGCGGGAACCCTTTCAAAAAATCTCAAGTATCTAGCCGACGAGATGGAGAAGAAGCGACAACTGCAACAGAAATTAATCGGCGCCCTTGTCTACCCTCTTGTCATTATTGTAGCTGCTTTAGGTATCAGCGCTCTTATGACGGTATTCCTTTTCCCTAAACTTCTGCCAATCTTTCAGAGTTTAAATGTTACTCTACCATTGAGTACCAAGATTCTTTTGTTTATCAGCAATATCTTGATTAACCACTGGCTCTTCTTGCTTGTGGGATTGGCTTTATTGGTAATCATCTTTATTTTCCTCATGCGCCTTAAACCATTTAAATACGCCATGCACGGCTTCTCTTTGAAATTACCTGTGATTGGCCCCATGCTCCAGCATTACCACTTGACCAATATTTGTCGCATCGCCGGCACCCTCTTTAAGAGTCAGGTGCACGTAGTAGAGGCTATAGAGGTTACAGCAGAGACAACCACTAACCTTGTCTATCGCGATAGACTTGAGAAACTGGCCGCTGTTATAACGATGGGGACAAAAATCTCTTCGTTCTTCGAGAAGCATCCAAAACTTTTCCCCGGAATGCTCTCCAATATGATTGCGGTGGGAGAGAAAACTGGAAGTCTATCGGATACTCTCATCTATCTAGGAGAAATACATGAATCAGAGCTTGATGAGCAGACCAAACGGCTCTCGTCTATCATCGAGCCGGTACTGATGATAGGCGTGGGTATCATGGTCGGCTTTATCGCGATATCAATTATCACCCCCATATATGAAGTTACC
>PCVB01000002.1:0-224 GCA_002787855.1 Candidatus Zambryskibacteria bacterium CG11_big_fil_rev_8_21_14_0_20_42_18 | reverse complement strand
CCCATATATGAAGTTACCCAACATCTCAACCCAAGATAAGAAAAAATGGTCAACACCGAGTGTTGACCAGCAAGGGTTTACTCTTGTGGAAATACTTATAGTGATGGCTATTATTGCTTTTATAGCGGTGATAGGAATGATCACAAGCTTAGATACTTTGAATCGCTATATTTTCAGATCAGATACAGATAAGGTCGTCTCGCTACTACAAAAAGCTCGTAGTT
>PCVB01000007.1 GCA_002787855.1 Candidatus Zambryskibacteria bacterium CG11_big_fil_rev_8_21_14_0_20_42_18 | reverse complement strand
GGGAGTTAAGCCTACCGGTAGGCCACATCTTGGCAATTATTTCGGCGCCATGAAGCGATTTGTGGAAATGCAGGATTCTTATGAGAGTCTTATCTTTATCGCTGACCTACATGCTCTTACAACTCTGCAGAATAAGGAAGAAATGGAGGCCAATACTCTGAGTGTTTTACTCGACTATCTCGCTATCGGTCTTAATCCAAAGACAACTATCCTTTATAAACAGTCCGATGTGCCTCAAGTGACAGAGCTGGCTTGGATTTTCAATTGCTTGACCACCATGCCGTATCTTATGCGGGCACACGCCTTCAAAGATGCCGAGGCCAAGAATAAAGAAATCAGCGTGGGCGTCTTCGACTACCCAATTCTCATGTCGGCCGATATTCTTATCCAAGATGCTGATGTGGTGCCGGTGGGACAGGACCAGAAACAGCATGTTGAGATTGCCCGTGATACTGCGCAGAAATTTAATAATGTTTTCAGTGACACTTTCAAATTACCCACGCCTCTTATCTTAGAGGGTTTGGCCACTGTGACTGGAACTGATGGCAAGAAGATGAGCAAGAGCTATGGCAACACAATAGGACTCTTTGCTTCTGATGATGAGATTACTAAATCAGTTATGGGTATTGTCACTGACTCGTCTGGTGAGAGACCAGAAAATGTCTATGCTATTCATGCTCTTCTTAAAGACAAGGCATCGCTTGATAAGTTATATGAAGATAAGAAGGGTCAGTATAAAGAACTTAAAGAAGCTTTGGCAGAGGACCTGAAAAAGTTTATTACCCCTCTGCGCGAAAAGAGACAAGAACTTGAGAAGGATAAAGCCTCTGCATTGGAGATTCTTCGTGAGGGCGGGCGGATGGCTAGCGAAAGGGCAGAAGCAAAGATGGAGGAGGTTAGGGAGAGAGTAGGACTAAAACAAAAATGATACAAGGATTTATACACGCTCTACGCATCCAATCAAAAATAATCTTCATTGTGGTGCGCAATATGAATGGCTTAACTCAGATTGTAGTAACAGCTGACAATTCTCAATTTGAAACAGCTAAAGATCTTTCTCTTGAATCTGTCATTAGAGTAACGGGAGAGATGGTAGATGCTCCTCAAGCTCCGGGTGGTAGTGAGATGCATCCTACAAAAATCGAGGTCTTATCAAAAGCAGAGCCAGAACTTCCCATACCAGTAGTGGTGAAAGGGGGGGAAGAGACGGAGGCCCCTATTCGTTTTGACTACAGGTGGCTTGATTTGAGGAAACCAGAAAAAGCAAAGATTTTTAAAGTTTGGACAGAGTTTGAGAAGGGCTGGCGTAAGTATTGGGATGAAAATAATTTCGTCCAACTCTATCCACCAGCATTTATGAGTACACCTTCTGAGAGTGGGGCAGAAGTTTTCGAAGTAAAATATTTTGACCGTAAGGCATATTTAGCGCAGTCCCCACAATTTTATAAGCAGATGGCTATGGCTTCTGGGTTTGAAAAAGTTTTTATGGTTTCTCCAGTTTTCAGAGCAGAAGAATCCTTCACCACTCGTCACATGACTGAATTTACTGGGTGGGACTTCGAGATTTCTTATATCAAAGATCATAACGATATCATGGATGCCGAAGAGGGGATGATTGTTTCTGGTTTCGAGCAACTTTTAAAAGTTTTACCTGATTTAAATATCAGTGTACCCACTCAACCTTTCCCAAGGATGACTATGTTGGAGGTGAAAAAGATTTTGGTTGGCTTAGGAATACCAAGTCCCGAAGAACACGACCTTTCTCCCGAAGAAGAGCGTGCTATCTCCGAATATGTTTTGAAAGAACACAACCATGAATTTGTATTTATCACCGAGTATCACAAATCTAAAAGCGCATTCTATCATATGCGTTTAGAGGAAGGTTCTGACAGAAGTCGTAGAGCGGACTTATTGTACAGAGGCCTTGAAGTTACCACTCTCGCTCAGCGTGAACATCGACTAGAGATACTTGAGGCGCAAGCCAAAGAGAAGGGTATGAACCTTGAGCCCCTCAAAGATTACCTAAATTTCTTCCGCTATGGCTGTCCTCCACACGGCGGTGCAGGTATTGGACCAGCACGCTTTATCATGAAGATTCTCGACCTTCCAAATGTCCGCGAAGCCACCTACCTCCCTCGTGACGTGAAAAGGTTAAATCCTTAATTTATTGAAAGTAAGGCTCAAAAACGCTATAATAGCGAGGTGAAAGAAGGCTCATATACCGTCAAAACTGAGGTTTTCGAAGGTCCTTTGGACCTTCTTCTTGAACTGGTGACCAAAAGGAAGCTTTTTGTGAATGACGTCTCACTTTCTCAAGTGACAGACGATTTCATCAAGTACATTGAAACGCATGACGAGTTTCCCATAGGCGAGTCGGCAGAGTTTATCGTGGTGGCCTCGACCTTGATGCTCATCAAGTCTCGCTCTCTTCTGCCGATGATCAAGCTGACGGAAGAAGAGGAGGAGAGCATCCATGACCTTGAGGATCGCTTGGCTCTCTACGCCAGAGTTAAAGAATTGTCTTCGGGATTAAAAAACATTTTTGGGAAAAACATTATCTTCGAGAAGACCCCAAACAAAAATCCGCTCATCATCTTTTCTCCCGATTCTAAAACAGATGTAGAGAATCTCTTGCTTGCACTTGAAAAAGTGATAGAGTCTCTACCTAAGAAAGAATCTCTGCCAAAAGTGACAGTGAAGAAGGTTATCAGTCTAGAGGAGATGATAGAACGCTTGGCTCTAAGAATCTCACAAACAAGCAAGATAAATTTCAAAGAGTTCCACGGCGTTAATGGTTCCCTCACTCACGAAAAGAAAGTTTCTATCATCGTGGGCTTTCTCGCCATGCTTGAACTAGTCAAACGGGGGGCTATCCGCGTGACACAAGAGGGAAGTGGTGATATAGAAATGGAGAGAGAGGCTCTCGGTGTTCCTAATTACAGTAGAAATTAAAAATGAATTTAGAAAATAAAATAGAATCAGTCTTGCTTTTTAAAAACGAACCAGTTTCTGTTCTTGAACTAGGGAAGTGGCTCGATGAGAAACCAGAGGCTATTAAGTCTGCCCTAACCAATTTATTAGAATATTATAAAGACCGGGGAATTGTTCTTATTTTCGATGGAGAGTCTATAAGTCTTGGCACTCACCCCAAGTTAGGTGCTCTTATTGAAAATTTGCAGAAAGAGGAATTATCTCGAGAATTAGGTCGCGCTGGGCTTGAAACTCTCGCCATTATCCTCTACAAGGGCCCTATCTCCCGCCGGGAGATAGACCACATTCGTGGTGTAAACTCTAGCTTTATTCTACGCTCTCTTCTTATTCGCGGATTGATAGAGCGGGTAGAGGGGACAGAGAGAAGTTATAGTTACAAGGCCACTCTTAAACTATTAGAATATCTAGGTGTCTCAAGGCGGGAGGACTTGCCTCGGTATGAGGATGCTTTCAAAGAGATTGAAGAGTTTGTAAATACAACCCCAATTCACCCCGCATGAGTTAGGCGTGGCAAGCTACAAATAAAATGGACAACAGACCTTCTATTATCAGAGACCCCGAAATCAGACTTTTTGTAATTCTTGCCGTCGCCCTTCTCATCTTTCTTATTGCCTCTTTAGTTTTCTCCCCCAAGACTCATAAGGGAGATATCCCGGCTTTATCAGAAGCTGATGCAAAATTATTTTCAGATCTTAATCTCAAAGCTAAAGCGGTTTATATCTATGATGTGCGTACTAAAACAGTTTTGTTCGCTAAAAATGAGAACACTCGTTTATCACTCGCTTCTCTGACCAAGATTATGGCTTCTCTAGTGGCGGAAGAGTCGGGTCCAACTTATGGGGTAGTGACGGTAAGTGGAGAGGCTCTGAAGTTAATGGGGGATAGCGGTCTTTATAAGAATGAAAAATGGTTATTGGGAGATTTGATAGATTTTTCTCTACTGACTTCTTCGAATGATGGTATGCGCGCTGTGGCTCTTTCTCTCGGAGCCCTATCGAAAGCCAATGCTTCTCCTGAGGAAATTATCAACGACTTTGTTGGAGAGATGAATCGTAAAGCAAGTGAACTCGACCTCAAGAACACTTATTTTCTAAACGAAACTGGTCTCGATGAATCACAAATAAAAGGAGGCGCTTATGGGACAGCCAAAGACATGAACGCCCTTCTTGAGCATGTTCTTATTAACAAGAGAGAATTGTTAGTGGCCACAAGAGATGTCTCGGCACTCTTCTCCTCACTTAGTAACAATGTTCATAAGGGCGAGAATACTAATATTATTGCTGGTGAAATACCAGGGCTCATAGCTTCTAAAACAGGCGCCACTACGACTGCAGGGGGTAATCTGGTACTAATCTTTGACCCGGAACTGGGAAGGCCCATTATCATCTCTATCCTTGGTTCAACTATAGGAGGTAGGTTTGAAGACGCGCAGGTGTTGATTGAGGCGGTTATGAAATATATAACTAGCCACTAATTTTGTTACAATATTTTTATGGACATTATTAAAATAATTTTTCCGACAGTTCTCACTTTCTTTATCGGTCTTTCCATTACCCCGTTTTTCTCAAGATATTTTTATAAATATAAAATGTGGAAGAAATCTTCTCGCTCGGAAATGATTTCCTCCGCATCTTTTAATGATATTCACAATACTGAACATGAGATAAGTACTCCACGTATCGGAGGAATGATCGTTTGGGTCGCTGTTCTCTTCTCCGTATTTGTTATTTACCTTCTTTCAGTAATATTTCCCTCTGAACTGACTTTGAAACTTAATTTCTTTTCTCGAAGCCAAACGCTTGTTCCCCTCGGGGCTTTCTTTTTCGCCGCTTTTATCGGACTTATTGATGATCTTATACAAATCTATGGTCGAGGTGACGAGACCACTAGTGATGTTGCTTATCGCAAGGTTAAGATTGCCCTAGTTACTCTCATTGGGTTAGTTATCAGCTTGTGGTTCTACTATAAACTGGATTTCAGTTCTATCCATATTCCTTTTGGCGGAAGCTTAGAACTTGGCATTTGGTTTATTCCATTCTTTATTGTAGTGATGCTTGCCACATTTTCGACTTCGGTGATTGATGGTCTGGATGGACTCGCTGGAGGGGTGCTGGCTTCTGTTTTTGCGGCTTTTTCTGTCATTGCTTTCTTTAATGATCAAATAGACATTTCGGCCCTCTCTGGGGCAATCGCTGGCGCCATCCTTGCCTTCCTCTGGTTTAACATACCTCCGGCGCGGTTTTATATGGGAGAGACTGGTATGATGGCTCTTACTGTCGTTCTTGCGGTAATTGCTTTTCTTACAGACTCGGTTCTTCTTTTGCCAATCATCGCCCTGCCTCTTGTTGCCACTTCCGCCTCGGTTATCTTACAGGTCCATATTTTTCACAAGCTTCTTAAGAGAAAACTTTTTAGAGTCACCCCACTGCACCATCATTTTCAAGCTCTGGGTTGGTCTCGGGAGAAGGTGGTCATGCGTTATTGGATAGTCTCAATTATTTCGGCTATTACAGGCTTGATTCTTGCTCTTGTAAGCTAGTTTTGTATTAAAAAAATCTCTTAAATATTGTATAATCGTTTAGTATTAGACGTATTAATTGATTTAAAAATAATATTATGAATAGCCACCCTTCAAAAGTTCCTCAAGTCATATTTAAAACTCGTGTTCGTGATGAAAGTATCGGTGGGGATAATCCATACCGCTGGCAAGATGTTTCTTCCAATGACATCTTTAAAGGCAAAAAGGTGGTAGTTTTCTCTCTCCCAGGAGCATTTACTCCCACTTGTTCTTCTACTCATCTTCCTGGATTCGAGGCAAAATATGATGAATTCAAGTCGCTCGGAGTAGATGAGGTTTACTGCTTTTCTGTCAATGATGCTTATGTAATGTTTCAATGGGCAAAAAATTTAGACATTAAAAAGGTTAAACTGATTCCGGACGGTTCGGCCCTGTTTACTAAAGGCATGGGGATGCTGGTTAAGAAAGACGACCTAGGTTTCGGAGAGAGGTCATGGAGATACAGCATGTACGTTGTGGATGGTGAGATAAAAAAGGTTTTCTCTGAAGCGGGTTTTTCTGATAACTGTCCCACAGACCCCTTCGAAGTTTCTGACTCAGACACGATGATAAAATATTTGAAGGAGTCAAGATAAAATAAAATACACATGAAGCAATACGCGTCAGCGATATTAAGAATCGGAGTTGCTTCAGTTTTTATTTGGTTTGGTTTCCAACAACTTAGCAATACTTATGAGTGGATAGGTTGGCTTCCTGAATATGCGAGTGCTCTTCCTTTTAGCGCCACTACTCTTGTTTATATCAACGGTGTTTTCGAGGTTGTCTTCGGCTTTCTTTTGTTACTCGGACTTTTTACCAGAGTTTCTGCGTCGTTATTGGCCTTGCACATGACGCACATCATCTCTGTAGTGGGTTATGGAGAAATAGGAGTAAGAGACTTTGGAATCTTTATGGCCACGCTCTCTCTCGCTTTCTCTGGAGTCCCAAACTTTAGTCTGGATTTGTTTTTCAAAAATCGGCAACAACTATGAAGGCTAGTCGAGCGAAGGTAGATAAGTCATTTCTCATCATTTCTATCGCGTTGATAGTCTTGGGCTTTGCTATTTTTAATTCCGCTTCTCTCGCCCTTCTGGCCAAGGAGAGTTCCAATTATTCCAGAGTCGCCCTTTCTCAAACAGTTCTTGGATTATTTATGGGTACCCTGGCGCTTATTGTAGCGTCACGTCTGGACTACAAAATTTGGAGAAAATCAGCTTTCTATTTTTTTATTGTCGCTATTATTCTCAATATCTTAGTTTTGATACCCGGTATAGGTTCAGAGCATGCGGGCGCTCAACGCTGGATTATTCTCGGTGGAATTTCTCTGCAAACTTCAGAAATATTGAAAATAGCTTTTATCATCTATTTTGCCGCTTGGGCCAGTGGCGTTAAGGACAAGATAAAAACTTTTCGTCTAGGGCTTCTACCGCTCATAATTCTCTTGAGTATTTCCTCCATACTACTTTTACAACAGCCAGACACCGACAATCTTCTCCTGATTATCTTTACTGGTATGAGTATGTTTATGGTGGCAGGTGGCAGGTGGAAGCATTTTTTTCTGATTGCCCTTGCCGGGCTTATCGGGGTCATTATCTTGGCCTCAACCACGTCTTATATTCGCGCCCGTGTTAATACTTTTTTCAATCCACAAGCGGATGCTCAAGGGGCAAGTTACCAAGTTCAGCAATCTCTTATTGCTGTTGGCTCTGGTGGTCTGTGGGGACGCGGGTTTGGCCAGAGTGTTCAGAAGTTTACCTATCTACCGGAACCAGTGGGTGATTCTGTCTTTGCTGTGGCTGCTGAAGAGTTTGGGTTTGTGGGTTCGGTCGTCTTATTGCTCCTATTTGTTCTCTTTTGTACACGAGGGCTCAAAATTGCCTCTGAAGCGTCTAATCCTTTCGCTAGACTGATGGTCGTCGGAATTGTTATAATGATAGTCTTCCAAGCGTTCGTCAATATTGGCGCCATGCTGGGAGTGATTCCAATGTCGGGCATTACTTTGCCTTTCGTTTCTCAAGGTGGCACATCTCTATTCATTACTTTGCTTGAAGTGGGTATTGTACTCTCTGTCTCGCGAAATCGAGGATCATAGTTCGGCATACTCACTATAAATATAATGCGTATTTTATTTACCGGTGGCGGTACTGGAGGACATTTTTACCCCATAGTCTCCATTGCCGAAGAATTAAATTCCCTAACCAAGGAGAAAAAACTTCTCGAATTGGAGCTTTTTTTTATGTCTCCGACTCCCTACAATCCGGGAGTACTTTTTGAAAATGGCATTATCTATAAAAAGAATAGCGCTGGTAAACTGCGACGATATTTCTCTATATTAAATTTCTTTGACCTATTCAAGACGGGGTGGGGGATTCTCGTTTCTCTTGTACAGGTTTATAGACTCTATCCTGACGTTATTTTTGGCAAGGGTGGGTATGCAAGTTTCCCAGTATTGGTTGCAGCCCGTATCTTGAGGATACCCGTTGTGATTCACGAGTCAGATACTATCCCAGGTAGAGTCAATCTGTGGGCAGGGAAGTTTGCCAAGCGAGTGGCGGTTTCTTATAAAGATGCGGCTAAATATTTTCGAGCAGACACGGTGGCTTATACCGGTCAGCCAATCCGAAAAGAACTTAGAGAACCTATTACTTCTGGGGCTCGTGAGTTTTTAAAAATTAAAGAAAATATACCAGTGATTTTAGTACTCGGTGGTTCTTTAGGGGCACAAAAGATTAATGACACCGTGTTGGAAAGTCTCAAAAGATTAGTAGAGAAATATGCCGTTATTCACCAGACAGGGAAAAATAACATTAGAGAAGTCGAGGCAACAGCAGAAGTAGTTCTCCATGATTCTCTACATAAAGATAGATATAAAGCCTTTGACTATCTTAATATTCTTGCTATGCGCATGGCGGCGGGAATTTCTTCTATTGTAATTTCCCGCGCGGGTTCAACTATCTCTGAAATTGCCTCTTGGGGTTTGCCGAGTATTATTATTCCCATTAATGAAAAGGTTAGTCGTGACCAGCACTCAAACGCTTTTGCCTACGCTCGCGCCGGTGCCGCTGTAGTGATAGAGGAAAACAATCTAACTTCTAACATTCTTTTGTCGGAAATTGAGCGCCTCTTAACCAACGATATTGAGCGTGAGAAGATGAAGCTTGCTGCCAAGGCGTTCTACAAACCTAATGCCGCGCGCCTAGTGGCAGAGGAGATTCTTAAGATTGCCCTAGGGCACGAATTGGAGAAATGAGTCAAAAAATCATCACCCGTTTTCCGCCATCCCCAACAGGACCTATGCATATTGGCAATGTGAGGACGGCTCTATTTAACTATCTTTATGCCAAGCAAAATAGCGGAGATTTTATCGTGCGAGTTGAAGATACTGATAAAGCGCGCTCTAAAAAAGAACACGAAGAAGGCATGTTAGAGAGCCTAGAGTGGCTTGGGCTTAAGAGAAATGGCGAACTCTGGCACCAGTCTGAAAGGACAGAAATTTATAAAAAATATCTGCAAAAACTTATAGATCTCGGCAAGGCTTATATTTCCACAGAAACAGAAGGTGATCCCACTTCGCCAAGGCTACGAGGGACATGGAATAGGGAAGTGATTCGTTTTAAGAATCCCAACAAGCAAGTGACATTCGAGGATTTGGTACGCGGAACTGTTGGTTTTGATACAAGAGAGCTTGGTGACTTTATCATTGCAAAAAATCTTGAAGAACCTCTCTATCACTTGGCCGTAGTGGTAGACGACTTTGAATCAGGTGTCACCCACGTTATCCGTGGAGAGGACCACATCTCCAATACTCCTCGGCAAATTCTCTTGCAAGAAGCGATCGGTGCGCCACGTCCTGTATATGCCCACTTACCACTTATTCTCGCCTCTGACAGGTCTAAACTTTCTAAGCGCAAACACGGCGAATCTGTTTCCCTTGGTTATTACCGTGAGAAAGGATATTTACCACAAGCGATTTTAAATTACATGGCTCTTTTAGGTTGGAATCCGGGAACGGACCAAGAAATATTTACTCTAGATGAACTTATAAAGGTTTTTAATATTAGCAAGATTCATAAAGGAGGAGCTATTTTTGATGAAAAAAAATTAGAGTGGATGAATAAACAACACATAAATCTTTTATCTCCGGAAGAGAAGCAGAAGATTATCGCTCGAGAGTTTGATGTCACTAGTGTTCCGGTCATAGATAAAACCAAGGTTTGTTGGAAAGATGTTAGTCAGTCTGAAACATTAAAGCATTTAGAAAGAGCAGTAGAAATTATAAAAAATAACGGTGACTTGATGGCCTATGCCATCGAGATGGGGAAGGCCAGCCCGTCCCAGTCCAGAGGGCGGGGGAATGTCCTCTGGCCCTTGCGCTATGCTCTCACGGGTCTTGAAAAGTCACCAGACCCGTTTACTCTAATAGCCATTCTTGGTGTTGAGGAATCAATAAAGAGGGTAGAAAAGGTTATAGAGCTTTTAAAATAATATGAAAAATATTCTTCTAGTACTTTTGTTTCTCTCCCTCCTGTCTCCATCTTTTGTGATAGCTGCTAATCCAAGCGAGCTTGAACAACAGATAGAGCAAGTAAGAAGAGAACGGGAGGTTCTTATCGAGGAGCAGAAGAAACTCCAAGCCGAACTCGAAGCCACCAATAAAGAGAGTCAGACTCTTGGTTCTGCTGTTAAATCTCTTAACACGACCAAGAAGAAATTAGCCAAGGATATTAGTATCACGCAGTCTAAAATCACTTCCACTAACCTGACCATTAAATCACTTGAAAATACGATGAGTGAGAAAGAGAAGCAGATTATTGTTCACAGAGAAGCTATTGCCCTTACCATTACCACCCTTTCGGACTATGATTCTCGTCCACTCTTACTCGATCTTTTAACTTCGGCGCAAATTTCAGACGTATGGAAAGATAGAAATCAACTCGAAGGTCTTAATCTTCGTCTAGAGGAAGAGATCAATGCTTTACGTGAGACACGCCTTGCCCTTAGTCAAGAAAAGGAAGAAAAGATTAAAGTGAAAGAAGAGCAAACCAGTCTCAAAGGTCAATTGAGTGGACAAAAGTCTGTCGTTGAAGAAAACCAAAAAGCCAAAGAAAGACTACTGACCCAGACCAAGAATAAAGAAACCGAATATCAGAAGATGCTTGCGGAGAATCGCGCCCGTCAAAAACAGTTTGAAGAAGAACTTGATAAACTTGAGTCAGAGCTCAAGATTACTCTTGACCCATCGCTTATTCCCGCCCCACGACACGGAGTCCTTGCCTGGCCATTGGCCAAGATTTTTATCACCGACCCATTTGGCCAAAGGTCTACTCGATTTCACAAAGGCGTTGACTTTCGCGCTACTCAAGGTACACCTGTCATGGCTATGCTTGGTGGCGTGGTAGAGAAGACGGATAATACAGATAATGAAAGAGGATGCTACTCCTTCGGTCGCTGGATACTCATAAGGCACCCTAATGGTTTAGCAAGTATTTATGCTCATCTTTCTGCTTCTATTGTCAAAAATGGCCAGAGTGTTAAAACTGGAGAAGTTATAGGTTATTCCGGGGGGACACCTGGAGTGTTTGGTTCTGGTTATTCTACTGGTCCGCATTTGCACGTAGGAGTTTATGCTAGCCAAGGTGTTGCGGTCCAACAATTTGTA
Source organism: Candidatus Zambryskibacteria bacterium CG11_big_fil_rev_8_21_14_0_20_42_18 (assembly GCA_002787855.1). Lineage (GTDB taxonomy): Bacteria > Patescibacteriota > Minisyncoccia > Phycocordibacterales > Zambryskibacteraceae > UBA5004. The sequence goes on along the minus strand of PCVB01000007.1, from coordinate 25,280 downwards.
ACTAGTAAAAATTGTAAAAATACTTTTGTTCCCATTGCTGATCTTAAGGCCTATCTAGACCCCCTTGCTTATCTACCTTCTCTTTAATAAACTTAAGTCATGAGACAAAAGGGATTTATAAGTTGGATAATACTTTTTATCATCGCCCTAGCCCTCCTGAAGTATTTTTTTAATTGGTCCATTTTTGATGCGGCAGCAACGGAAGAAGGTAAGAGCACTATCACTTATATACGAGATGTATTAAACTTCCTTTGGTCCTATATTGAGGTTCCAGCTAGGTGGATCTGGCAAAGAATACTGGAATTAATTCCTGCCAGTGGTGGGGAAGTGTAAGACTAATTTACTATGAGAGTCATCAAATTTATTCTTTTCTTCTTATTGGCGCCAATCTATATTCCCATCTATCTTTTGATGCACTTCACTTTTAAATGGTGGTCTAGCCTTCTAGATAAGTAACATCTCTTCCACCTTTATTCCTCTAGAGCCCTTCAGAAGAAGTGTGTAGTTAGTAAAGTTTTGCCGTCGAAACCATTTTTGAGCAGACGAAGAATTGGGGAACCATGTGTAGTTTAGATGCGAGTTTTCTTGCGCTTGTCTAAATTGTTCTCCTATAAGGACGATGATGTTGAGTTCTTGCTTCGATACAAAGTCTAGTATTTTTTTGTGTTCTTCTTCAGCATAGGGACCCAGTTCCAACATATCGCCTAAAATTACTCCACGAGGCTTGGAACAAGATTCTATAAAACTTTTAAGCGCGAGCATCATACTTGATGGATTAGCATTATAACAATCGACAATGACCTGTGCCCCGTTTCTTTCCAACAACTCCGATCTAAGTGCCATAGGAGTGTATGCCGATATCGCAGTTAAAGCTTTTTCTAAATTGATCTTAAAAACTTTTCCGACAGTGAGGGCTCTACTTATATTTTCTAAATTATAATTTCCTACCATTTTTGTTTGGTACTCTTTGTTGTCCAAGGAGATAGAGAGGGGTAGGGGAGTTGACACTTTTAACCCATGTTCCACATTTGCGATGATAGAGGCGTTGTGCTTGCGTGCCCACTTATTAATTTCTTCATTAGCTTCTATTACTTTTGTCGGCGAGCCAAAGCCTTCCAAGTGGTCCAAGCCATTATTTGTGACGATGACATGGGTGGGTCTTAAAATCTCAAGAAGGTTAGTATGTTCTTGGGCATGATTGGCGCCAATTTCAAAAACTCCAATTTCTGTATCTTTGTCCATGGCTAATATCGAGAGGGGCACACCAATCTCATTGTTTAGATTACTTTCTGTCGTGTGAACTTTGAAGTTAGTTTCTAAAACACATCGGATAAGTTCTCGACTAGTGGTCTTGCCATTAGAACCTCCAACGGCAATGATAGGTATAGTAAAGGTCTCTCGATATTTTTGCGCCAGTGTTTGCAGGGTTCTAAGGGTGTCATCGACCACGTAGACGTTAGGGGTTGATTTGAATTGCGGGTTTTGACTTACGACAGCGACTGCTCCCTTCTTGAGGGCTTTTTCGACAAAGGTGTTGCCATCGAAGCTTTCTCCTTTCAGGGCAAAGAAAATAGTGCCGTCGAGTTCTTTTCGAGTATCGGTAGATATCTTGAAGCTATTATTGTCTAGTTTTTGCCAGATTTGAGCCAAGTCATCCATCAGCTTATTATATATGACGGGGAAGTGGTTAGCCTTTGTTATCCACATTTCGTTCGTTTTACATATATTGTGCGAAGGTGTTATAATATTAAACATGCCCAATACCCCACCCATCATTGAACACCTTCTTCCTTTTTTAGATTACTGCGAAATAGAGAAAGGGTTGTCAAACAATACTCAAAAAAACTATAGGCAGTATCTCCTGCTCTTTATAGGTTGGCTCAAAAAGACTGATAATAGCAAACTCAAACCTAATGAACTAACTGCCAAACACATATGGGACTACCGGTTGTACCTAGCCCGTGAGTATAAGACTCCCAATGGTAAGTATTTGGGCAAAAAGTCGCAAAACTACTATCTTATAGCTCTTCGGGCGCTTTTAAATTATTTTGCCGAACAAGACATCGAATCGCTTCCCTCTTCGAAGATCAAATTAGCCAAACAGAAAACAGAAGAAACTATTTCTTTTCTTGAGGTGCTTGATATTGAAAAGATGCTAGAAGTTCCTGATGTCTCAATTATAAACGGTTTGCGAGACAAGGCGATCATGGAACTTTTCTTTTCATCCGGTATGCGCATTTCAGAGCTTCTTTCGCTTAATGTGGATCAACTCTCGTTTCTTAATGATAAAAGTCTCAATAAGACCTACGAGCTATCAATTGTGGGTAAGGGCAAGCATGTGCGCACAGTCTTCATCTCCCCCCGGTCAGCAGTTTGGTTACGCAAGTATCTTAAGGCTAGGCGCGATGTCTATAAACCTCTCTTTATCAACTTCCGCGCCAAAGATGAAGACAATAGTCGCCTCTCGGCGCGCCATATACAGTCAATGATTTCTAAGTGCGCCATGTTAGCCGGTCTCTCTAAAAAAGTTACCCCTCACACCTTGCGCCATAGCTACGCCACCGATCTTCTCTCTCATGGGGCGGATTTGCGTAGTGTTCAAGAACTTTTGGGTCACAAAAATGTTGCCACCACTCAAATTTATACTCACGTTACCAACAAACGTCTCAGGGATATCCATGAGAAATTTCATGGTGGTGGTAGCGCGGAAGATAAATAAACAACCCCCCGCCATTGGCGGGGGTTTGTTTATTTAGATTTTAGTTTAAGAGATTTTATCTCTTAGCGATTTCAGATTGATTAAACTTTGCCCAACAAGCTGAAGAGGACATCCAAGGCTTAGCACCCTGTTTCTCATATAGATAGCGAGCATATTTGACGTTATCATCGAGATTTTGGATATCTAGACCAAGTTTCTCTGCAGTTTTAGCGTGATACGAGAGGTTAATCTGCATCACTCCTCTGTCGTAGCTGTTTTCCTCTCCTTTCAGAATGTTACCTTTTGAATTATAGTGTCGGTAACGTGACTCACATTTTGCAATCTCAGCGAGGATTGGAATATCGGCGAAATAATCATTAACGAATCTTTCGATATTCTTTGAATCTGTAATCGGTTGATAGTCTTCTGCTCTTACTTCTTTGGGTAATGATTCTGCCTGTACCCCCCCTTCAATCGTAGGCATTACGAGCGATGGGATCGCAGGTAATACAGCAACGGCCGAAGATGAGAGGCTCAACAGAAGACTAAAAGTCGTAAGCTGTAAAATAACAGTAAGATAAACTTCTAATTTTAGGTATCTGTATCCGTAAGGGCTCCCCTAAATGAAAAGCCAGCACCAGCTGACTTACCACTATAATAGCAGATTCAGATTAGGAAGTCAAGGATTTGATGGTCTAAATACAAGTAATATATAGCTTAATAGAGCCATATAATCTAACATTTACTTAACTTATCCACACCTCATTTAGGTGAACAATTGGCAGCGAGACTATAACCAGCCGCTTCGGCCGCTTCAGGTGTGGCAAAAAATATTTTATTCTCTTCTTTTATCTGTTTGGCTCCAGAACAATGCAGATAATGATAACGAATACCGTTTTTAGAGACGACCACTCCGCCGTCGCTACTAACACTTGGTGGGGCAAGCTTCTTCTCGGTCGTATTTATGACTGTCGCTGTCTGGCTTGTACTTGTTGTCGGTTGTCGGTTGTCCGTTATTAGTTGTTCGTCGTACTCAATTTTTATAGGCTCCCTATCCCCCACTACTGACAGTCGACCAATGCCAAAGGAAAGGCTGGCTACGAGAATAATGGTGGCAGAGAGGAAAAGTTTTTTGAATAAAGGAAAACGCTCTACCTTCCCCTCCTTGTCATAGGAAAACGTTTCTGGTATATTCATAAGGCTTAATTATACCCCCTCGACAAGCTCGGGGTAAACAAGTATGGCACATAAAAAATCAGCAGGTACAACTAAAAACGGCCGAGACTCAAACCCAAAATATCTCGGAATCAAGGTCGCGCCAGGCTCCCTTATTCAAGTTGGGTCTATTTTGGTACGTCAACGTGGCACTGATATCCTCCCAGGAAAAAATGTATCAATGGGCAAGGACCATACTCTCTTTGCAGACAAAAATGGTCTAGTCTCTTTGACCTATAAACGTAAAGTTCATTTTGACAATAGTGTTATCAAAAAGAAGGTTATGAATGTTGTTCCCTCCTAAACTTCTCTAGTTCTAAGTGTTTCTCAAGTCGCTTGGACTCCTTTTCATTTATTTTTTGCTCCTCAACAACTCTTTTGACCCCTTCCTGTTCTTTGAGCTGTTTCACTTTGGTCACCCCTGCCGTATCTGCCATAATGGCTAGGTCTCTGGGGATAAGGAAATTGGAAGCGTATCCATCAGAAACCTTTTTCTCCTCAAACCTCTTCCCTACCCCTTTTACGTCTTTGAGTAAAATTACTTTCATTTTTTGTTTGTTTATTGTTTAACTATTTCCACGGCTTTTTCAAATTGAGGATCGCGCCCGGCTTTTCTATCTTCGAGAGTATATTCCACAGGGAATTCTGGTTCGATACCATTTTGAGAGATAGAAACACCGTTCGGAGTGAGCCAACGAGCAATAGTAATTTTGAGAGAAGTTTCCGACGTGATATCGACTAGTTCTTGGACAGAACCCTTGCCAAAGGTTTTTCCTCCCACTAGTCTGGCTCTGCCATGTTCCGCTAGCGCTCCAGCCAATATTTCTGAAGCCGAGGCAGACCCGCCGTCTACGAGTATTACAAATTTTAGGTTATCAGTAAAAATATCGTAGCCCTTGCTCCTGTAAATCTTCTCTTCATGCTCTTTTCCAAAGTCTTCTCTGACCACCACCTTGCTAGAGGGTAGGAACCAACTGGCCATATCTATGGCTGCTTCCAAAAAGCCTCCGGGGTTATTTCGCAGGTCAAGTATTAGCTTATCGTTTTTTGATGTGATAAATTCTCGCAGGGCAGCTCTAAAGAGATTAGGTGATTGAGCAGAGAAATTGTAAAGCTCGATAACAAAAATACCTCCCGGTAATTCCCGCGTGTTAATGGTTGGAATATCAATAACGTCGCGCACCACTTTAACTTCAAACGACTCATCTACCTCGTTTCTAAAAACAGTGAAGGTAACGGTAGTGCCTTTCTTGCCACGGATAAGTTGTACGGCATCCTCGGTGGAGAGACTACTTGTTTCCTGGCCGTTGATTTTAATAATTCGATCACCAGCGACAATACCGGCTCTTTCTGCCGGGGATTCTTTTAATGGCGCTATGACTACTATCGCCCCTTCTTGCGCAAGTATCTCCATACCAACACCTTCAAAATTTCCTCGGATATCTGCTTCGAAAAGTTTCGATTCGATAGGTGGGAAAAAGACTGTGTAAGGGTCTCCGAGCGCGCCCGTGAGTCCTTGGATAGCCCCCCAGACCTTTTGTTGATTGTCTACTGTTTTGAGGGTAGTGCTTGCTGGTACGTATTTCTCATTGATGAGATTCCAGGCTTTCCAGAATGGGGCAAAGTCAACATTGAGTGGTTGACCTTCCATGGTATTTTCTATACCAACTACTGACGTAGAAAGACTCTTTTCTCCTGAATTAAAACCGAAACTGTAAAAGCTTATGGCGATAATCGTCCCAAGCAACAGAAGAGCGGCGTGTTTCCTTAAAAATTCCATTCACAAGATTATAACACCTTTCCTGTTATAATGAAGTTGTGGCTATCAAACTTCACAACACCCTCTCTAATTCCCTCGAGGAATTTAAGCCGATTAAGCGAGGCCACGTCGGAATGTATCACTGTGGCCCGACTGTCTACGACTACGCCCATATAGGTAACCTACGTTCGTATGTCTTCGCCGACACTCTGCGCCGCACTTTTGAATACCTCGGATCAGAGGTGACTCAGGTAGTCAACATCACCGACATCGGACATTTGACATCAGATGCTGATACCGGCGATGACAAAATGGTCAAGGGTCTTAAGCGCGAAGGCCTGCCGCTTACACTTAATGGTTTGAAAAAGCTTGCCGATAAATACGAAGGAACTTTTAAAGAAGACTTGAAAGCTCTTAATATTGAGATGCCGCAATATTTTCCGCGCGCTACGGAATATCTCGCCGCCGAGATGGCGCTCGTCGAGGCGCTTGAGCAGAAAGGCTTCGCCTATTCACTTCCGGATGGCATCTATTTTGATACTTCTAAGCTCGAAGACTATGGCAAACTTGGTGGTCTTACCCCAATTGATGAAAGCCGGTCAAGAGTGGTTGGGGCGGAAGACCAAAAGAGAAATCCTCGAGATTTTGTCCTCTGGAAGTTGTCTTACGACGATAAGATGGGCTTTGCCTCGAAGTGGGGTCGGGGTTTCCCTGGTTGGCACATAGAATGTTCGGCGATGTCTAGGGAATTATTGGGACAACCATTTGACATCCATACCGGCGGTATCGAGCATATTGCCATCCATCACAATAATGAAATCGCCCAGTCGGAAGGAGCCTTCGGCACTACACTTGCCAACTACTGGCTTCATAACGAATGGCTTCTGAATATTACAGGCGAAAAGATGGCTAAAAGTAAAGGAGAGATTCTCACGTTGCAAAATCTGATTCAAAAGGGTTTCTCTCCACTTGCCTATCGCTATTTCCTTCTTCTCTCTCACTACCGAACCCCAACTAATTTTAGTTGGGAAGCTCTGGAAGCAGCCGAAAACGCTTACCGAAAACTCAAAGAGATATTTGCTGGTCTAATTCGTGCGAATGGTGGAATAGAGGGTGGGTATAAGAAAGAATTTGAAGAGACTTTAGAAAATGATCTCAACACTCCGGAGGCGATCGCTATAGTTTGGAAGCTTGTTAAAGACTCTAATGTTTCAGATGAGAATAAGCGTGCTACCCTTCTGGAATTTGACAAGGTACTAGGTTTGGATCTCGAACACAATGAGTATGAGGTTAAGGATATTCCAGAAGACGTGGCCAAGCTGATGAATGAGCGTGATAAAGCTCGTGTAGCCAATGACTACTCAAAGGCAGATGAGCTTAGAGAAAAAATTAAAAAACTCGGTTTTATAGTTGAAGACACTCCTTCAGGTCAGAAAATTTCTAAATCATAATATACTTTCACTTCACATTATTTATGGTTCAAGTCTAAAAAACAAAAGGCCCCCACGCAAATGAATGGGAGCCCGAGAACAGAGATGCTCATAGCACCATCAGAAACCACGCCTCTATGTGTGGATCATTCCTGTACCGCACCTCCACGATCTTGACCGTTGAGCCAACGGGGATATAGCGAACGGGGATGACCATCGCAGAGAATAGATAGCCGTCACCGCGCCTGACAATTACTCGTGCAATCTCGAGTCCATTAATCTTCTTGACTTGCTCTACGACCTCAACGGTATCGTAGGGAACCCAGTCGTTGACCACCGGCTTGAGGTAAATAGTCGCCTCGTATTCTTCCTTGGTCATGCAACTAGCGGCGATTGCGGACAGTAAAACTGCGCACAGAACTAGAATTGCCTTTAAGTATCTTCTCCCCAGCTTACACACTAGTTTTCCCCCAATTTCTCGCTTTGCGAAATGCCTCCTGACTGGTAGCATGGGGCTATGCAGGTTACTTCTTTAGACGAGAGAACGGGCTTACGTATCCCACCACATAGTCTAGAGGCCGAGATGGCTCTTCTTGGGTCTATCATGCTTCGTCCAGATGCCATTTATGAGGTGCTCGACATTGTAACACCCGCCTCCTTCTATTTTGAGAAGCATAAAACAGTTTTTGAAACGATGCTCGAACTTTTCGGCAAGCATCAACCGATAGACATCCTCTCTCTTTCTTCGAGAATGAAGGAAAAAGATTTGCTTGAACGTGTCGGTGGGGCTACATATCTGGCAGAACTTTCTTCGGCTGTTCCCTCTTCTGCCAACGCCAAGCACTATGCCGAGATAGTAATGAAGAAGTATATGATGCGTCAACTTATCGAAGCATCGGAATTTCTTTCGCATCTTGGTTTTAATGAGGCCGGTGAACTTGAAGAAATTCTTGACCATGCAGAGAAAAAAGTTTTCGATATCACTGAACGCTTTGCTGGGAGCGCGCGCTTTAGAGATCTACTTCCCCTTCTCCACGAAGCCTTCGAGCGTTTTGAAAAACTTTCTTCAGCCGAGCATGAACTTCGCGGAGTTCCAACCGGCTTCAAATCTCTTGATGATATTTTGGGAGGATTTCAAAACTCCGATCTCATCATCATTGCCGCTCGCCCCTCTGTGGGCAAGACCGCTTTGGCTCTCGATATTGCAAGGAGAACCGCCAGTGTTCATCAAACCCCTGTGGGCATCTTTTCTCTTGAGATGAGCGCAGACCAGCTTGTTGATCGTATCGTGGCTGCTCAGTCACGCACCGATTCGTCTGTCATAAGGAAAGGTATTCGCACTCAAAAAGGGACTTGGCGTGATGATGTTTTCAAAAATGTTCGTGACGCTCTCGATGAACTCTCTCGCACCCCTATTTATATAGATGACCAGCCCGGAAACACTATTATGAAAATGCGTTCAGCGGCTCGCAAACTTAAGATTGAGAAGGGACTTAAGCTTCTAATCGTTGATTATCTACAGCTCATGGCCCCTTCGAGCGCGCGCACCAATGACTCCTTGGTTCAACAGGTTACAGAGATTTCTCGTTCCCTCAAACACCTTGCCCGTGAGCTCAATATCCCCGTAATAGCCCTCTCACAGCTTTCTAGAGCCATTGAGACTCGTGGTGGCAAACCCAAACTCTCTGACCTTCGAGATTCGGGTTCTATTGAACAAGATGCCGACCTGGTCATGTTTATCCACTCCAATGAGGACGATATCCGCGATGACAGTGGCAAGATGAAGGAGGTCCAAAGGAAGGAGCTCATCATCGCCAAACATAGAAATGGACCTTTGGGTACTGCCACCCTCGACTATCACACCCGCTTTAACACCTTTGTCGAGATAGATTATTCAAACTATGGCAAAGCAGACGAGGAGTTTAAAAATCTCTAATAGGATGAATTCAATAGAAAAACTTTCGGAGATATTCTCTCGTCTACCGGGTATTGGACCGAGACAAGCCAAGCGTTTTGTATATTTTCTTCTGTCAAGAAATGGTGATTATTCTGGAGAGCTCGTAAAAGCGATTCAAAGTCTGAAGAAAGAGATTATTCAGTGCCAAGCCTGCATGAGATTTTTTCCATTAGAAAGTTCGAGGCAGTCGCTATGTTCTATCTGTTCAGATGAGTCGAGGGAAACCTCCATGCTTATGGTTGTGCCGAGAGATGTGGATTGCGAATCTTTAGAGAGAGCGGGTAGTTACAAGGGTCTCTATTTTATCTTAGGTGGAGTGATACCGATTTTAGAAAAAGAACCCGAGAAAAGAATTCGGGATAAAGAATTAGCCACGAGAATAAAGAAGGGGGTTAAAGATGGATTGAAAGAAATTATCCTAGCCATGAATGCAAACCTTGATGGAGAAAACACGGCAGAGTTTATAAAACAAAAGTATAAAGACTTGCCCGTTATCTTCTCAACCTTGGGCCGAGGTCTCTCTACGGGTTCTGAACTTGAATACGCTGATCCCGAAACTCTCAAGAATGCATTCCTACACAGAACTAAATAATTGAACTTATTTTGATTTCGAAATATGGTTGGCGGTGACCGTATTTTTTGAAGTAACGAGACTTTTGTTTATATTTGATAACGTCGACAGTTTTGTATCGGCCAATTTTATTTAAAGTAGCTTCCACCTTCGCGCCTTTGATAAAGGGCGTACCGATGGTAGTCTCGCTTTCCCCATTATCCACTAGGAGTACATGGTCGAAGACTAGCTTCTCCCCTTCTTTATGCTCATCGCCAGCTAGTTTCTCTATCTTTACCAAGTCACCCGTGGAGACACGGTATTGCTTGCCTCCGGTGGCAAAGACTGCAAACAAGGCCTTATCTGAGGTTTTCTTAATGGCCTTTTTTACTACCTTTTTTGTGGTTGTTTCAGCTTTAACCATAGGGACTTCATTCTACAGATGGTTTGTCCAAAGTCAACGGCTCTAGCCCCGCTCCCGTGCCAGTTATACGCAAAACGTCTTTATCTACCTTACCAAGCTCCTTATAGCCGGCATTATAATGGTTTATAGTGGTTGAAAGGGAGTTACCAAGCTTAGAGTAGTATTCTTCGTAATTTTTTAGATGTTTACCAAGCTCTTCCACTCTTTTGATGATTTCTACAGCCTTTTCTTCAATATGGAGAGCATTTAGGCCCTGAAGCACTGTTTGGAGGTAAGCCAAGAACGATGTCGGAGAGACGATAAGCACATGGTCTTTAGAGGCCGCTCGCTGGATAAGCGTTTCCGAGTCTTCTTTAAGCGCTCCAATCTTGTTTATGATTAAGTCGTAGTAGATGGCCTCGTGAGGGATAAACATGAAGGCAAAGTCCATAGTTCCCTGCCCCGGTTGGATATACTTACCAGTTTCTGTAATGCGCATCTTTAAGTCGGCGACAAAGATTTTCTCTAGTTTCTCTTTCTCGATCTCATTTTTCTCTTCTATGATGCGATTGTAGTTCTCAAGTGAGAACTTTGAGTCAATAGGAATAATCTTATCTTTGACGAAGACCACAGCGTCCACAATGCTCCCGTCTGGGAAGGCGTACTGCATTTGGTAGGAGCCGGGTGGCAGAACATTTTTCAAAAGAGTTTCTAGATAGTATTCACCCAAGACTCCACGTTGCTTGGGATTTTTCAAAATGTCTTGGAGAGATTGCAGTTGGTCTGTAAAAGAGATTACTTGTTTATTGGTCTCATCAAGTTTAGTTAGACCTTGGGTCACTTCGCGGATAAGTTTGGCCGACTCGCCGAATTGTGCGCGCACCGATTCATTCATCATTTTATTTGTCTCCGACATTTTCTGATCCACAGTACGCGAGAATTCATTGAGTTGCGTTAGAAGAAGTTTCATCCCCTCTCCCCCATTATCATCACTATTTTTTTTATCACCAAATTTTTTGGCAAAGATAAAAAGCGCTACAGCATTTATCACTACCAAGAGGATAACAACTACTAGAATGAGATTGCTCATTCCTGTATTATAATAGATATATGTCATTACACCAAGATATTAGAGAAGAGGTAAAAAATGCTCTAAGAGCCAAAGATACATTGAGACTTAACGTCTTGCGAGGTCTTCTATCTTCTTTTACCAATGAAGCTGTTGCCAAAAAAAGAAAACCAGACGAAGAACTTTCAGATGAGGAGGTTCTCAATGTGATTATAAGAGCAGTGAAGCAGAGAAAAGATTCTATCGAACAGTTTGAAAAAGGTGGCCGTAGTGATTTAGCGGAAACAGAAAAAGCAGAACTGGAAATTCTTGAAATTTACCTCCCTCTCCAAATGTCTAGAGAAGAAATAATCGAGTATGTAAAGTCTAGACAGGCCGAACTTAATATGGCTGACCTATCTAAAAAAAATCAATTTATCGGAACGATAATGAAGGAACTAAAGGGCAAAACGGATGGAGCTCTCGTTAAAGAGATAATCGATAGTCTCTTCTCCCCAGATTTTTCTTCCTCCTAGGTACTTACGAGAACTATAATAGAGTAATAATTATCAGCTTAATCACAATACGCCGTGAAGAAAAAAACCATTGTTCATAAGTCAGTTCTTAACAAAATAATTAAGCGAGATGGATCTGTTGTCTCCTTTGATAAAGAAAAAATTGCCCGCGCTGTGGAAAAAGCCATGCTTGCGGCAGGAGAATTTCGTGCTGGGGTGCCAATAAAAATAGCAGAAGCTATTTCTAAGAAATTATTTTTACAAAAAGAGAGAGATTCTCAATTTGTTCCCACAGTTGAGGGTGTGCAAGACTTGGTTGAATCGGAATTGATGTTTCAGAAGTTTTCTACAACGGCCAAACAATACATTATCTATAGAGCCGAACGCAATCGTGTGCGCGACATGCGTGGTGATGTCCCTGATCGTGTCCGCTCTCTAGCAAAAGAGAGTAAGCAATATTTTAAAAACAATGCCCTTGGTGAGTTTGTCTATCTACGTACTTATGCGAAGTGGATCGAGTCTGAAAATCGTCGAGAGACGTGGGTTGAGACAGTTGATCGTTACGTAAATTTTATGAAAGAGAATCTTGGTGACAAACTTTCAGAAAAAGAATATTTGGAACTACGTGAAGCTATACTCAAACAAGAAGTAATGCCTTCGATGCGTATGATGCAATTTTCTGGAGACCCTGCACGTAGATGTAACACTTGCGCTTACAACTGCGCTTTCATTGCTCCAACAAAACTTACTGATTTTGCCGAAATAATGTATCTCTCCATGCAAGGTTGTGGGGTGGGCTTCTCTGTCGAGAGTCAGAATATTGAAAAACTTCCACAAATTAAAAAACAAACAAAAAAGAAATTACTAACTCATGTTGTTGCTGATTCGAAAGAAGGTTGGGGCGATGCTTTGACCTTAGGGCTGAAGACTTGGTACGCCGGCCATGATATTGGATTTGATTATTCTCTAGTCAGACCAGCTGGAGCTAGACTTAAGACTATGGGCGGTAAAGCTTCTGGCCCAGAACCTCTTCGTTCTATTCTAGACTTCGCTCGTGAGAAGATTCTTCGCCGACAGGGTCGTCGTCTGCGCAGTATAGATGCTCACGATATCATTTGTAAGATTGGCGAGGGAGTAGTATCTGGTGGTGTTCGTAGAACGGCTATGATTAGCCTCTCTGACCTAGATGATACTGAACTTCGCGATGCCAAAAAGGGCCAATTTTTTCTCACAGAACCACAGCGTTCATTGGCTAATAACTCTGCCGTTTATGAGACCAGACCAACTAACACTGAACTTATGGAAGAATGGGTGGCCTTGATGAAAAGTGGCGCCGGCGAGCGCGGTATCTTCAACCGTGGTTCTATTGGAATAACTTTGCCTAAACGACGCGCCAAGTATTTCAAAAGGATGGGCTTCATTGACGAGGATGGCGTGGTTAAGGGCCCTATTGGTACGAATCCCTGCGCGGAAATTATTTTGCAATCTAAACAATTCTGTAATCTTTCGGAAATTATCGCTCGAGCTGGTGATACCAAAGAAAATCTAGTGCGCAAAGCTCGCTTGGCCTCTATTTTAGGAACCTACCAGTCTACCTTAACGAAGTTTAGATACATTTCTAAGGATTGGACTAAACATTGTGAAGCCGAACGTTTGCTCGGCGTATCTGTAACCGGTCAATGGGATTCGGAAGTGGCTCGACAGCCAGAGACTTTAAAGGCCTTACGCGACATGGCCATTGAAACTAACGCCACCTATGCTAAGCGTTTCGGAATTAATCATTCGATGTCCATTACCGCGGTCAAACCTTCCGGTACTGTTTCTCAAACATTTAATTGCTCTTCAGGCATTCACCCACGTCACTCCAAATATTACATTCGTCGAGTACGTATTTCTGCTACAGACTCGCTCTTCAAAATGCTAAAGGACCAGGGGGTTCCCTACTATCCCGAAGTCGGTCAGTCTATAGATACGGCTAACACTTTTGTCTTGGAGTTTCCTGTTGAAGCGCCAGCCGGGTCAGTCTTTAAGGATGATCTCTCCGCACTTGATCAGCTTGAATATTGGAAGAATGTAAAGCTTAATTTCACTGAACACAATCCTTCCGCCACTATTTCTGTCAGCGAAGATGAGTGGATCAGCGTTGTTGATTGGTTACAAAAAAATTGGGATATCATTGGCGGTCTTTCTTTCCTGCCTCGCTTTGAGCACGTCTATCGTCTAGCTCCATACGAGATTATTGACAAGAAACGCTATGACGAGCTTGTGGCTAATTTCCCCGTGGTGGACTATGCCAAGCTTGTTACCTATGAACATTTTGACGAGACTGAACTTAAAAAAGAGTTGGCCTGCGCCGGCAATGTCTGCGAGATTGATGCCGTTCTTGATAATCCAGTCAGGGCCAGCGCTTCTACTAATTAAGATAGCCTTCCTTCCTCTCCTTTAGGAATTTTTCCCACCACCTTATAAACTTGTTCTCGAAAAGTCATTAACGGCATTATAACAAATTCTTAATTAAATTGATTAAAATTTTAACAATATTTGTTATACCCTAATTCTGCAGAATATTGGAATAAACTACACAAGGGGATGATCTTGTCGTATAATCTGAAAATAAGGCCCTATCGTCTATCGGCTAGGACACAGCCTTCTCAAGGCTGGAAGCGGAGTTCGATTCTCCGTAGGGTCACAATATAAAAAGTTCCTAGTTCACTGGGAACTAGGAACTTTTTATATTTAATGCTATTATTTCACCGTGAAAGAAAAAACATCTGAAAAAATACTCGAATACATAAAAAAGAAAGGACAGGCTTCAGGCAACGAACTGACTCATCATTTTAACATTACCTCACGAGCTATTCGAAAACAACTAAGCTCTATGCTTGAGGAAGGTTTGATATACAAAATAGGAAGACCGCCAAAAGTCTTTTATCTTCTTGCTGAAGACAAGATAAAAAAGGAAAAAAATACGGTTGATGAAAAGACCAAGAAAGTTATTGATGATAATTTTCTCAACATCACGCCATCAGGAGAAAGACAGGAAGGATTTGAAGGCTTTATAAGTTGGTGCCTCAAAAGAAAAGACCCTCTTGAGAAGACCGCGAAGGAATACATTGAAACTCTCAAGAAATATAAACCATATAAAAAGGATGGACTGATAAACGGAATGTACAAACTGAAAGGAACTTTCCCCGATACATCTGTAAACAAGCTTTTTTATCTTGATTTCTACAGTATTGAACGCTTTGGTAAGACCAAGCTCGGACAACTTTTACTCTATGCCAAGCAGAGTCAAAATCGAGGATTGATAAAAGAATTAGTAGACCAAATCCGTCCTCAAATAGCAGAATTAATAAAGAAGTACAAAATTGATGCTGTAGGATTTATCCCACCTACGGTCAAGCGAGAAATACAACTTATGCGAGAGCTTGAGCGACAGCTCCATCTTACCACCCCTAAGATTTCGTTGGTCAAAGTAAAAACTCCTGTCATCGTCCCGCAAAAAACTCTCAACAAGCTTGAGGATCGTATAGAGAACGCTAAAAGAACGATTGTGGTAGATGAAATAAAAAAATTTAAGACTATCTTACTTATAGATGACGCCTTGGGTTCAGGGGCCACCATAAATGAGACGGCGAAGAAAATTAAAAATCAACAAGTGGCAGATACCATTATTGCCCTATCTATTACTGGAAGCTTTAGTGGTTTTGAGGTAATTAGCGAGGTGTAACAACCATAGCAAAGTGGCCCCGTAGGGTCACGAAATGTTGTATAATTACCCCTTATTAAGCTTAAGAATACAAACATGATAGATCCAAAAAAAGTAGATATGAACCAACTGCCAAAAAAATTTGTAGACGGGGCAATTGGTGCTCATGGTAGAGATCTTTTCTCTTTTGCATTTACTTCTGGAAACAACCTTGATTCTTTTGCTACAACTCCACAAATTATGAAAAGTATATCTATTTGGTTAAATGAGCAAATACAAAATTACGAAAAACAATTTGGAGAAATAGATATGAAGCCTGCAAGAGTACAAAGCCCTATTCAAATGGCTGATTTAAAGAATCCAGAAGATGATAAATAGTATTTTAATAAAACTTAAAACTACAACGCCGTTGGAGGTGGTAGTTCCCTATCCGGAGGGATGTCGTAGTAATTTATAAGAAATTTTGTAATGTCCATAAAGCTTTCTGTTAGAGTTTCTGAAGCGAATCTGACATTTTTAGGGTAATAGGTGAAGAGGAATACTAAAAACTCTGGTTCATAAGATGGGAAGTATCCAAAGAAGGAGTGTAAGTAACGGTCATCGTAGTATCCGCCAGACTTGGCTATTTGCGCCGTGCCCGTCTTGGCGGCAATGCTATATTGGTCAAGTCTTACTCTACCATAACTAAGAGAGCGATCTACCACTTCTGTAAGCATCCGCGATATTTCCACCGAAGTTTCTGGTTTGAGCACTCGCACCCGCTCTTCTTCTGTTGGATAATTAATTTGTTTTGTCGGTCCAAGTTTATATCGAACCTCTTTGACCAAATGAGGCGTGATCAAAGTGCCACCATTAGCCAGGGCAGAAAGTGCCCGCACTGTATTTATCGGTGTCAGGGCGATACCTTGTCCGAATGATGCTTGGGCGGCTTCTAGATCACGTCCAGAGCGAAGATTGGACACCAAGGACTTGCCTTCATTTGGCAAATCTATACCAGTAGTAGTATCGAGGCCAAAGCTAAGCATGCTGTTGCTAAACTTCGTACTTCCCACACGCGAGACGACGAAGGCTGCTCCTGTGTTGAGAGAGTTATTAAGTACCGTCTGCATTGAAAGATTAGAACCATGGGACTTGCCATCATAATTGCAAAAAGTTTTTTTATTGAGAGTGAGACAACCAGCGTCATTATAAGTAGTTTTGGCCGTGACAGCAGAAGAGTCGAGGCCAATGGCCATAGTCAAAGCTTTTATAATTGAGCCCATTTCATATCTATCTTCCACCAATTTATTTCTAAAGACGTCCGGATTCCCCACACTTTGTGGAGTATTGGGATTAAAGGTTGGGGTGAGGGCCATAGCATATATTTCTCCAGTTTTCGGGTCGATAATTATGCCACCGGTGAAGTCAGAGGAATATTTTTCTGTTACTTTTTCTAACTCACTTTCAAGAAATGCCTCCACAGAAGGCTCTATGGTTGTGACTATGTTTCCCTCCAAACTCTCTTCATCACTGACTGCTTTTTTTATGTTAGAAAAAATTTCAGCAAAGAAATTTACAAAGACACCATCCCCGCTTCTACTAAGGACGGGTTCGTAGAAACGCTCCAGTCCATAACGCCCGGCGAATTCGTCTCCACTGTAGCCCATAAGTCCAATAATATGGGCCGCGGTTGTTTCACCCGGGTAGGCTCTCCAGCGTTCTTTGGCCACAGAGAGACCAGAGATTTTTAAGGCTTTTATTTTCTCCGCTTCCTCCAAAGGCAATCTTCGCGCCAGCTCTTCATACGGGTCACTTTGTTTATGGGCTTTGGCGAGGAGAACCTCTTTCTCTATAGGAGTTATGTTATTTATTTTTTCATAAACACTTTCCAAATCAATATTTTTCCCTAGAATATTTGGATTTATGTGCAAGATGAACCCAGTTTTCGTACTCCCTGCCGGCACCTCCACGCCCTCTCTAGAGGTGAAATAAATACTTCCACGGTCAAAGTAGTTTACTCCAGCAATATATTGCTGTTCCGCTCTTGCCTTATAGTCTTCTCCCGATACTATTTGTACAAAATAGAGCCTAACTACTAATAAGAGAGCAAAAAGAAATACAAAAATTGATAGCAGTCGCAGTCTATTTTGTATTCCGCGCATGGTTATTATCTATCAAGAGTGTTGAAAGAAAGAGCCGTTCCCCGATTGCGAGATACATAGAGGGGGTCCTTAATTTCTTTAAAGCCGTGATTATAGGCCAGTTCCAGAGTAATATTGTTTTTAAGTCCGATGTAAGCAAATTCTAATGAGTCCAAATTTGTTGATATTTCTGATATCTGCCTTTCTAAACTTTGTCTCTCGGCAATATTTCTAGCGATGGCGTTTATAGAATAAATGTAGACAAAGAGAGATAAGACAGAGACCGCAGTCAGAGTCCAAAAAAGGCGAACTCTATTGTCGTATGAAATTGTCTTTATTTTATTTCTCATATTTTTTCAATAACTCGTAATTTGGCACTACGCGAACGCGGATTCTCATCTATTTCTTCCATGCTTGCCGTGATTGGTTTATTGCCTCTGGCGCTGTAGAGACTTGTTACTCTTTTAGCTAAACCCAAGCCTACTTTGTCTCGGAAGAAGTTTTTTACTATTCTGTCTTCCAAACTATGGAACGATATCACCACAAATCTTCCATTGGCATCGAGAGCCTTAAATCCTTTTTCTAGGCCAATCTCTAAATTGGTAAGCTCCTCATTTACTGCAATACGAAGCGCTTGGAAAGTTTTTGTGGCTGGGTGAATTTTGTCACGAAAGCTTCGTGGTTTGACCTTGAGCACCGCCTCTACTAGCTCGAATGTGGTTTCAAACGGTTTGATACCCCTTCTTCTCACTATTTCTTCGGCAATCTTTCTCGAGTCCCTCTCTTCTCCAAAGCCGTGTAGGACTAGCTCAATGGCGTGCTGGTCCCAGGAGTTCAGTAAATCTTTGGCTTTTATACCCTCATTGGACATTCTCATATCTAACGGTTCATCTCTAAGAAAAGAGAATCCCCTACCGGAAGTCTCGAGTTGATCCGAGGAGAGGCCTAAATCTAGAAGGATGGCATCTACTTTACGGACTTCAAGTTCCTCAAGCACTTTGTCCAAGTGACGAAAGTTTTCTACTCTTATCTCTATATTCAATTTTTCTCTGACTCTTTTGACCGCCTCTGGGTCACGATCTAAACCGATAATCCTTGTTGTGGGAAAGCGCCGCAACACCTCCTCACTATGTCCCCCTCCACCCAGTGTGCCGTCTAAAAAAATCTCACCGTCTTGAATATCGAGAGCCTCAATACTTTCTTGTAAAAGAACAGGTTTATGCTTGTCTAGCATAGCGCAAGCGACGTTAGGCATACTCCGATTCAAGTTTTCTTCTATAAGTTGTCCAGCGTTTCTCATTCCAGATTTCCACTCTGTCGTGAACGCCGGTGATGACAATCTGATTCTTGAGCCCTGCAAATTCCCGCAAGAATTCTGGGATAAGAATCCTACCTATAGAATCAATCTCGATTTCAGATGCGCCAGAGAAGGTAAATCGCGCGTAACGATGATCACTCTCTATGTGACCAAGTTTCTTCACCTCTTCCGAGATGGAAACCCAAGTCTTGTGGGGATAGAGAGAGAGGCAGTGATCTTTACCACGGGTGACAACGACACGCTTCCCAAGCCCGTTACGAAATTTGGCTGGTAAAGAGAAACGATTTTTCTCATCAGCTGTATGTGTGTACTCTCCGATAAACATTTTTTTATTCTTATCCGTTTTACGGTGTTACCACTATTTCCCACCTGACTGCAAGTATATCCCACTAGCCTCCACACTACTATCCTTGTTATCCACTTTTTATCCACACCTATCAATAAAAACCCCCTCTTTTTACGAGAGAGTTTTAGGAAAAAATGCCTAGTTTATTAAGCTTTTTATAGGTCTAAGACAGCCTTTTTTGCATTAGATTGGATAAAAGATTTACGTGACGGAACGTCCGAACCCATGAGGGTATCGAAGATATGGTCCGCTTCCCTAGCATCTTCAACAAAAATTTGTTTAAGAATTCTTGCTTGTGGATCCATCGTTGTTTCCCAAAGTTGTTCCGCGTTCATTTCTCCAAGACCTTTATAACGTTGGATGTCAGAATCTTTTGTCATTTTTTCATCACGCTCTTTATCAGAATAAGCGTAAGAGATTGCTTTACCACTTTTTATTTTATAAAGAGGGGGTTGCGCGATGTAGACATAACCCGCATCAATAAGTGGGCGGAAAAATCTATAGAGAAGAGTTAATAGAAGTGTACGTATGTGTGCACCGTCAACATCAGCATCGGTTGCGATAATAATTTTGTGATAACGAAGTTTTGAAATATCAAAGGTGTCTCCTATGGCTGTTCCGAGGGCGACTACTAAGTTTTTTATTTGCTCGCTTCCCAACATACGATCAAGGCGAGCTCGTTCTATATTTAATATCTTGCCTCGTAGTGGCAGTATCGCTTGGGTGTGTCTGTCCCTCCCTTGCTTAGCGGTACCTCCTGCAGAATCTCCTTCCACAATGAAGAGCTCGGACTCCTCTGCAGACTTTGATGAGCAATCTGCAAGTTTACCAGGCAGGGTCATACCCTCAAGAGCGCCTTTGCGCAAGACAGAATCCTTAGCAGCCTTAGCCGCCTTGCGCGCTTTGAGAGCAAGAACCACCTTCTGGATAATGCTTTTTGCGCTGTCAGGATTTTCTTCTAGGAAAGCCGAAAAAGCATCTCCAAAGACAGTTGTCACCATACTTTGTGCCTCAACGCTACCAAGTTTTGATTTAGTCTGACCTTCAAACTGTATTTCTCTAAGCTTTATCGAAACAACAGCCGTGAGTCCTTCTAAGACGTCATCTCCGGTCAAATTATCCTCCTTTTCGCTTATAAGATTGTTTTTACGAGCGTAAGTGTTCAGGCTTCTGGTTAAAGCAGTTTTGAAACCAGTAATATGAGTACCTCCCTCGGAGTTATAAATATTGTTTGCGAAAGGCAAGATGTGTGAAGAGATATCATCTATATATTGGAGGGCCACTTCTACGGTCTCGTATTCATTACCGTTAGCCGCTTTCTCCACATAAAAAATATTTTTATGAATCGGTTTAGTGTGTTCGTTTTCAAATCGCACGAGAGAGACGAGGCCACCTTCAAAAAAGAAAGACATAGAGGGCACCTCCAATCCCAACTCTCGCATATAAAATACTTTTTCTTTCTCCGCATTGCTAGATGCCTCACGAGCATCAAGGATTGATATCTTCAGGCCCTTCACTAGATAGGCCTGCTGACGGAGGTGGTTTACTAGGCGTTCAAAAGAGAAGTTAGTATCCGGGAAAATAGCCGGATCTGGTTGAAAAGTAATGATGGTGCCGTGGAGCCCAGATGCCCCCACTTTTTTGACAGAAGCTTTTTTCTTACCCTGACTATACTCCTGAACATAAACTCCCCCATCTCTATGCACCTCTGCCTTGCAATATATAGAAAGCGCGTTTACTACAGAACCACCAACGCCGTGCAGACCTCCGGATATTTTGTATCCATCACCGCCAAATTTCCCCCCAGCGTGGAGGGTGGTCATAATGGTCTCTAGAGCAGAGACTTTTGTCTGTTTGTGTATATCGACAGGGATGCCTCGACCGTTATCTACCACTCGTACGCGATTGTCAGGCATAAGAGTAATTTCTATATCATCAGCGAAGCCACCCATGGCCTCATCACGCGAGTTGTCGAATATTTCCGTTACGAGATGGTGCAGACCATCAGGTCCGGTGGTGCCAATATACATACCGGGACGCTTTCGTACCGGTTCTAGACCCTCTAAAACTGTGATGGATTCTGCGCTGTAAGTCCCCTTGCTTTTATCCTGTTTGGCTGGTTTCGGCATAGCTATTTATCAACCCATTTTAGCATAAATAGGCCTAAAAAGAAAGGTCTTTTTACCGGGAACCTGCCTGCGCAGGCAGGTTAGACCCTCCGTATTTCAGCGCTAAAATTGGTAGTAGTTTTATCCTCTAACTCAGTATGTAAGGTGTTAACTTCTGTGTTGGTTAGTGTTTTATCGAGACTTCTATAAGTGATGCGAAAAGTGTAACTTATCTTCCCTTCCCCGAATTTTTTCGTATCTTCATATTTATCTAGGAGGAGCACTTCTTCCGCCAAATCACCTAAGTGGTCACGAATTAAATCAAAGTAGTCGTTAGGCACAAAATCTTTGTTAACTATAAAAGAGATGTCACGTACTACTGGTGGGAACTTAGAAACCTCTTTAAATTTATTGCCAAGTTTCAATTGCTTTCTAACTCTCTCATCTCCTGACCAGAGTAGTCGAATATCTGGTAAGTTTATAGACGCTATAGCCAAACGTTCAAGTCCAAAGCCGAAAGCCCAGCCGTTATAATTACTTAGTCCGAAGTTTGCTAAAACACTTTTACGAGGTAATCCGGAACCAAGCATCTCCATCCATTGGCCGTTAATCTTAGCCTCCATTTCAAAACTCGGGTCAGTATAAGGGAAATTATGGTCATAGAAACGAAATTCTACTTTGTCCCCAAAGATACCTTTAGCAATTTCGCTCAAAACATTTTTTAGGTCTTCTGGAGTAACTATTTGTTTTTCATCAGGTGCAAGGTAGAGGCCACCTATCTGGTGGAAAACGTTCATATGTTTTCTATCTATCTCATCTTTGCGATAAACTTTGCCGAAACAAATTGCCCCGAAAGATTCTTTGTTTGCGATCTTCTCTCTTATCGACGGATGATTTAAATAGTAATACCAAAAGACAGTGTCATGAGTCCTAAGTACGTGTTTCTCATCTGCATAGTAGGTGTCAGATTTACTTCTGGCAGGATGACCTTCTGGCATATTAAACAAGTCAAACAAAATATCGGTGGAGATAATCTCTGGAATTTTTATAACATCAAAGCCCTTGAGACTCTTAGTTTCTAGTGTGCGCTTCACAATCTCATGAAGAGGACTATCTGCAGTCCGTGCCAAATCGGGCATCTCTAAAAAACGCTTTAAACGCTCTGATTCCGAGTCACTTTTACCCTCAAGCCCTTTACGGAGCTTCTCTTCCTCCTCTGATTTTATAATTATATTTTCTGACATTATGCTATATGGTATGGTATAGTGAGCTTTATCGCAAATGATGGAAATCACAGCACTTGTCCTATACGTGACTCTTTTTATCTCGCTTTTCTTTGAGGTTTTTCTACTCATCACCTATCTTGAAGTGCGAGAGGAATTGAGCCTAGAGAAACTTCTTGATAAAAATATCAAGCAGTTTCCGACCACAACCATCATTGTGCCTTGTTTTAACGAAGAAAAGACTCTCTCTGCCACAATTCACTCCATCCTCAATCTTGATTATCCGAAAGATAAACTCTCTCTTATTTTAGTTGATGATGGCTCCACTGATGGGACAGCGGAAGAATTAAAAAAATTTAGTAATAATTCACAGATTAGAATTTTTTATAAAGAAAATGGCGGTAAACACACCGCCCTAAACTTCGCCCTTGAACAAGTGAAGAGTGATCTAGTGGGTTGTTTAGATGCAGATTCCTTTGTTAACCCGGACGCCCTTAAGAAGATCACTCCTTTTTTTGATGACCAAAGTATTATGGCTGTGACCCCCTCTATAAAAGTTTTTGAACCCAAGAGTGTTTTACAATATGTTCAGAAAATCGAGTACAGTTGGGGTATATTCTTGCGTCGAATGCTCTCTTCTCTTGGTGCCCTTTATGTCACACCGGGACCGTTTTCTATCTTTCGTACTAATATCTTTAAAGAAATAGGCGGTTATCGTCATGGACATCACACGGAAGATTTAGAGATGGCTCTGCGTATGCAGAAGAATCATTACAAAATCGTTAATTCACACGGCGCGCATGTTTATACTATTGCCCCAATTAACTTCTCTGCTCTTTATAAGCAAAGAGTGCGTTGGACTTACGGATTTTTAAATAACGCAATAGACTATCGCGAAATGTTTTTCAATAAAAAATACGGTAATATTGGCTTCTTTATTCTACCTATCGCCACGGTTTCTATATTTTTCTCCATATATTTATTTGGCAACATACTCTGGAATGTCTCGACTAAAATTTCAGACCTTTTTGTTAGATTTCAAACAATTGGATTCAATTTAAATCTTTCTTCTATAAACCTTGACTGGTATTTTCTTAATACCAGCACGGTTTCTATTTTAACTATTACGACTTTAGCTCTTACTTTAGTTATCATGTACCTATCCTTAAAACTTTCTGAAGGCAAGTTTAAGTTCTCGCGCGGTATCTTGTACTACATGCTTCTCTACGTCTTTTTAGTCCCCTTCTGGCTTTTAAAGGCTTTATTTAGTACGGTTTTTAGAAGGAATGTAAGTTGGAGATAATACCTCTATGATAGATTCAAAAAAATACATCATCACCTTTCTCATTACGGCCGTTATCTTTGGCACAGCTATTTTTATCAGCAATGCTTTGGGTGAAAAAAAGCTCGAAGATGTTAAGTCTATTGAGGATCGTGTTGCTCTGGATATTCTCTCCTCGGAAACACAGTTTGCCTTACTAGAAGAAACTTCCTGCAAAGATCTTGGTCCCGGGTTTCTCTCTAAAGAACTTGGTTCTCTTGGAGAGAAACTAGCTTATGGTGATAATCAAACAGAACTTAATAACGACAATTTAGAATATTTAAAACGTTCTTACTTCCTGCTTGAGATCAAGGACTATCTTTTGATGAAACGTCTTACTGAAAAATGCGGCATTGAACCGACCTTTATCTTATATTTTTATTCGGTTGAAGAGTCTTGCGAAGATTGCGAAAAGATGGGTTACGTACTCACCTCCCTAAGAGATAAATATCCAGATCTTAGGGTCTATTCTTTTGACTACAACTTTGATGTTGGCGCTATAAATACCCTCATCTCTATTTATAAGGTTGAACCGAATCTGCCTGCTTTTAGTATTAACGGCCAACTATATTACGGTTATCATTCGGTCGAAGATCTTGAAGAGCAGGCACCTGCTCTTCAAGATCTAGCTCTACGGGCCAAAGCGCTGGAGACAGCCACCGCCTCCTCTTCCTCTCAAGAAACGGAATAGTTCTTAAAGATTTAACTTAATCGACAATTGCGTTTATTTCCCCACCAAAGACTTTGGAGGCTTGTTTTACATATTCGACTATATTTTCTTTAAAAAATTGCTTATGTTGTTTTTGAATTTGCGAGATTACATAGTATCCAATTGCCATCATTGCTCCGTAATCAGCGTTAAGGGGTAATGGTATGTATAATCGGTTTTCTGGTTTGCCCCAAGTTTTGTTTTCCTCACCGAAACTGATAAACAATTCATCAGACGGCACCACAGTTACTGCATGCTTCATATACTCACTTGTCTCAACGTCCCGTGCAATTCTCCTGCCAAATAATTCAATGAATTTTACTTGGAGCATTCTAATAATTCCTGAAAATCGTGTCGGTACGATGAGAAAGTACTTATCATATCTCGAGAGATCTGGCATGGTGAGTGTCTCAATACGTTCCCGAATAAAATTTTGAATATCTTGTGCATCTTCATGAGTTTTTCCAAGAATCATACCCATATAAGTTGAGGTATTGTATGTATAGGGTTCTCTATTTTTAGGAAAAATATATTCATCATAAGAATGTTTTTGGTCAAGCTCCCCGTGGGTGGAAGAACAGGGTGTGTTTGTTATTAGGGTAGTGTGTTTTTTATATTCTTTTACACATTTTGCTACTATTAATGCGTGTTTTTCTCCAGAAGCTGATACGAGAATAACGCCATCTATACTCGGTATATGTTTCAATTTCTTTTCGTAGTTACTTTCTGAAGCAAATATTGCGTTTCTGTCTTCAAAGATAATTCGCCCAGTCGCTTCAGCATTGCCAGAACCAATTACAAGCGGAAGTTTGTATTTCAGGGTATCTAATGTAGGCAATACTTGTTTTTGA
>PCVB01000021.1 GCA_002787855.1 Candidatus Zambryskibacteria bacterium CG11_big_fil_rev_8_21_14_0_20_42_18 | reverse complement strand
AATTTCGGCTCTTCTACTCTCACTTGATTTTGCAGACTGACTCCTTGCCACGCAAATGAGAGGGCAGAAATAATCAGAATCAAAAGAACAAGTATCGGCATCATCATTGATTTCATGTTTTGCATATATTTTTTAATTAATTATTATTTTGATTTCTTAGGTTTTAATGTCCATCTTCTTCGATCGCATATTTTATGATATCCATGTTACAGCTTTTATTTTTTTTGCACCACGCCTCGCATTTCTTAGCAGTTTCCTCATCGTGATATTTCATCTTGCACTCACTGCAAGTGTAGACTACGTGGTAGCTTTGATTTATTGTTTTTGCCATATTCTACTTGAATAGTGTTTGGTTGATTATTTTTTTAATTCTTGGATCTTCTATCTTTGGCTTATAGCACATCATCTGCCCCTTTTTTTCACTCTCAACGATTCTCGACATCTCAAGTATCCGCAGGTGTTGTGATACTGCCGATACTGAAATGTCCAGAACATTAGCAAGATCACTAACACACATTTCCCCCTCTTCGACAAGAAGTTTGATAATAAGAAACCGATTCTTATCTCCGAGCAAACTAAAAATTTCGACCAAGGGATTTTTCTGCCCCCTTAAAGTTTCTTTTATTCTTGATATTTCTGTTACTTCTAACATGTTTAAGTATTTGCGTTAACGCTTAAATACTACCCCTATAGATAATCATAGTCAAATTTGTATCTGTGGATAACTTATCTACCCGTGCGTATACCCTGCTCTAACCAAAGACTCCAATTCTGGAGCCACCTCCCGGGCTTGAACCGGGGACCTTTACTTTACAAAAGTATTGCTCTACCAACTGAGCTAAGGTGGCTTAACCCTCTTACTTTACCTTTTCTTCGGTGTTTTGAGAACCTTGTTCATAAACATCATGTATCTCACCATTACCCTTCTCAACATCAGACATATTTTTGAAAAATTCCGACATACCGTCTTGCTTTTTCAGAAGCTTTGAATCTCTCATGTTATCCGCGTATTTTCTTCTCTTTTCCTCAAGAAAGGAGATTATTTTGTTTAATGTGTTTCGAGTGTGTATTGGAATGCGTTTTTTAAAGAAAAATATCACCCCCTCTTTTCCTTCATAATAGAGACGAACCACTTTATGATAAATTTCTCTTGTGTAAATATCTCCTTTTGATATCGCTCTGGTGATGAAAAAAAGTTTCCTCCGCTTCGCTTCCAGTCCCTTTACGGTTATAAGTAATATGATAGCTAGACCGGAAATGATAAATATGACTATTAAAGTCATGATGTCGAGAATTATTTGTTAATCTAGAGAAAAACGCACGAACTGTCCTATTTCAATACGTTCTCCAAACTTCTGTATGGTGTTGTTAATTAGGTCGCTTATTTTAAGCCCAGGATCTTTGATATAAGGTTGTTCGAGAAGGGTAAGAATATCTATAGGATACATAGCCGCGATGTGCATACCAATATCTTTTGCCACAGATTTAAATTCAGGATTCTTGGCCACGAAATCCGTCTCACAGAGTAATTCAAGCATTACTCCGACTCTGTCTCCCGTATGAATGTAGGAGCTAACTACACCGGCTCCTAAGGTACGGGTACCCTTCTTGGCTGCGATTTCTGCCCCCTTAGCCTTTAAAATGGCTATAGCTTTCTCTTTATCTCCACTTGCTTCCTCAAGCGCTTTTTGGCACTGCATTATAGAAAGACCGGTTTCCTCTCGTAGGGATTTTATTTCTTCTACAGTAATCATATTTATGATTGTACTATCTTATCAGTTTCCTTTAGTGCTTCCTCTCGGCCTTTTTTATAAGCAATTACAATCTCTTTCAGTATAAAGGAAATACTTTGTCTAGAGGAATCATTGGCTGGAATAACGTGGTCAAGCTTATACAAATTGGAGTCTGAACTTGCGAGAGCGATAGTAGGGATACGCATTTTTCGTGCCTCCTCAACCGCGATGTGTTCTTTCTTAGGGTCTACCACTACGAGAAACTTTGGTAGAGCTTTGAGCTGATGAAGACCTCCAAAATAGATTGTGAGTTTATCAATATCGCGATCAATCAATAGTCGTTCCTTTTTGGTATATTTACCGAGTTCTCCAGATTCTCTTTGTGTAGTTAATTCTTCAAGTTTTGCTATACGTTTCTTTATTTCAGGGAAATTTGAAAGTGTGCCACCAATCCAACGGCCGGCGACATATGGCATTTCTAGTTCTTTGCCCGACCTTTCGACAGCTTCTCGCGCCTCACTTTTGCCTCCAACCCATAGGCCAAGGATCCCCTCCTTCCCCTTCCCCTCGACGAAAGCGAGCACCTTCTCTAATTCTTTACTAGTCTTTTCTAGGTCGAATATTTCAAGATTGTTTTTTATCCCCAAGATAAAAGGTTTTACAGATGGGTGTCTACGAGACTTTACAAATCCGAAGTGAGCCCCGGCAGAAAAAAGAGCGTCTATTACGCCAGTTTTTGTCGTTTTTAAGGTGTCGTCTGTTTTTTCCACAGTTGGTCAAGTTTATCAGAAAGAGGGCTCTTATACAACAGCCTCGTCTGCTTCTTTAAGAGCGGTTAGCATTGCCTCCATGTCCCCTTTTAAAATCTTTTCAATGTTGTGCCAAGATTTTTTTATACGATGGTCTGTGATCCTGTCTTGGAGTACGTTATATGTACGAATTTTCTCTGAACGGTCTGCTGTGCCTATCTGACTTTTTCTATTTGCAGAATACTTGGCCACCTCTTCTTCCTCCTTTTTTGCCTCGAGTTTGGCAGTGAGGATGCTCATCGCTTTCTCGCGGTTTTTCAACTGGCTTCTTTCAGCGGTAGAACGCACATCTATACCTGTTGGTTTGTGAATAATTCTAACAGCGGTCTCAACTTTGTTAACGTTTTGTCCACCGGCCCCGCCTGAACGAGAGGTTTCTATCTCCAGATCAGAAGGTTTGATTTCTATCGTCGTTTTTTTGCGCACTGGCAGGATGGCGACAGAGGCGGTAGAGGTGTGCACTCGCCCCATTTTCTCTGTTTCAGGGATTCTTTGGATGCGATGAACGCCTGTTTCAAAACGTAGTTTATCATAGGCCCCTTGTCCATGCATCTCGATAGCAATATCTTTGTATCCCCCTAGAGAGCTTCCTGAAACATACAGAGTCTGTGTGCTCCAGTTTTGTAGACCAGCATAGAGGGTGTACATGTTTGCTAAATTTCTAGCGAAGAGAGCGGCCTCTTCGCCACCAGTACCGGCGCGTATTTCTAAAATGATTTCGTTTGGAAACTCTTCTGTTTCCACATTTTCATTTTCTTTCTTTTTTTTCCACTCTTGCCAATCCATTACTTCTTAGCCTTAGCTCTTTTTTGTTTGAAACGTTCTACTCTACCCGCGGTATCAAGTATTTTTTCCTGACCAGTATAAAAAGGATGTGTAGCAGAAGATATTTCCACCATGAAAACTGGATACTCTTTCTTATCTATCTTTGCTTTGGCTGTCTCACTTGTTTTAACAGTAGAATTAATAATAAATTCTGTATTGTCAGAATTATCAATAAACAAAACCGGTCGGTAATTTTGGGGGTGTATATCTTTCTTCATTTACACCAGTATATCAGCAAATTAGAGGTTCTGCAAGAAATCTATATCTCGTTGGATGATGGCCGCCCTCTCCATCACCCTATTGCCATAGCTTAAACCCACATTTGCTTTACCATTGGTATAACAAGTTTTTCCAGAGTAGTAACGGCAAGCGGCGGTACGCTCATTGGTCCAGTCTTGACTACTTGCTCCCAGGTCACCAAGAAATACTGACGAAGCTGTAATAGCATCAGATGGTTCCCATGGATCTGGAGTATTTTTGCTCGTGGCATTACTTATTTTATTTTTAAGCAAATTCCAAGTGGAAGGAATAAATTGCGCCGGCCCCATAGCCCCTCCGTATCCCACTACACCAGATATAGGACAAGAGACGCGAGTATTTAGGGGGTCACGTCCCAAAGAGCTCAATATTGTCTGAAGCAGTGGTAAATCTCTTGAAGGATGAATACCGTTTTTGAAAATGGTCCCGGTATTTACCCCCTTGGTTTCTCCGGTTGAGAGATTGGTAATAATGCATGAACCGACGTTTGCCCCGAGATTGGATTCCTGTTGGAGGATAGCGAGGACGAAGGCTGGTCTTACCCTTGTTTTGGTATTTGCCGTTTCTGCATATTGAAGGGCCGTGCCGAATGGTATGGCTACCGAGTCACGAAGAGGAAAAAGCACCGCTTTAATCTGGGCCGCTTTGGCTTGTTTGTCAGCTAATACTTGAGCATAAGTTTTCTCCTTAGTTTTATTTATTGCCAAGAGAGTCTTTTTCTCTGATTGGCTTACCTCCACTTCTTTTTTAGCAGACTCTAAAGCGGCTTTAGCCGCAGCTTCCGCTTCCTTCTTTTTATTCAACGCAGCTTTTTCTGTTTCAGTCAGAGATCTTACATTTCTTAGTTCATTAAATAGTACAGTGAGAGCCTTCTCTGCTGATGCATAAGTCTCAATATCTATAAAAAATTCCGATAGGTCATTTTCCGAGAGTATCGCTTCCACGAGAGAGTAAGAGTTAATATCATTGGTCTTACGCAAGATGTCAGCGATAGCTTCTCTACCCTTAAAAATACGAGAATCGAGTATAGAAATTTCCTTTTGTTTAGAAGCTATGTCTTTCGTTAGATTAGAGATAGCAATATTTTTACCCTTGATATTGGCTTTAGCAGCATTAATCTTGGCCGAGAGCGCCGCAATGTCTCTAGAAAAAGAGGCGCTATCCTGCTTCGTCTTGTTTAGGGTCTCTGTCCATTCGGCAATCTCTTTATTGCAGGCTTCTAATTCGGCTTCGAGTTGAGACCGACTTTTGCCAGCGATTTGGTCAGTGCAAGTGCTCTGGGCAGAACTATAATTGTAATTAAAGACACTCAAAAAACCGATAATAAATATCAAGGCGAAAACTATTTTTGATAGGTTAGGAGTGAGGCGGTTCTTTTTTATCGTCTTCATTAGTTTCTGTGGTTTCAGTTTCCTCTTCTTTACCTTTCTTCTCAACTTCTATTTGTGACAAATCAACTGGAGCTACTTCCTCCTCTTTTTCTTCACGTGGGGCTGACACGAGAGCCACTACTTCTTCTGGATTTTCTTTTAATTCTACTCCTTGAGGCAAGACAATGTCCTTGGCAAGGATCTGATCTTCGAAGTTTGAGAGACTGCCGATATCTACCTCTATGTTATGTGGCAAATCTTTAGGCATCGCAATCACTTCTAGTTCATGTATAACTTTAACGAGTATACCGCCAAGGTCTTTCACAGCTGGGGAGACGCCAATGAATTCAAGGGGTAATTCAACTTCGACTTTATGTCCCTTCTCGAACACATAGAAGTCTGCGTGGCGTGGGTTACCAGTGATAGGGTCCAAATCCACGTCTTGGATAAGACTTTCCTTGACTCCCTCTGGGGTTTCCAATGTCACTACGCTAGACTCTCCCGCTTCTCGCCACACTTTTAGAAACTCAACTTTGCCGATAGATATTGGGGTCGATGCTTCCTTTTTACCATAAAAGACTGCTGGAATTTTTCCTCCTTTTCGGACTATTTCTGGTTTTGTATGAATATCTCGCGTTTCTGCCTTTAAAGTTAGCATTCAATCATTCTACTCGATTGCGATATGATTTTCAAGATACTCTAGACTCCCGTTGACTTTCTTGCCGGGGTTAAAGATATTTAGAGGGTCAAAGATTTCTTTAGTTTCTCTAAATAATTCCAATATTTCGTTGCTATACATTTTGTTTAAAAAAGGCGTACGAATGATTCCGTCGTTATGTTCTCCTGTAATCGAGCCTTTAAATTCACCGACAAGGTCATAAAATTTGTTTGCCACGGGAACTATCTTGGCCCGCTCACTTTCTTTTGTTAGGTTCATGAGAGGTATGATATGGAAATTACCATTTCCTGCATGACCTGCGATATTGGCTTCTATCCCTCCATCTGCCAGTATCTTTAACGCTCTTGGTAGAAATTCCGGTGTACTCTCAATAGGAACACAGAAATCCTCGACAAAAGAAGCTGTTTTTTTATCTCCGACATGCTTACGGAGTAGATTGAACGATTCTCTCCGCATTATCCAGAATTTATTTTCCTCCGAATCTCTTTCTATCACCCGGTGCCAAACCTTAAATGGTTTTATCGCCTCTACAACACCCTTCACTCTACTTTTTACTTCCTCATCCGTATTTTCTGCTATTTCCACTAGGACCACTAGTTTGGGTAAGCCGAGCATTCTCGCGCCAATCAATGCTTCCGGCAGAAATTTTGTTGCAAAGGCCAAGAGACTGGAGCCATCTTTCTCCGCAATTTCTGGCATGAAGCGAATACCGAGTTTAAGCGTCTCTTCATCAAATGTTTCTAAACTTTCCGGCTTGTAAGGCAGGATCGCCCTTACAACCTGTGGTAGTTCATCCCAAGTTTTGAAGAAAAGGGCCACCATGTCATGAAAGGGCATCTCTCTAACAAGTCTTAATTTGGCTTGAGTGACAATTCCCAGAGTTCCTTGAGAGCCGACAATAAGTTTGTTTAAATCAAAATATCCTTCGCTTCGTTTGGGATCTAGAACATTCCAGAGATAATATCCAGCAGAGTTTTTTGTAACCATGGGTCTCGCTTTTTCTATGACCTCCTTGTTTTCTTCTAAAAGATTGTAGAGTCTCTTATACAAGTTTCCTTCAAAATCTCCTTGCCCCATCTTGTCTTCAAGTTCCTCTTTATTGAGAGGCTTGACCGTATATTCATTGCCGTCAGAAAAAATTACTTTAGATTCAAGAATAAAGTTCTCCATTTTACCGTAACGCAAGCTTCTCTCTCCTCCGCAGTTGTTACCAATCATGCCTCCCAAAGCACACAGGTTTTTGGAAGCTGGAAAACATGGCAAAACAAGTTTTTTTTCCAGAGTTTGCTTTTCAAAATCGCGGTAGAAGACTCCCGGTTCTACCACAGTTCCTTCCTCCAGTATCTCCCCAATGTAGCCCATGTGTTTGCTCACATCTGCGATGATCGAGTCATTGATAGACCCCCCTGACATATCAGAACCAGCCGCTCTCATAGTTATAGAATGGTCCTTGTTTTCGGCTACCCACTTGACCAATTTTTTTAAATCTTCTGAATTTTTAGGAAACACTACAAGTTTTGGTCCGACTTCAAAAAGACTAGCATCACGACTGTAAGTCTTAAGGGTGGCTTCGTCATCAAAAACTTCACCACTAAAGAATTTTTGTATTTCTTCCTTTAATTTCATAATCCGTTAAACAATTTCAAGCGTTCGCGAATTACTTTTTTCATCTCTTCCACACCCTTAGCAAGAAACTGATAAGGCGCAATTTCACTGGACTTAAGACCCTCCTCTATCCCCTCTTTATAAGCCACTCTTATTTCAGTATTGATATGTATAAGTCGTATACCAGCCTTGATAGCTTTTCTGAAATCTTCATCTGCAATTCCAGAACCCCCATGAAGCACTAGAGGTATCCCAACGGCCTTATGAATCTCTCCAATGCGTTCGATATTAAGTTTGGGATTACCCGTTTTGACGATACCGTGAACATTGCCCACTGATGGGGCGAGTAAGTCTATCCCAGTTTCTTTCACAAATTCTCTCGCATCTTCCGGATTAGTTTGAGTTTCTAGAGAGACGCCATCAGGCAAATTCTCTATGACTTTTGACGACTTGCCTATAAATCCAATTTCTCCTTCTACTATTATTTCTGTATTCTTGCTTCGAGCATACGAGACAACCTCTTTTGTTAAGGCAATATTTTCCGCAAATGTTTTGTCTGCGCCATCTACCACGATACTGTCTACACCGGCATCAATAGCCGCCATCGCTCTTTCTAACGAATACGTATGGTCTGCGTTTATAAAAACATTTAAATTGTTTTCTCGAGCAGTTTTAACTAGAGCAACCACTTCCTCTAGTCCTATGAAGTCTCTCTCTTTTTCAGAAACCCCCACTATTACTGGCACATCAAGGTCCTTAGCTGTCTCTACTACAGCCTTGAAGCCTAGAGAATCAGAAACATTGAAATGTCCTATAGCAACTTTTTTTTCTTCGGCCCAATCCAAGACTTCGCGCAAAGATTTCATTACTTTTATCTTAACATTTGATACAATTAGTGGGAAATGAATGATTTCATAGCCATAGGCGATATTGTCATAGACGCGTTTATCAAACTTAAGGATGTACGCATAGATACTGACCACGATACTGGAGATCAGGGAATGAAGGAAATTTGTTTTAGATTTGGAGACAAGGTTGAATACGAAGATTTACTAGTCGTGCCGGCCGTTGGCAATAGCTCAAATGCTGCCGTAGCTGCTAGGCGTCTGGGACTTAAAAGCGCTTTGGTTACTAATATCGGGGATGATGAACATGGCCGGGAAGATTTAAGAGTTCTTGAGAACGAGGGGGTAAAAACAGATTTTGTTAAGGTCCACGAAGGAATGCAATCCAATTACCACTATGTTTTGCGTTACGGCGCCGAGCGCACTATTTTGGTAAAACATTATGAGTACCCCTACAAATTAGAGGATATCGGAAATCCTAAGTGGATTTACTTGAGTTCTTTGGCTAAAAATTCCATTAGTTATCATCATGAGATCGCCTCTTATTTAAAGACTCACCCGTCTACTAAACTGGCTTTCCAACCCGGAACCTTTCAAATAGAACTCGGTTTTGAGGCGCTGAAAGATGTTTATGAAGAAACGGAAGTATTTTTCTGTAACGTAGAGGAGGGTGAGAAAATTTTAGGTATGAATACGTTAGGCATAGAAGAACTTCTGAAACGGATGCGTGCTCTGGGTCCGCAAATTGTCGTTATCACAGATGGACCGAAGGGGGCTTATGCTTATGATGGTCAAAACATTTGGTCTGCTCCGATGTATCCTGACTTGACTCCGCCGGTAGATCGCACAGGTGCCGGTGACAGTTTCTCAGCAACCTTTATCTCCGCTTTGGCTCTTGGATACGATATTCCCACAGCTCTATTGTGGGGGCCGATTAACTCCATGTCTGTAGTTCGAGAAATAGGAGCTCAAAAAGGTCTTTTGAATCAAGAACAAATTAAAAAATATTTACAAGAAGCTCCCATCGATTTCAAGATTAGAAAATTATAATAGCGATGTATCGCTATTATTGACTCAGATTTTTTATTAGTTTAGTTAATTTTATTGTCGCTTTAAAATTTTGTTTACTGCCTTTACAATACTTCCTACTCCCATACCATAGTACTCGATTAGTT
>PCVB01000006.1:9565-10124 GCA_002787855.1 Candidatus Zambryskibacteria bacterium CG11_big_fil_rev_8_21_14_0_20_42_18 | reverse complement strand
GTAGCACTTTTATGTAGTATTATGCAAATAGAAGGTGTTATTTTATCTGTTTTTTTGGCAAACAAGGAGAGGGTGTGATGGATTTAACATTGATAACGAGCAAAGGAGAAGTGACCCTTATAGACTGCAGTGATGGGGCGGACATCCCAGAAGGGATGGAGTGGCTAAAAAAAATTAAGTGCCATCAACGACATGGAAGACTACTCTGGGATGGCACGAATCTAGAGGAATTACGTTCTTGGAGACAACCACAACATATATTCGTTCCGTGGAATGTATGTGTCCTCTATTGGTTGCTAGGGAATAGAGGACAAATCCCTCTCTGGTTGAAAGGTAAATACCTAGTATTTAGGGGGACTTGCTTCCTAAACCAAGACGGTGAAGGAGTGCTACTTAGTCTTTTCTGGAATAAATACCAGGAAGACTGGGCCATACTTCCCTATCCGGAAAATTGGATAGAAGAAACAAGACGCAGTAGTAGGAACAAGCCCGTAAAACCAGTAAGATTAGTCTACTCAAGCGGGGGGTGTAACGAAACGGGAGGCCAAAGAGCCCGAAA
>PCVB01000006.1:0-9533 GCA_002787855.1 Candidatus Zambryskibacteria bacterium CG11_big_fil_rev_8_21_14_0_20_42_18 | reverse complement strand
ACAGTGCCCGCTGTGCGGAGGAACACTACACCTAGCAATGCACAGAGAAGCTTCAGCTACCACAGCAGAATTTAGAATGTGGAAGTGTGATAACTTCTTTCGGTGCAAAGGTACTCTAAACGAGTACGGTGGTGTACCATTCACACGACAACCCCACAAAAGACAAGCTGTCAAGAATAAAAGACAAAGGGAGTTCTTGTTCTAAAAAAATTCTCAAACATAAGAACCCGCGCCACCAAGCGCGGGTTTATTTTATATTTATAGAATCTGCTAGAGCTAGCTCAAGAGCAAGCTCCGGAATACTGGTCCGACCGGAATCTTCGTATGCGATGATAAATCGAAGAAGCACATCGGCAGTTAAATCTGGTCCAGCTTTACTCGTGAGAGTTTTTAAGAAGTTAAAGTCATCTTCAGAAACTTGTTTAGAAATATATTCATCCATCCCCGCCTTAAGACGCAGGAGGAAGAGGAAACGGAGTCGCTCGAGAACAAGTTTTGCAAAAAGCTTCATCTCCACATTGGCCTCCCCTGCCCTTACAACCGCCTTCACCCCCTTCTCAAGATCTTTCTCAACTATGGCCGAAAGGATATCGCGGACGAGTTCTGCCTTGGGGGCACCGGTTACCGCCTCAACTTCTTCGCGAGTAATCTTTTTACTTGCCCCGTCTTTGGCGGGGTCCTTTAGAGACAATACTTTTTCTAAAATACCGTGCGCGTCACGAAAGGAGCCGTCTCCAAGAATCGCCACCAACTCTGCCGCGTCAGGTTCTAGAGTAGCACCCTCTTTCTTGGCGATAGAGACGGCAAAATCTTTGAGAATAGCCTGATTGGGTTGTTTGAAGGAGAAAGTCTGACAACGCGATATAACTGTCTCTGGTACTTTCTCTAACTCTGTTGTCGCAAGAATGAAAACAACGTGTTTGGGAGGTTCTTCAAGAGTTTTCAAAAACGCATTCCAAGCATCCTTAGTCAGCATGTGTACCTCATCAATAATATAAACCTTATAACGCGATTCAAAAGGAAGAGTGTTGACCGACTCTCGTATCTCTCGCACATCATCGATACCACGATTCGATGCGGCATCCATCTCTACTAAATCACTAGGCACAGTACCTATCTCCCTAGAGAGAATTCTGGCTAGAGAGGTTTTACCAGTACCACGCGAACCAGAGAAGAGATAGGCATGAGAAATATTGTCGAGTTTAATAGCCCCCTCAAGCACTTTAACTATATGATCCTGACCGATGATATCCCCGAAAGTTTGTGGGCGATATTTGCGATAAAGCACACCGGATGGTTTCAGAGACTTTTTCATGGTAACAGTATACCCCGCCGATAGTCTTGCAGGCAAAATTACTTCGCTTCTAAAAATTGGGAAATAATGGTCTCTACTTCGTCTGCGTTATTGGTCTCCATAAGCCTAACTCGCAAATCTGCCGCCCCATTGAACCCAGAAACATAGGCCTTGAAATGCTTCTTCATGGTGGCAAAGTTTTTGTACCCACTCAAAAGACTTTCAAAAAGCTTTGTATGTTCTACTAAAACTCGCGCCTTCTCTTCAAGAGAAGGCTTGTATCCTTCTTTATATAGCCACGGATTACCAAATACGGCTCGGCCGAGCATCACGCCGTCACAGCCAAAGTCTTTACATTTCTTCTTAGCATCATCAATGTCTACGACGTCACCATTGCCGAAAATCAGAGTATCTTGACCAGAAGCATCTCGAAGCTCCACAGCCCGCTTGACTTGAGACCAATCTGCTGGAACTTTAGACATCTCTTTCCTAGTACGAGCGTGTACAGTTACTACGGCCGGAGACTCCTTTAGTATTTCTGGTAACCAAGTTTCCAGATTGGGCTTGTTGTAACCAGTGCGAATTTTTATAGAAACAGGAAGGCCGTGCGCCCCCTCCTTCGTCGCCCTGATAAGTTCTTGAGCCTTTGAAACATCTTTCAGAAGCTTGGCTCCCGCACCCTGTTTCTCCACCCCTTTGTCCGGACAACCCATGTTGATATCCACACCATCAAACCCGAGTTTGTACGCAAGCTCTGCCGCCTGCCTCATATGCTCTGGATTAGAAGTAAAGAATTGCGCTACGATTGGCCGTTCCGCCTCGCTATACTCCAGACCCTTAAGAAGCTTCTTTCTATCTTCCGTAGGCGCTAAGGCGAGACCATCGGCAGAAACAAATTCAGTCCACAAAACGTCCGGTTTGCCATACTTGGCTATTATTCTTCGGAAAGCAACATCAGTGACGTCAGAGAGAGGCGCCAGAACCATGATGGGCTTTTTTAATCTTGTCCAGAAACTATCCATTTGTTTATTCTTGAAATTTCCAGCGAACCTTATCTTTGGTACGTAAGTCTAAATAAAGTATTTTATCCAAAAAGTTAGGCTGGGATTTGATAGCTTCGTCTGTAAGGAAAGCCGTAAGGTTTGAATATACGGAAGCGAAGTCGTCATCTTTCTTGAGAGTTATCTGACCACCATTCGGAAGAAAGAGACTATACTCATTACCACTAAAACCCAGTGCCAAAGGTTTTATATTTAAAGTAGTAAGATTTTCTATAAAATTTAATAAATAACTAAACTCGTCTAGTGGCAAGAATCTCTCCCCTATTGGATTCTCGATTGGGTCTTCTGTAGCAAAGACAAAGTAAGTTACACCCGAGAATGAAGGAGCCTCGGCGAAGATAAGACCTTCTTCATCTAGAAAATAACACTCGGAAGCAGTAGCTGGGTGCAAGGCATTGGCACAGTAGAGAGCAAAGGGTTCCCTTTCGGAAACGCTCACGGTTAGCTTCTTCATATCACTTAATTCAAGCTTCACGGATTTCAATCTTGGAAAGCTGGCGAGAAGATGGGCTTCAATTTTGGAACTAGGATAAACGAAGGCACTGGAACGTGGTATGAGCCAGAGATAGTTTCCAGATAAAACACTTTTTGTCGCCTCGATAATCTCATCTGTATCTATGGCGTTTTTCTCCAAAACTTCCACTTCGGATATCATAAAGCGTTCGTGACGAGTAAGGTAAACAAAAGAGGAGACTAAGACTAAAACTCCAATCAAAATAAGAGCTAGTTGAATACGCTCTTTCAGTTTCTTTTTTTTATAAAATCCCGGAGAATTTAAAACTTTACCACTGGAGATAATTTTCATTTTTTGATAAACGCCAGACCATTCATGTAGGGCACCAAAACTTCAGGAATCTTTATGGACCCGTCCTCTTGCTGAAAATTCTCTACCAGAGAAACAAGGACACGAGGAGTAGCTATGGCGGTAGCATTAAGAGAATGAGCATATTTAGAAACATCACCGTCCTTATATTTAATATTTAGACGTCTTGTCTGAAAATCGTGAAAATAGGAAGTGGAACCGAGTTCTCGATAAGTTTCTTCGAGTGGTACCCAACCCTCTATGTCATATTTCTTGACCTGACCAAGACCTAGATCGCCACCACAGTTTACTACAGTGCGGTATGGTACGCGGAGCGACTCCACAAATTCTTCAATATTGCGATGAAGCCACTCATGCCATTTCACCGACTCTTCGTGACTCGATTCACATAAAATAAGTTGTTCAAATTTGAAAAATTCATGCACTCTAATAAGACCCTTAACATCTTTAGAATGACTTCCTGCTTCTCTGCGAAAACACGGCGAGAATGAGAGAAACTTCTTTGGCAAATCTTCTTTGGGTAAAATTTCACCTTGGTATAAGCCCATGGTGGCCACTTCGGCTGTACCTGTTAAATAATCACCATCTTGTGTCTTATATAAATCTTCTTCGCCTTGTGGCAGATAACCAGTGCCCAAAAGGACTTCTCGTCGCACTAGGGAAGGCACCTCCAATAGAGTCAGACCACGAGAGACGAAGAAATCAAGAGCGTAACGCCAAATGGCGAAAGATAGCAACGCGCCACTACCTTTAAGAAAGTAACCACGAAATCCAGAAACCTTCGCCCCACGTTCAAAGTCCGCCATATCAAGGTTGGTCATAATCTCAATATGATTTTTAGGTTGAAAATTAAATTTGGGAGTATCTCCCCACTTCTTTACTTCCTTATTCTCTTTATCGCTTTCTCCGTCTGGGACGGAAGAATCAGGCACATTGGGCACAGTAAGCATCAAGGCCTGCCACTCTTGCATTACTTCTTTCAATTTCCCTTCTTCTACCTCAAGGCCCGCCTTCAGAATCCTCATCTTCTCCAATATGGATTCGCGCTCTTCTGAAGTTGCATTAACTATCGCATTGTTGGTAACCTTTTGTTCAGCCCGCTTCTCTTCTACTATCCCCAAGAGTTTACGACGCGACTCATCAACCTCCATAAGTTTATCTAGGTCAAAGGAAAGGCGCTTTTTCTTGGCGGCTTCCTTAACCAAATCTTGGTTCTCTCTGATAAACTTAATGTCGAGCATATAAAAAGTAATTAGTAGACAGTAGATAGTATAATACATTCATGCAGGATATTCGAGATTTAAAACCAGAAGACTTCCCTGAACTTCTAAAAGAGATTACAGACCCACCAAAGCGCCTGCGTTACGAAGGCGCCTTACCCAAGGAGGATAATAAACTCTTAGCAGTCGTTGGCGCAAGAAAGTATTCAAGTTATGGTCGAGAAGTTTGCGAGACTATGATCTCAGGGCTTGCTGACTCGCCTGTCACCATTGTCTCTGGGCTGGCTCTTGGCATAGACTCTATAGCTCACCGCGCTGCCATACGCGCTGGACTCCAAACTATCGCCATCCCTGGCTCTGGTCTCGATAGGAAAGTTCTTCATCCCCACTCTCATGTTGGACTAGCCGAAGAGATTATAGAAAATGGAGGCGGACTAATGTCCGAATACGATGATACGATGCCCTCTGGCGCGTGGGCCTTCCCTAGGCGAAATAGAATCATGGCAGGAATGTGTCATGCCACTCTAGTGATAGAAGCAGAGAGGAAGTCTGGAACACTTATCACCTCGCGACTTGCCACGGAATACAATAGAGAGGTTGGGGCCGTCCCTGGCCCTGTAAGCTCGCCCACCTCTGACGGTCCACATATGCTTATAAGACTCGGAGCAGCCCTGGTACGTGACTCAAATGATATTCTCGAGCTTCTAGGGCTCAAAAGAAAAGACGAAGCTCCCACTCTAGTAGATATAGAAGAGCTTAGTGATGAGGAGAAGATTTTTATAAAACTTCTAGAAACTCCTCGCTCACATGATGAGCTTGTGAGACAAAGTAAACTTGATATCGGTAACGCCAGTGCCATACTCTCTCTACTTGAAATCAAAGGCCTGATTGCAGAAGAACTTGGCGAAGTAAGAAAGACATTTTGATGTTAAACCCCGCCTAAGCAAGGCGGGGTAAGTTTGCAAATAAAAAGTTTCTGTAGTACTAATTGAGCCTAATGAGACTGTTAATAGTAGAATCACCTTCGAAAGCAAAGACGATTGAGAAATATCTTGGCAAAGATTTTCGCGTCATCGCTTCTGTCGGACATATCAGAGACTTACCGAAGTCTAATAAAACCGCAATAGATATCGCGGGAGGCTTCGTGCCACATTATGAGGTGGTTAAAGGTAAGGAGAGAGTAATTTCCGAAATAAAATCTCTAGCCAAAAAGGCTGACGAAGTCCTCCTTGCTACCGACCCTGACCGCGAGGGTGAGGCTATCGCCTGGCACATCCAAGAGGCTATTGGTCTAAAAGATTTGAAACGAATCGTCTTCTACGAGATTACTAAAGAAGCTGTTGAAGAAGCGATAGAGAACCCTCGTAAAATTGACAACAGCCTCAAGGAAGCGCAGGAAGCCCGTCGAGTGCTCGATAGACTCGTGGGCTACGACCTCTCTGGTCTCATCTGGAAGAAGGTGCGTTATGGACTATCAGCAGGACGAGTTCAGTCCCCCGCTCTACGTATCATCATGGAACGAGAACGAGAAATACGAGCCTTTGACCCAGTAACTTTCTGGACCATTAATGCTGAACTTGAAGATAAAGCTAAACACAACCTCCTTTTCGTCTGTTCAGAAGAACCAAAGAAAAAAGAAGAGGTCGACAAAATATTAGATATCGCGCAAAAATCTTCTTGGAAAATTACCGACATTAAAGAAACTCAAGTAACTCGGGCTCCGCGGGCGCCATTTATCACGTCAACCCTACAGCAAGCCGCAAGTTCTCGACTCGGCATCGCCCCTTCGCAAACAATGCGCCTGGCGCAAAAACTTTATGAAGCGGGACACATCACTTATATGCGAACTGACTCAACAAACCTAGGAGGCTCCGCGCGCCAGGAAATAGAGAGTGTTATAAAAAGTAAATACGGAGCCAATTATTTCGAATCACACGTCTATACCAAAAAGTCTAAAAATGCCCAAGAAGCGCATGAAGCTATCCGCCCTACTCACGTCAGTGTAGAGAGAGCTGGGTCAACTGAAGGAGAACAAAGACTCTACTCTCTTATCTGGCAAAGAACTGTTTCAAGTCAGATGAAGTCAGCAGATGTGTTGCGCACCAAAATCGTTGCCAATGTCGTCGTCTCCACCCAAGGCTCTGACGTGCCGATGCCTGATTTTTGGCTCAGTGGTTCACGTATCCTCTTTGACGGTTGGCTTAAAGCCGATAAAGCTTCTGCCAGTGAAGACGTTATCTTGCCCGAACTCAAGAAAGACGAACCCCTTACACTCTTAAATATCAACTTTGAAGAAAGGCAAACAACACCTCCTACTCGTTACTCTGAAGCGGGTTTAATTAAAGAACTCGAAAAGCGAGGTATTGGCCGACCATCGACCTATGCTTCAATTATAAAAACTCTTACGGACCGCGGTTATGTGGAGAAGATTCTCAAAGCCCTCCACCCCACCGATACCGGCGAAGTGGTCAGCACTTTTCTAGAAGAACATTTCTCTTCATATATCAGTGACTCCTTCACGGCAGAGATGGAAAACGAATTGGATGACATCGCCCAAGGAGACCGCACTTATAAAAAAACTTTGGCGGACTTCTATACTCCGTTTGAAAAAGCCGTTAAGTCGAAAGAAAAGATAGAGAAGATTACCAACCTCGGCAAGGCCCCAGACGATTTGAAGTGTCCTCTATGTGGAGCCGATATGATTATCAAACTCGGCAAGGGAGGTAAATTCCTCTCATGCGAAAGATTCCCAGAGTGCCAAGGCGCTCGTACTATAGAAGGGAAAGAGTTACAGGGCCCCAAAGATACTGGAGAACTTTGTCCGAAGTGTGCTAAAGGAAACTTGCTGGCACGTGAAGGCAAGTTTGGGATGTTTATCGCCTGCTCTCGATTCCCCAAGTGTAAATTTGTTAAGAAGGACGAGGAAATGGAGAAGGCTAATTCCACAGGAGTAGTTTGCCCTACTTGCAAAACCGGATTTATGTCTGAACGACGCGGACGCTTTGGAGTATTCTACAGCTGTTCAAATTATCCTGATTGTAAGTATGCTATAAAGGCCAAGCCAACTGGTGATGTGTGTAAAATCTGTGGAAGTCTTATGATGGAAGGTACCAAAACCATTCCAGAAAGATGCTCTGACAAAACATGTCCAAACCACAACCCTCACAAACTGAAGTAAACATAGATTCTCCTACCAAGATAATAAGGAGCATGGTCAACCCACAGACCGAAGATATTGTTATTGTCAAAAAAGCCTTCGCCTTCGCCAAAGAAGCTCACACAGGACACCAAAGACTCTCCGGCGAACCATATTTTCTCCATTTAGCCGAAACCGCGCAAATCCTCGCCGAACTCAATGTAGGTGGCGCTACCATTGCGGCTGGACTTCTCCACGACGCCATTGAGGACGTCGGTATAAAACGAGAAGATATTGTAAGAGAATTTGGAGAAGAAATTGCTTTCCTCGTTGATGGAGTGACCAAGCTCGGGCATTTGAAATATAAAGGTGCAGATAGACACAGTGAGAGTTTGCGTAAACTCTTCGTTGCTATGTCTGAAGATATTAGAGTCCTGCTTATTAAACTGGCAGACCGTCTACACAATATGAGAACTCTCTCTCATGTGCCTAAAGATAAACAAAAACGAATAGCCACCGAAACTCTAGAGATATATGCCCCCATCGCCTATAGATTGGGTATTAGGAAATTAAATCGCGAGCTGGAAGATCTGGCCTTCCCCTATGTATATCCCTCAGAGTACGAAGAAATGAGAAAAGTTCTCAAAGAACTACACCTAGACAGAACAGAAAGTTTGGAGAAATTTTCACGTTCAGTGAAAAAAGAGTTGGCCAAAGAAGGACTAACAAAAGTAAAAATCGAG
The DNA here is from genome assembly GCA_002787855.1 of Candidatus Zambryskibacteria bacterium CG11_big_fil_rev_8_21_14_0_20_42_18. Lineage (GTDB taxonomy): Bacteria > Patescibacteriota > Minisyncoccia > Phycocordibacterales > Zambryskibacteraceae > UBA5004. Next base: position 1,256 of record PCVB01000006.1, on the reverse strand, counting down.
TATCGAGTAAAAAGTTTATACAGTCTCTACAAAAAATATCTTAGAAACGATAGAGACCTGGGAAAAATATATGACGTGAGCGCCATGAGAATCTTGGTGGATTCTGTCACTGATTGTTATCACATATTAGGAATCATTCATAGGCGTTGGCGTCCTCTCCCGCAACGCATCAAGGACTATATCGCTGATGCTAAGATTAATGGCTATCAAGCCCTACACACCACCGTCTTTATTGGTGATGGTAATATTGTAGAGGTGCAGATAAAAACTCATGATATGTATAGATATTCCGAATACGGTATCGCCTCTCATCTCTCCTATAAAGAGAAAAGCGGTCACAATAAAGCTTTGGCTTGGGTCTACGCCTTCCTGCCAAAGTCTAAGGAATTAGAAGAGGCAAATAATGTTAAGAATAAAGATATACCAAAATGGATATCCGAATTGGCTGCGTATAAAGAATCAACTAAGGACAATAAACTTTTCCGAGAGGAACTCACTAGCGACTTCTTCAACCATAGAATCTTCGTCTTCTCTCCCAAGGGAGATGTGGTGGACCTACCCATAGATTCAACCCCAATCGACTTTGCCTACTCTATCCACTCTGACATAGGAAACCATATGACTGGTGCTAAGGTAAACGGAAAATTAGCCTCGCTTGATACTAAGGTTTACAATGGCGATATAGTGACTATCATGACAAATGAGAACGCCAAGCCGAATCAAAAGTGGTTAGGTTTGGCCAAAACCTCTATGGCGCGCCGACATATCCGACACAAACTAAGCGAACTTAAAAAATCTAAAAGGAATTAAATACTAAATTTGCTGACAGAGTAAAGAGACTCATCATCTTCGTCAGGCATTATCTTCTCCTCCTCGGTCAGAGAAACTACATTTTCTATAGTAGCTTCTTCTTGAGTTTTTTGCGCTTGCCCATCTGAAATAATCCTCTCCAATAGCGCGCGCAAATCATCTTTATTGAAAAAGTCTATGGTCACTCGACCGCCTTCATCTTTTTTTTCTATCCTCACGCGTGTACCCAACTTCTCTTTGAAAAGACCTTCGATATCTATGAGTTCTTGATCTATTAGTTTACGCGCGCGTTCAACGGCAATATGGCGGGCAATACTTTCTGCTTCCCTAACATTAAGTTTTTTAAAAATAATTTCTTTGAAAAGAGTCTCTTGTTCCTTTGGTCTGTCTATCAGCATCATCAGTGGGCGCGTATGACCCTCGGTAATCTTATTTTCTGAAAGAGC
>PCVB01000005.1:9806-11555 GCA_002787855.1 Candidatus Zambryskibacteria bacterium CG11_big_fil_rev_8_21_14_0_20_42_18 | reverse complement strand
AGAGGAAAAATACTGCACCGATTATAACTAAAATAATCTTACTTCTTTCAGCAACATTTTTTCTTTGAATAAACCTATTCATTCCAAAAATAAGAATTGAAAGGGAAAAGATGATTTCAATTGCGTATCCATAAAAGGCAAGAGACCCCTCTATTGCCTCTCTCTCACAATTTGTAAGATCAAAATTAGTTAGAGCAAGAGATGTTGGAGTTAAAAGTATCGTCGGTAACAAAAGGGCAAAAATTAATAATACTACTTTGAAAGGCGGCTCCTTATCATCTATAAAGGCATATAGAAAGAAGACCATGCCAGCATAAATTACTGGCTCAATAAGCACCAGTAAAGACCAGAAAAACATAATATAAGATGGTTTTTCACTGGCCCATAAAACTAGGTCAGAAAAAAGCCAGATGGATAAAAATATTGTAGTTATGAGAAGCCAACGAGTAGCAAGAGAATTTTTATTCTTAAAAAATATAAAGAAGGCCAAAAGTAGAGATACTAGTAATGGTAGCAAGTGGGAATAATATACTAGACTATCAAAGACATTGTCAGAAAATATCAAAAATTTAGCTGGATCCCATTCACATATTTGTATATATTCTGCTACTGTGCGTTCCATAATTTTCTATTCTTCTAACAAAGATTCCTGAAAGACATCCTCATCTGTTTCGTAGGAAATATCTTCAAGTATTATATAGCGATAAAAAGTCGTTGCAATTGATGCAATAAGTGCAATCCCCAAAATAACCATTATTATTTTAGATTTTTTATCCATTTAATAAAATCAGCTATGACTCTTATTATACATCTTTTGCAAATACTGGGGTACAAAGGGAAGGTATAGATTATACCTCTTTTTTGATAAAAAATTAATTGACCTTATTGTCTTACGACAATTTTTCGCGCCACACCCACACTTCATTTTCCACAAAGGATCCAGTTCTAATATTGAATAATCTACCGTAAGCTCTTCATCTTTTCTAATATTTTTAAGAGCGACAAAAGTTACCGAACCAACAACGCCTAGATTGGGAGCACAGGAATGATTGAGAAAAGTTAAAAGATTATCTTTAAAAGGATTCAGCCATAAATTTTTTGAAATACTAATCCAGTTCGGGCCTAATAAAGAATCCTTTTTTGAATGTATTATAAGTTTTACTAAGTTACCTTTTGCAATAAAGGCCACATCACCTTTTTTAAAATTATTTTTCGCAAAAACTCCACTACCAGCTATTTTACTTTTAGCAACATATAAATCTCTTACCATGATACTTAAACCAAATTTTTTTTATTAAAGTTCTTTTTATTTTTATTCCCATTTAGGTAGAGCTTACGAAAATAAGCCGGTATATAGGGAATGGACTCAAACTGTTCTGGGGTTAAAAATTCAACTGATCTTATAACTTTCCTGCATCTCTTCTCGCCACACGAGCAGGACATTTCCCAGAGACTATCCCCCTCAATGGTTGAATAATCTGCAGTAATTTCTTCCCCTTCTTTTATATCTCTTACAGAAATAAGAGTTAGACCACGAAATCCAGCTGTTGGATTACAAGAGTGATTAAGAAATTTGTGTGGCCTTTCTGGGTCTATCCAGATATCTTTCTTTACACCAATCCAACGAGGGTTAGCGATGGCGTCTTCTTTTGACTTATTTACTTTAAACTTTAATGGCCCTTTGACTCTACTTATAACCCTACCCTTAGGTATATCCTCTCCTGCAATAATCCCCTTACCAGAAATTTT
>PCVB01000005.1:0-9787 GCA_002787855.1 Candidatus Zambryskibacteria bacterium CG11_big_fil_rev_8_21_14_0_20_42_18 | reverse complement strand
ATAAAACTGTTTCATTATTTGATAAATTATAGCACCTTTTTAATAAAATAGGTGCGGAATTTGCACCAGCCACGCAGGGGGTGCGGGAGGAATGCGTGGCGAATCAATCAATAAATACATCATGCCAAATGGATAGACAAATCAGCGTAAATAATACAGATGAATTGTCTTTTTCTTTATACAAATGTTCTTTAATGAGTCGCTCAATTTCATTTATAACAAAAAACTTTTTTATTAATTTGTGTTTTTTTAACTTCAAGAGATGCGGTAATAAGCCATTTCTATCCCTTAACCATTCTGAGATCGGAAGACCGAAACCACACTTTCGTCTTAACACAAGATTTTTAGGAAAATATTTAAGTGCAATTTTCTTGACTTGAGTTTTACCACCGAATTTCCCAACTCTCGTCCTTGAATTAAAACCTGCTTCAACAACTGGCGTATAAAGAAACGGCACTCTATTCTCAATGTTAGCAGCCATACCAACTTTATCTTGGCGAAGAAGAATGTGGGGTAGATATGTATAAATGTCATAGAAACTGATTTTACTCTCATCATCAAACTTGACTGTGTTGCGGAATATTTTCTTTCTATTTACAAGAGAAATTCTTCCTTTGAATATTTGTGAGATTAACTGCGGATTATCAAAAGCATTTGAAAAGATTTTATCTTTGATAACATTCGATTCTTGAAAGTATCTGTTGTATCCATAAAAAACTTCATCAGCACCTTCGCCAGTTAATAAAACTTTTGTGTACTTTCTCGCTTTTTTTGCCAATATGTACATAGGTACAGTATTGGGGTGGACAAGGGGTTCATCTAAGTGATAAATAACTTTCGGCAGGAGTTGAACAAAATCTCTTTTTGAAAAAATTATTTTATGATGTTTTGTATCTAATTTATCCGCGACAATATCTGAATAACCAAATTCATTCCAAAGACCACCAACCAATCCTATCGAAAATGTATGGAGTTTCTTTTGCGAAAGCTTTTGCGCAAATAGAGCAACCAAACTTGAATCAACTCCACCACTTAACTGAACACCAGCAATTATATCTCCCATTAAATGATCTTTTACACTCTCTGAAATAACACTCTCCGAAAATCTAGGAGCACTCCATTTTTTACTCAACCGATAATACTTTTGGACCTTATTAGTATCGTTTTTTAGATTGTATCTTAGGTATTCACCCGCTTGTATTTTATAGATATTTTTAAATAGTGTTTCTGGTCCAACCACATGTCGAAATACCATATATTCACCAAGAACAGACTTATTTATCTGAAAATTAAATCCTGGCAAGGCTCTAAACGCTTTTATTTCTGAGGCCCAAGCAAAATATCTTGGTGTATCAATAAAATAAAGTGGTTTTATGGCGAATCTATCAAGGGCGAGAATAAGCTCAGATTTCTTTTTAGTAACCAAAAAACTAAAGGCAAACATTCCATGGATTTTTGCTAATACTGATTCTATTGAAAATCTTTTTAATAATTCAAAGAGAGTTGCTGTGTCTGAACCAGATATTATTCGCACATGATTAAGATATTTACTTCTAAGCAAACAGTGGTTATATATTTCTCCGTTGAAAGAGAGTATAAAATTGTTATTTTCATCAGAAAATGGCTGATTACCCCGTGAAGATGTATCGACAATCGACAGTCTCGTATGTCCTATCGAAATATTCTTGATGGATTTAATCCCTTCCGCATCACCACCTCGATGTTTCATCAGATGGATCATTTTTTTAACGACACGTTCACGTTCTTTTTCTGTAATCGTATTTTTCTTATCTATAAATCCGGCTATTCCACACATGATGTTAATGATGAGATTCTATAAATTGGGAAACAGATTCAGCTATCTCTCTTTCAAGGTCAGGTTTCTCGTACTCTTTCTGCCATTTTCCATCTCTAAGACAATAGTAAAAAGAGGATTTCTCAAGAGTGTATTGGCCAAAAGAAAGGAACTGAAATTCAAACAAAAAGAATTCATTCTCTTTTATGCCAATATCAAGAGCTATATACGGCACATTAAAGCTCCAAAAAACTTTTTTGGCATAATCCAGTAATCCTTCTGGCAACTCAACATTATAGTTGAACTTCATGCTTCCGCTTGCACGAAAATCGTCAGTACGATTTCCGCGATAAAGAACATAAAACTTCTCTCCATATACAACTATTCGATAATCCCCCTGTAATCCGTCAACATAATGCTGAAGCACAAATTTATTTCTATGACTCGATATCCAAAGCGGCTTATTCCCAGTTTTTAGTTGTTCGGCAAGATAACGTAGATTCTGTAGAGAAGAAGTGAGAGAAACAATCTTTGGTAATTTTATTTTCTTGATATAATTATCCAGCAGAAAAACACCCCTGCTTTTTGAACTATTGCTTGATTTCAGAACCAGAATGTTTTCCTTAAAATTATTTATGTCTTTGAGATAATCTTCGTAAGTGCCATATCTCTTTGCCTCTATATTTTTTATATCTGGGAGATCATGTAAATCACGCAAAATTTCTAGAAAATGTTTGTTGTGGTGTGCCTTAAACTGAGGAAAATTTGGAATTAATTTTGCGCCCTGAATATATAAACCGAGGACTATATCATCAACATAACTTCTATAAAATAGTCCCGGGTCTTCGGATGACTGATACAGAACCCAAATGTTTTTGTAATTTTGCGTACGAAAATCTATCTTCGAAAACGGCAATACCGTTAGCTCAAAATTATGCTTGGTAAAATAATTTTTTAGACGCTCAAGGTCAACCGCGGCTCCCCTGTACTTGGTTGAGGAATAAAACTGACCTCGGTAATCTGTAAATAAAAAAATCTTTTCCATACCATGTAATTTATAACAGTTTTTTCACCTCTCTTAAAAAAAGATGATCTCTCAAAATATTAAAACCTGTATTATAAAAAGTAACCTCTCCACGTCTTAATTGTTCGACTTCTTTTTCTAAGATTTTTATAGCCTCGTTAAGTGATACCCATATAACATGTAGTCCGTTTTTCTCCTCATCTTCTGTTAATGTGAGTTCGCCTTTTTTCCCAACAAGTTTTGCCGCGTAGCAATAGTTTATGCAGTGTTTTTTGTCCCTGTTTCGATAATCATCGATTATGCCAATAGCTTTTTTTAGCTCGACATTGCAACCTATTTCTTCTAAAGATTCTCTGATGATGCCACTTTCGATAGATTCACCATGATCAATGCCGCCGCCTGGCAGTAAATAAAAAGAATTTACTCTATTGCCGACAAGCGCAATATTGTTATCGTCATCAAACACAATTGCCTTACCAGTGATGCGATCTTCGAAGTTTATTTTTTCTTTATCATCTTCCTTTTCGGGAAAGATATCCTTTTGAATGAATGTTCTTAAATTCTTCATGTTGTTGACTAAATCATTGTGTTAATGTATTATGCCACAAGATTTGATCTCATACAACTCAATGAAAGGAGGTGAAAAATGAGTGCAATAAAAAAGTTGTTCATCATGAGGCATGCTGAGTCGCTTGAAGACATTGATAAAACAGCCTACGAACGCATCGCCGATGAGGATATGCCCCTCACAGATTTCGGCAAAGAGCAGGCCGTACGTTTTGGTCAGCAATTTGCTAACGAAATTGGCAGGAGTGAGAATCTCCGCGTGCTCCTGTCACCGAGCAAGCGGGTGCTTGAGACGGCACAGCTCGTGGTTTCTGGCGTTCCGAAGCGTGTTCGGTGGTCTCTCATTACCGACAATCTTATCTCCAAACAAAACTGGGGGGATGTGACTGTTCACAACAGGGCAGAAATTGAAAAGGAGAGGTATCGTATTGGTGTACTTCGATACCACTTCCCCGGAGGAGAGAGTGGTTCAGAAATGCTTTTCCGCTTCGATCTCTTCGCTAAAAAGTTGGAGCAAGAGATAACCGGAGGAGTTGTAGAAAATTTCCTCGTTATCACTCACGGTTTCGAGTTTCGCGTCCTGCTCAAGTCGTTGCTCGGGTGGACAGAGGAGTACTTCGAGTCACTCGCACATCCACTTCATTGCGAGATGAAACGGGTTGCGTATGACAATGATTCCTTTCTCCTCCTCGACGAAATACGGATTTACGATCAATCAGGGAATCCAAATTTCGTTCAACGGCAGAAGAACTCATAGCCGGTTTGGAAACAGATCGGCTATTTCTATTTAACACATTCACCACGCATCCCCCCGCGTGGTAGGTGCAAATTCCGGTTTTTCCCTTTTAAAATCAACAAAAAGCCGCTGTTGTCCATAAGTTAGACAACAGCGGCGCTAGCAGTATTTTTCCTGCATAACCACCAAACTTCAAGGTGGAGAATAAGGTAGTTAACAGGAAGCAACAGATCCCACCACTTTTCCCACCGCATAATGACTACGGCGGTAAGCATTGTGTAGGCCAGAGACCACACAAGCCATGGTTTTGGATCTTCTGTCTCCGGAAACCTCCATGTACTCCGAAGGATTGGTGCAAATGAGATTTGGATGTCTATTATTAGAAAAACGTTGGAGAGGAAAGGATTGTCAGAAACAACCCAATACACCACTACCATGACATCCAATATCAGAAGTTCAATCTCCAATCGATCTGGACGCTGGAACGATCCTCGCACCATCATGTGTACGAAAGTAGCAAAAGCTGCAATCGCACACACCGTTGGAAGAAATTCCTTCACCCAATCATTGGCAAGGTCTTTGTAGATAATGACTGCTATAACGCTACCAAGTCCCCAGATGGCCCAGGTTATTACGTTCGGGTTAATCTCCGAATGTGACAACTTCTTGTTGTACAACCAATATCCCGCGAGCTGAACTAGCCCCGCGAGTACGCCTAACGCAATCGCGAAACTGTTCATATCGCCTCCCCGTACCGTTAAACGGCACTTCTAGAAAATGTAAATGCCAAAAAACTACCTACCTGAATTATATCACGGAGTGGGTATGTGTGTCAATATGCCATAATGCATCATGACTTTTCACCCACGATATCAAAAAGATGATATTATCGTATTGGGAAGATGCCAAAGCTTGATATTTCCCAGGGAAAAACCTTCTTTTCAAACAGGAGAAACGCTATGAACACTGAACGGAAATCAACACTTCTCGAGAAACTCTTCGAGCCTGTCATAGAGACACCAGCATCTGAGCTTGGTCAATACGACCAAAGCACACAAACATGGTCCCATCGAAATGGCAAACTCATGAGCCCAGTCAAGCACAACCAGGAGCATTGATCGCTCCACACAACCCCTCAAGATAATTTTGTTACCTTGAGGGGTTCTCTTTTTTAGTACTACGTAAATGGTGCATGGCAAATTTTATTGATTTTTCTATGAGTGAGATGCGTAGCGCGGTATCAGTAAATCCTCCAATATGCCCGCTCGTAAACCATTCTACAGTTACATCTTTGTCAGCTTTTTTTAACAAATCTTTAAAGTATTTTATTTGGCGAGGTGGGCAACGAGTATCATTTTTACCATGTATCATAAATATTGGTGCTTGTATTTGATTCACATAAGTCGAAGGAGAACTGCGTACATACCGTATGCGAGCTGTTGTCGGGGTTCCTTTAAACCTTTTTTTATCATCCGCCTTAAAATAAGCTGGCTCATCCTCATACTGCATGGCACAGTCTGCTATAGCGGCACCGGCAATACCACAATTCCACAGTAGAGGATACTTTCCAAGAGCGAGTAATGTTACATAACCGCCCCACGACCATCCTTGTAGTACAACATTCTCTGGATCGGCATATCTTTTCTTGACAAGCCAGCTTCTTGCTGCAACCACGTCTTCTACTTCCCAATGTCCGGGATTTCCATAAATTTTTTGCTCAAATTTTTTACCAAATCCAATGGAACCACGATAATTTACAGCGCAGTAACCAAATCCAGCTTTGAGCCAAGCCTGTGCTTCTGGAGAATACTCATCACCCGTAACGCCGTGAGGGCCACCGTGTACATCAATAACAAAGGGGGTCGGGTTTTTTGCTCCTTGCTTACGCGCGATCCACATCTGAACAAGCTCACCGTCTGATGACTGAAAACGTACACTCTCAATAAGATAATCCGTTGAGATGTTTCCACTCCACTGAGATATTTTGTTCCATGTGTCATATCGAGACGCATTCAGTTTGAGAAGACGCGGCGAGTGGTTGAAATCATGCCACTTTAGGATTAGAGATGAGTCCTTAAGTGTAACCACGGAATCAAAATGAAAGTTAAAGCTCCCGACTTTTGGCCCTATGCGCTTTATGCGTCGTGTGTGCATATTATATAAATATAGGGTTTGGGTTGCTTCGTACACGTCACAAAGAATCATGGTACCGATTTCCTCATCCAACTTGAGTACCCACACATCACCACGAAAAGATAGGTGTGAAATTTCTAAGACACTCTTCTGTATAAAATCATAACGTATCGGGCGATACCATCCCTTACGACGCGCAAGAGCAAAAATAGTTGGAGAGTCTGTAGTGCGTGAGAAAGCAAGAGGTATCAGTGCGTTAAATATACGCGATCGTTTATAGACTGACTTATTGTTCGTGTTACTTTTTAAAAGGAGTAGCGTGGAACCCTGTTTTCCACTATCTGTCTCTGCTACACATACATATTTGCCGTCTGGTGAACATATCGGCTCTGAAAGTGTTGAGGTGGTCGTGTATATTTCTTTTGGCAACTCAAAGATGTTCTGGTGACAAGATACAACAAAAAGTTTGTTTTTACCTTCAAGCGCCGCAGTAAAACAAAGGATATCGTTATCTATACTTGTACTTACTGAATATGAAAAATATGGCGGTAGGTTGGGCGAGATATTGATTGTTTCTTTACTACCAAATAAAACACGTGCAAAGTGTCCAAATTCTCCACCGCTCTGATCCTTGAGAGTGTATATATATTCTCCATCAGGAGAAATAGATCCAAAAAGAGCGCCGTGTGGTGAATTAGTTACTTGGTAGCTTAAACCAGTTTTGAAATCAACAACGTGTAGTTGATAATTACCAGATATATTGGAAACGACAAGAGCCCTGTGTGATGTGACACTCGATGTGAAAAGATATTGTACGGCCGTAGTTTCAAACAGTTTTCGGAGCCAATTTAAATATGTTTTATTATGTATTCGCGACATGTTGATTAATACGTTTGGTATTGTACATATTATATGGCATTTATGTAAACAAAAGGGCGGCTAGAAGCATCTAGCCGCCCGTAGAAAGTTAAAGCGCATCTGCAATGGCACGGCATATGGCATTGTCGTAGAGATGATCAAGCCACCACCAAGCACCACAGGTATTCACTTCAAGAAAGAAGATCTTGCCATGCTCATCTTCCATAAAGTCAGCGGCGCAATAGTCCAGTGAAAAGAGACGCATGAGAGTTTGGAGTTTACTTAAGAGATCCGCATCAAAATCACAAGCTATATACGAATCACCGGTGGCACATCCTTTGCGGACATCTTCACGCTGATGTGGTGCTGATACACATGACGCAGAAAAAAACTTGTCTGCAACCACAACAACACGATAGTCTCTCTTCCGTTCGCAATACTCCTGATAGATAATCGGCGCGAAAGAAATAGCCGAGTCATCGTTCAACCATTCTGACTGAATAATTTTCGTGTACGCCGCTCGAGTTTGCTCATGTGAGACAATCCACGGTGTGGCCAAATTTTTTGCTACCACAACGCGATCCTGCACAAAGTCTCGTACCGCTTGTGGATCATTAGACACAAGCGTTCTTGGAACAGAAAAACCAACTGCTTTAGCTGTGATGAGCTGATTAACCTTGTTTGAGGCGTACACCACATGACATGGTTTGTTCAACCACGGTATCGGCAAGTGATCAAAGGCGGCAAACTGCAATGCCAGTAGATTCTTGCGTTGTAACGACTCTCTCTCATTGGATGCTTGATCAATATAAGGCGGCATCTGCTGGCACCACCCCATCGAAAGGTCTTTACTCTGAATGTGACGTCCATCACAAACAAATTCGACTTTTTCCTTATCAGAAATAGCAAAAGAAGTATAAGAAACATCCTCATCTGCATCACAATTAAAACGAAAAACTCTTATATCTCTCGCTCGCAACATATCTACAACTGGATCAGTTTCAAAGCCACGGCGATGCGTGACAATTAGAATAGACTTTCTCATCACATACCTCCTTTTGGTATTTGGTGAATTAAAATCAAAAAACTGCCTTCCCGAATTATATCACGGAGTGGGTATGTATGTCAAATTGCGGGACTTGTGCAAGAATTTTACATTGTCTGCCAAATAAGGCATTATCTGTAAAAAATGTGGCGCAAAGAACCAGAAATCATAATTCAGTACGGACGACTTATTGATCCTTTCTTAATTTTTTATTGCCAAAATTATCCTAATGCAAATAAATTTGGATGGGATAAGTGGATACCCCCAACTAGAGAACAAATAGATGAGAAAATAGCTCTTTTTAAAGAAGAATGGAGAAAATATAATATGGCAAAAAAAATATCTGCTTGTTTAGATATGTCGTTTAACAGAAATGTTATTGATGTTTATGTTGTAAGTGGCATAACCAGAGAGTGCAGTCATCCATTAATAATGAAAAGTGGTCTAAATCCAAAAGAATTTGTTGTTGCCTTAGCCCACGAACTTATTCATCGAATTTTGACTATAAATAAAATACCGAGAGTTGTTTATGATGAAAAAGAATCAGATACAACCAATAATCATGTAATAGTTTATGCTGTTCTTAAAAAAATATTAGATGAGGAACTGTGGAATATTGCCATAACATCACGTAGTAAGCATCCATCAAAAGAATATGCCCGAGCTCTCGAACTATCGGAACAAATCGGACCTGATAAGGTTATAGAGAAAATGATAACTGGCAGAGTTTAAGGCCAAATTTTGATAAACAAAAACGGGCCCCGTGAGGGACCCGTTAGGCAGGCATGTTGCGCTCTTCTTCTAACGTCTAACGAAGAATTCAAAATTTAGAAGAACAGCTTCGTGGTGACCTTCGTCATCAAGATTTGGCACACGAAACATGTACCCCAGCCATATATTTACAGGTACTTTTTTACCGAAGGACAAGATAATTCTCGGTCCAACTCCGTCACCTGTCTGATGTATAGCGCCCACAGCCAAATGATCCAGAAACTGGTAATCCGCCAATGTTCGTACCCAATGTTCTGATTCACCCTTCTCTCGGTAGTATTGGGTGAAGAACTTTTTGTAAGCAAAAGAGGCGTACGCAGCCCCGCGCCAGTAGGCATGGTAGGAACCTGTGTCCCCGGGAAACATTTCTGTTCCTATGGCTCCACCGAATTCCCAATATCCATCTTCGCCAGCAAAAGGCAGTCGGTAGAAAGGACCGGCCACGCAAGAAGCGTACTGCTTCTCACCGTAACACCATCCCCAGAACCCAGCTCGCTCAGTAAAAAAACTGTAACCCTCAAGGAAGACCCTGGGAGTTACCTCTCCATGATCAATCAGGTTTTGCTGATAAACACCCAGCTCGGCCTCCTGCGCCTGCGCTGGCTTGGCGTAAATTGCCAAACAAATGCAGACAACAATGACAAATGCGAACAGAAGCACTGACCCTGTTCGCTGTACTGCTTTTTTAATCTCACACATTCTCCACCTCCTCGGTGATTGAGTTAAATGTCAAATAACTAATTTCTATATAACTGTATCACAAAAGATGCCACTCTGTCAAGAGTAAATATTTCCCTGTGGATATCTGGTGCCTCGCTTTATGAAATTAGTTTCGATATCTTTGAGTTTAAAAGTTTC
>PCVB01000022.1:2950-5378 GCA_002787855.1 Candidatus Zambryskibacteria bacterium CG11_big_fil_rev_8_21_14_0_20_42_18 | reverse complement strand
TGTTTCAAGATTTTTACTATTTGAAAGAAAGATTTGACCTCTTTTATTATAGAGATGTCTCTTTCGAGGTTATCGAGCGTTACGACTTTTATTTCGTTTTCATTTAATTTATCTACCAGTTTTCCTGCTTGTCCACAAAGTACCACAACATCATGTTTTTGCCTCTTAGCTTCAAGAGCAAGCTCAAAGACGTAACGTTGCGCGCCACCAAAATTTGATTTAGTGATACCGTAAAGGATTTTCATAAGATATAGCCATTATAAATGTTTTATTGTATAATGCACGTTTATGAGTTTTCTAAATAGGAAAGAGCCCCTTATCCTTCTTTTAGGCGACATCGGCTCTTTTGTATTGGCGCTTTGGCTATCTCTCTTTATCCGAAACTTGGAAGTACCATCTCAAGATCTTTTTCTAATACACTTACTGCCATTCGGCCTTCTTTTCATTGTCTGGATCTTTGTTTTCTATATATCTGGTTTGTATGAGAAACATACGACCATTCTTAAGTCTAGATTACCCAGTATTCTTGGTAGTACACAACTTGTAAACTCTGCTGTGGCTGTGGCATTTTTCTACCTGATACCTTTTTTCGGTATTACACCTAAAACAGTTTTGTTCATTTATCTTTTTGTTTCTTTCGCCGTCGTTCTATCCTGGAGAATCTACGGTTACTTTATTATCGGTCGTGGTCGTCCTAGCAACGCTATTCTTATTGGTTCTGGAGATGAGATGAAAGAGTTACTCGAAGAGGTTAATAGTAATCCAATTTATAGTATCAAATTTATTTTTTCGGTAGACTTAAATCGTGCCGATGAAAAAGGTTTTTGGGATGAGATTATCTCTCACATATATTCTGAAGACGTTTCCGTCATCGCCATCGATCTTTCTAATAAGAACGTAGAACCGGTCTTACCCCACCTCTATAATCTTATCTTCTCTAAAATAAGCTTTGTCGACATGCACAAAATTTATGAAGATATTTTTGACAGAGTCCCGCTCTCCCTCATTAAATACAACTGGTTTCTTGAAAACATTTCCACAGAGCCCCGTGTTACTTACGATGCATATAAGCGTATAATGGATATTGTTATTTCTCTTCCTCTCACTCTTCTCTCTCTTATTTTTTATCCATTTGTTTGGTTGGCCATTAGACTTGATGATGGCGGGACTATTTTTGTAAGACAAGAACGTGTAGGTAGACGTGGGCAAGCTATTAGTCTTTTGAAATTTCGTTCAATGGAAAGAAATGATTTGAATCTTGGTAGTGATACTCATAGAGAGAACAAAGTGACACGTGTTGGCAAGTTTCTTCGTGATACTCGTATTGATGAGTTGCCACAACTCTGGAGCGTTCTTAAGGGAGAGATGTCACTTATCGGACCGCGACCAGAGCTTCCTTCTGGCGTGGCGCATTACATTAAAGAGATACCATATTACAATGTTCGTCACTTAATCAAACCGGGACTTTCTGGTTGGGCACAGATTTACCAAGAGAAACATCCTCATCATGGAATAGATATTTCCGAGACAGCAAACAAACTTTCATATGATCTTTATTACATCAAAAATCGCTCACTACTCTTGGATATTAAAATAGCTCTACGCACACTTAAAACGCTTGCTTCTATTGCGGGGAAATAATATTTATGAAAAAGATATTAGTTACTGGAGGAGCGGGGTTTATCGGGTCTCATTTAGTTCGAGCTTTAAGGGCACTAGGCCACGATGTTGAAATTTTAGATATTATTCATGACCCCAGAAATGATATTCGCAACCTTGAATGGATAAGGTCAAAATTTGATGGTATTCAATACGTTTTCCATCTAGCAGCATTAACCTCGGTTCAGCTTTCTATCGAACAGCCTGTAGAAACAAATCTTACTAATCTCGGCGGGACCTTAAATGTTTTAATTGCCGCGAAAAACGCTGAAGTTAGGCGTATAATTTTCTCCTCATCGGCAGCTGTTTATGGAGAACAAGAGAGGTTACCCGTGCATGAGGATGCTAAGACCTATCCTATGAGTCCTTACGCTATCCAGAAATTTGGTAGTGAAGAATATTTAAAACTTTTCTCCAAAATTTACAATTTAGAGACTGTTTCTCTAAGATATTTTAATGTATATGGCAGTGGGCAAAATCCAAGTGGTCCATATGCCTCTGTTATTCCAAAGTTTATTGAACAGAGGAAGCATAAAAAGCCACTTACTATTATTGGAGACGGTTTATCTACTAGAGATTTTGTAAATGTTTCTGATGTTGTTTCTGCTAATATTTTAGCTATGGAGAGTAATAAAGTAGGAAAAGGGGAAGTAGTAAATATAGCTAGCGGTATGTCAACTTCTGCAAATCAAGTGGCAGAATTGATTGGTGGGCCCATTGAACATCTCCCTCAAAGACTTGAAATAAAAGATAGTGTTGCGGACATAAG
>PCVB01000022.1:817-2930 GCA_002787855.1 Candidatus Zambryskibacteria bacterium CG11_big_fil_rev_8_21_14_0_20_42_18 | reverse complement strand
GAGCTTCTCAAATAGCCTTATTTATGTATAATGCCTAAATAATGACTTCTTGGAAACATATCTGGATTTCTCTCTCACTTATAGTAGCTTTCGGTCTTCTTGGGTTTTTCGTTGTTCGGGGAGATGGCTTTGGTGGCAAATTTCCATTCCGTTTCGGCCTTGATTTGGTTGGGGGTACGGAACTTATCTATCGGGCAGACACCTCCAATGTGGAAAACATTCCTGATGCCATGGAGAGTCTCAAAGAAGTTATTGAACGCAGGGTCAATATTTTCGGTGTTTCCGAACCATTGGTTCAGACAGAAACTGCCGGTTTAGCTTCTGGTTCTAGAGATGAACGTTTAATAGTTGAATTACCAGGAGTTACGGATATTAAATTAGCTGTCGAACTTATCGGAGAGACCCCCATTCTTGAGTTTCGTCTTGCCCGGGAGAATACTCAAAACATTTTGGAGACAAATCCAGATGCTTCTATTGACGAACTTTTTGAATCCACCGGTCTTTCTGGACGTTATCTCTCTAGAGCTAGAGTAGAGTTTGACCAAACCAGTGGCGCGCCACTAGTGGGTCTTGAGTTTAATAAAGAGGGCAGTGAACTTTTTGCCAAGATTACTCGTGAGCATAAGAATGAAATTTTAGCCATCGTGCTTGATGGCGCGGTGATCTCGGCCCCTGTCATTATAGACGAAATCAGTGACGGGGTGGCCCAGATTACCGGTTCCTTCACTCCAGTTGAGGCCAAAGAACTTGTGCGTGACCTTAACTACGGGGCTCTTCCTGTCCCCATCAAATTAGATGCGACAAAAACCATAGGCGCGACACTAGGCGAGCAAGCGCTTGATGCCGGTGTAAAGGCGGGCATGATAGGTTTCGTCATTTTATTAATTTTTATGGTGCTCTGGTATCGCCTGCCCGGTGTAGTGGCAGGCGTAGCACTTGTTTTATACGCCATCCTTTCGCTCGCTATCTTTAAACTCATACCCGTCACGCTCACTGCGGCGGGTCTTGCTGGCTTTATCCTTTCTGTGGGCATGGCAGTAGATGCAAATATTTTAATTTTCGAACGTACCAAAGAAGAGTTAAGAAAAGGCAAAGATGTTTATGAAGCTATCAGAGAAGGCTTTGTTCGCGCATGGCTCTCCATTCGTGATTCAAACATTTCTTCCATCATTACTGCTTTTATCCTCTTCTGGCTCGGCACATCGGCAATCAAGGGCTTTGCCCTAACTCTAGGTATTGGAGTTCTAGTGTCCATGTTTACCGCTATTACTGTCTCTCGAACATTTCTCCTTGCCATTACGTTTGGGAAGATGACTCCGCTTAAAAAGTTTTTGTTTAGTAATGGTTTAAATTTTTCAACTAACGACCGACAACTGACAACCGACAAAAAACAATGAAAATAATTCAACACAGAAAAATATTTTTCACCCTCTCTGCCATTCTCCTCACTTTCTCTCTATTTAGTATTTTTAGCTACGGATTTAACTTCGGTATTGATTTCAAAGGCGGAACTATTACAGAAGTAAGTTTTGAGTCGGAGAGACCCACAAAAGAGGTTGTAGAAGAAAAACTTTCTATACTCGATTTAGGTGGGTTTTCGGTTAGACCTTCTGGAGAAAATAACTACATCATTCGCACCAGAGAGCTCTCTCTCGAAGAGGGAGAGAGGCTTGTTCAGGTTTTAGAAAATCCCACAGTTGAGCGACAGAACACCATTGGTCCAGTGGCGGGAGTGGAGTTGAAGGACAAGGCTCTCAAAGCGGTAATGCTCGTTATTCTTATGATCGTGCTCTTTATCACTTTTGCATTTCGTAAAGTTTCTGATGCGAGCTCAACCCAAACCAATAGGGGGGTATCGTCTTGGAAGTATGGTTTGGCCACGGTGGTCGCTCTTTTGCACGATATTATTATTCCTGTCGGTGTTTTTGTTTTCCTCGGACATTTTTATGGATTGGAGATTGACCTTCTTTTCGTTTCCGGACTATTAGCCATTCTTGGTTACTCGGTGCACGACACCATAGTAGTCTTCGACCGCGTGCGCGAGAATTTGCGTGTAAATAGAGAGACTAAAGTAAATGAAGAATTTGAAGCTACCGTAGGAAGGTCTGTCACA
>PCVB01000022.1:0-785 GCA_002787855.1 Candidatus Zambryskibacteria bacterium CG11_big_fil_rev_8_21_14_0_20_42_18 | reverse complement strand
TCCTTCTTATCATTGGTGTGATTGTGGGCACATATTCCTCCATCTTCGTTGCTTCACCACTGTTGGTTACATTCTCAAAGTTTAGAAAGAAATAGGGTAATAATCGGTCTTGACTTCTTTATCTATTTCCTTATACTTATCTCCACGTCTTAACTACACATAAAACCTGTCGTTAGGACGACAGGTACTTTGAAAATTGAATGAATTACAAGATAAGAACAGTGCAAAAAACTATTCTATTTCTTAAAAAATGAAACCACTAGTATCTCTAATAGCAACACGGGATATTGGTAGAGCAGGACAAACTAATTGGATAGATAGAAAATAAATATTGTTTTCTATTTTGTTCCGTAAATACGAAGTATTTAACTTCGTTAAATTTAAGAGTTTGATCCTAGCTCAGGATGAACGCTGGCAGCGTGGATAAGGCATGCAAGTCAAACGACCGTAATCACTATCGCAAGATAATGATTACTGGGAGTGGCAGACGAGGTAGTAATACGTAGGTACGCACTCAGAAGTCTCGCATAGCTTACCGAAAGGTAGGGTAATACGAGATGTGGTAGAGATACCAAAGAAGCAATTCGCTTCTGAAGCGGCCTGCGAAGTATCAGCTAGTTGGTAGGGTAATGGCCTACCAAGGCAATGACGCTTAGAGGACCTGAGAGGGTGACCCTCACCGATGGGACTGAGACACGGCCCATACACCTACGGGTGGCTGCAGTCGAGAATCTTCCGCAATGGACGAAAGTCTGACGGAGCGACGCCGCGTGATGGATGAAGTT
>PCVB01000004.1:13429-14999 GCA_002787855.1 Candidatus Zambryskibacteria bacterium CG11_big_fil_rev_8_21_14_0_20_42_18 | reverse complement strand
ATTGTTATTTATTATGGAAAACCGCAAATATAGTGTGAAGCCGAAGCGTCTTCACTTATACCACCGCCATCCCCACCACAGACCAAAGCCACTGCTTTTATAGCATTGCTATACGTTCCCCCTATTGCGCGACCACTCGGGGCAAATGTTATGCCATCAGAAATCACTTGATTTACTAGGTTACATTGATCTTGCGTCATTGCCACACTAGTCCAGAACGAGGCAACAATATTAACCAGACAACTACCAGCATAAACTCCATTTATAGCTGGTTCACCAAATACGGTTTTGCCCACTCCGCAATCTGTTCCCGAACACGGCGTACATCCTATACCAACACAACCATAATTGTTTGCGCCAGTAGGTAGCCCACCTGTCCCCCTACTACCCGTGCCAGTACTTGTTCCCGTAGAACCGCCGGCGGAAGTAGGAGGACTAGCGAATTGGTCTCCATCTAGTTGATAAGGTGTTTCTTTAATGAGACCAGCATTGTCACTACCCCCATTTTCGATACCTGAATTGAAGATAACCTCATTGAGGAATAAAGAGATTAGAGCTCCCACTATTTCATCAAATTCATCTGCCAACTCCAGTTGAGAGAAGCCGGTACCCAGGACTTCGGAGAGCTGGTCGTCTATAACCTTCCCGGGCGTTTTAACCGGTCCGCGCTCCAAACAGACACCAGTGTCGGGATCATTTTTGATACATTCGGACCAACTTAAGAACCCTTGATTCCATTGAAGTTGCTTATTTTCAATTCCAAGTCTTTTAGCGAGACGGTTGTCCAATTCAATTTGAGCTGCCAGATAAGCGTCGTAAGGGTTATTGGCGCTATTTTGCGTCATTGCAAGCCAACCGTCCCATCCTCCCTGATTAAAATCGGAATAAAAGTTTTCCAAGTTGCCTACTGCTTCCGTAAAGGTACATTGGTATTGGACAGGAGGGGCGTAGTAAGTCTTTAGGGTCAGTCTGATCTGCGCCTGGAAAGGTGAACAGAGGAAATTAAGATCAGAGCCGGCGATAAATTCCCCCGCTATCCCATCGGCAATATCTGTAAAGTATTGCCCAGGGTTTGTCACATAAGCTGGGTTGCCCTCAAAGCCAGTGTTAATCCAGTTTACTGTGGAGTCAACTATTTGCCCTATCAGTATTTTGGCCGCGGTAATGATTAAAGAGTCCAAAGAAACACCAGGAACAGTGAAGCCGAAAATAGTGATACCCACCTCCTTGTTGCGTACGGCGCTGTCTGATACAGGAACTGGCGGGATAATATCTGTTTGAGCCAAAGTTTGGGTGGGGACTACTGAAAGGAAGACGAAAGCTATCAAAACAGAAGTTAAAATATGTTTTCGATAAGTCATAGACTGTTGTTAAAAATTATACCACTAGCCTGGAGTCTTACACGGATGTTTAAAATGATACCCGATTCTTTGCCTGTATTTTGCACATAAGAATTTAGAGCAGAGTAAGCGGGGACCGGGTCTTGGGAGAAATTGCTGACCGCTTTCATAATTTCGGCATTTTCCAAATAAAGATTGACGAAATTCAAATGGTTTTCAGCCAGAGAGGC
>PCVB01000004.1:11379-13282 GCA_002787855.1 Candidatus Zambryskibacteria bacterium CG11_big_fil_rev_8_21_14_0_20_42_18 | reverse complement strand
AAGACTACTGATAGCATTACCATAAAGGGACAAGTTCTCCTGGGAATCGGGCACAATAGTAATTTGGTTTATACTAATCTTGTTTGCAGGGACACTGATATTAAAAAGATTTTGGGCGTACTTACTGGCTATATTATTGGCATCGCTTGATGTAATCTCGCCTTGTGATTTGAGCGAGATATAGTCCGAGAATAATTGTCTACTGAACAGGTCTGTTTGGGTGAGGGGCAGAGACGAACTGGTGGTTGTTGGTCTTTCTCCCCCAGTGAAATCCCCTAGGAAGGTTTCGTCGGGGAATAGTGGACCATGTTCATTTATCGGAGTAATGCTCGATGAAGTATAGTCTGTTTTTCCAAATCTAAACCACATTGCCCCAACAATTAGAACAACGGCAAGGAAAAGTGCGCTTGTTAGACGAGCTCTAGGCATCATCTTCAGTATATCAGAAATTATTTCGTTTTTTTGTGCATAAGTGTACAATTGAATGCATGCGGCCTCTTTCTGTTTTTACATTATCGCTTGTATTATTTTTTAGTTTTTTCGCAACCTCGACAGCCGCATCTTTTACTCAAAACTTGACTCTTGGGTCAAGAGGAACAGAAGTTACAGCCCTTCAGCAATACCTCGTGGCCCAAGGTCGCCTAGTTATACCAGCTGGCGTAGCTTTCGGTTACTTCGGACCTCTTACCAAAGCCGCTTTAGCCTCATGGCAAGCCGCTAACGGAGTTCTTCCTGCAGTTGGTTACTGGGGACCAATCTCTAGAGCTCGCTATAACTCTGTAAACGTTTCGACCACTACCAATGACAACAACTTGTCTTCAAATTCAACAAACACCACTTCTACGCCACCATTGTTCAATAATGATACTCCTTACGCTTTTGGCATTAGGGCCGATAAAGTCATAATCTTTCGCGCCTTTCCTTTTGAAGTGCAATCTGGCGACATCATCACTCTAGAGGGCTCTGGTTTTAGCAGGACCGCAAATAACGTCTATTTTAATGGGGGATATTCACTTTCAGCCACCTCTACCAATGGAAAGATTATTCGAATACAAACACCCTCTAGTATCACCGAGGGAGAATATAAACTTTTTGTATCTAATCTTCTTGGTTCTTCTGAAAATTCAAATATCGAGGTTAAAGTTAAAATTACCGACAATCCGACACCTTCTCCCTATATTGAAAGTGCTTCTATCGTAGGTGACATTGTGACTCTGATCGGGAGTGGTTTTACTTCCAGAAATGATCTTTTGACTACGCTTGGGAATTCAGCTTCTCCCTTATCTTCAAGTGGCACCACTCTAACTTTTCGTCTCAAGGATCTCTCTCAATATGATCAGATTAGTCAGTTCACCCGAGGTCAATATAAATTTACTCTTTGGGTCTATGTTCAAAACGAGCACGGCATTAATAAGGATCCATATCAAATAGATATAACAATATGAAAAGTAAATTAATCATAGTTTCCATATTTTTTATAACTTGTGTAGGACTTTTCCTCCCCGCTTTATCGGTAAAAGCCCAAGTTCCAATCGTGGAACGACCGTTTGGGGGGGTTGTTTCTTTTTCTCTTCCCTGCACGTGTTCTGGTAATCTTTGGGTTTGGTTTACTCCTCTTTATCTTGGTGGCCCAGTGGTGGTTACGGGTCCTTTGGTTTACTCTCCATTCTACACCACCCTCTACGCTAATTTTAGGATTGGAGTGCCCACCACATGGCATCTCGGTTCCTATCTGCCTGGAGTGCAAGCCTGTTGGATGTATGCTGTGGTTGGGTGTTTTCCTTTTCCAGCTACTGGGCTCATGACTAAAGTGGGCACTAACTGATATTTACTTATTTTTTGGCAGTAATATTTTTGCCAATTTCTGCCAAATGTTGAGATGGACGTCTTCCGCCCGAAGGTT
>PCVB01000004.1:11090-11354 GCA_002787855.1 Candidatus Zambryskibacteria bacterium CG11_big_fil_rev_8_21_14_0_20_42_18 | reverse complement strand
TGTCTAAATTGAGCTTTTCAAAGGCTTCCTCCACCCTCTCTTTTGGGAAAATTGTTGAGAGATTTGAAGAGAGCTTCTTGCGTTTGGACTTAAATCCCGCACGTACTATATTGAAAAAATCTTTTTCTGTAAAAGACTTAAAAAATTCTTTAGAAATATTTTCTATGGCAATAATCGCCGAATCTACTTGAGGCATCGGCACAAATGAGCCCGCCTTTACTGTTTCAATATATTTTGGTATTCCATACACTTTCACCGAGATAG
>PCVB01000004.1:0-11057 GCA_002787855.1 Candidatus Zambryskibacteria bacterium CG11_big_fil_rev_8_21_14_0_20_42_18 | reverse complement strand
TGATGACGCCGGTGAGATTGTATGGAATATTTGAAATTAATTTGTATCTTCCGAGTTGTAAGTTGTAAGTTGTAAGTTGTAAGTTCAAAATATCATCATGTATAAGGTTAAGTTGCCCAGAAGAAATTTCTTTTTCATATTTTTGTCTTAGCAATTCGAAAAGTTCATCATCTTTTTCTATCGCTAAGACCTGACAGCCAGTAGCCAAGAGTTTTTCAGTCAACGCCCCCATCCCAGGGCCAATCTCAAGCACTGTCTCATTCTCACGAATGTTTCCAGTCTCAACGATCAAGTTTAGCGCCCTCTCGCTTTTCAAAAAATGTTGCCCCAATGACTTTTTTACTCTCATCTTTTATATGACCCCCTATCGAAACCGGGTTTCGATAGGGGGTCATTATCTAGTTCTAGCATAAGAATTTTCCTGTCAACAATATCTTGAAGGGTTCTTTCAGCAAATTTTTTGTATTTCTCTCTATTTTTAAATTGCTCAAGTATTATTGATTTATCACAAAATTTTTCTTTCGATTCACCGATATATTCTTTCCAACTTGATTTGGATAATTTCGGTTTACTTTCGTGTGCGTGCGCTGCGTCGTTTAGATTTACATATGCGCTTAAATGGAGGAGGTACTCATTTGAATCGACGTGAATTGCCTTAAATCTACCCTGAAACAAGGTGCCAGTTCTGCTGTATTTTAAATTAAAGTATTTTGAATGAGATATCGTGAGCCTATGTATAAACCTCTCAATGCCTTTTTCTGTAAGTTGTTTCAAAATGAAATGAAAATGGTTGGGGTTAAGGTTATACGCGATAAAATCTACCAGTTTTTGATCTATCGAAACCGGGTTTCGAGAACGAGGTAGGTGCCCTATGGGTTTGAGGGTGTTGAAATTCTGCATACCATCAAAAAATCTCTCCAGATCTGATTGTTGCTGAAAAATTAATCTCCTATCAACCCCCCTGTTTAACACATGATAGATTTCACCCTCGACTAGTCTAATATTTCTCATATAATTTAGTATAACACTGTCGAAACCGGGAGTCGATATGCTATAATTGCCTAGAAATCTATTTCTAAAAGTGGTCTTCGGTATGGAAGAGACTCCTCTATTTCTTCTGCTAACAAAAGAGTCTCTGGTATGTCGAAAATAAATTCGGAGGGCATACTCACCTGCCTCCTACCAAAGACGGTGCGCGTCTCTGCATAAGATAGAAAAACTTTTTTACGCGCGCGAGTGAGCGCGACGTAGAAAAGTCTTCTCTCTTCCTCCACTTTTTCTTGGGTCGCATTGTCATCACTTACCCTCTGATGCGGAAAGAGTCCATCCTCAAGCCCTGCTATAAAGACAACATCGAACTCTAAACCTTTTGAAGCATGCACAGTCATTAGGCGCACGGCCTTTTCCCCATCTCTCATCTCATCTTGGTCGCTTTGTAGAGCCGCATCTGCGAGAAAATTTAAAATACCCTCTTCGGGCCCCTCTTTATCATAACGAGAAGCGAAATTGGCAAGTTCGTAAGCATTTTCTAGTCTGGCTCCACCATCTTCTCCACTTTCTTTCCACTCTTGTTCAAGGCCAGATTCTTTAATGATAAAAGATATTGTCTCGCTGGGTTTATTTTCTTTCGAGACGAGAGCTATTTGTGTGAGGAGGGTTCTAAAATTTTCCAGTTTCATTTTCATTGCTTGTGGAAGGGAGTTTTCTTCTCCAGAAAAAATTTTTTGCACAGTAGTTTTGCCTATCCCGCGTATTGGTGTGTTGATGATACGCTTAAAGTCAGAAAGACTTTCAGGATTCAATGCAGAACGTAGATAAGAAATAATATCTTTAACTTCCTTGCGTTCGAAGAAGCGAGTACCGAGGAGTTGATACGGGAGTCCGTGGTTCATAAACGCCTCCTCAAGCACGCGTGATTGGAAGTTTGCTCGGTAGAGGACAGCAATTTCTTCTGGAGGAACATGAGATTTTATTAGCGCCTCTGTTTTTAAAGCGATAAATTCCGCCTCGCTTATCTCATCGAATCCTTTGAACCAAGAAATTTTTTCACCAGAAGTATTACTGGTAAAAAGATTTTTTTTGAGTCTAATTTTATTTTTCTCTATTACGGCATTGGCTGCTTCTAGAATTGTTTTAGTGGAACGATAATTTTCTTCTAGAGTTATTATTTCTGCATTCGGGTAATCTTTTTCGAAGTCTAAAATATTTTTTATATCTGCTCCGCGCCAAGAATAAATATTTTGGTCTACATCTCCTACGACACAAATATTTCTTTTCTCTCCCACCAGCATTTTTGAGATTTCGTATTGAACACGATTGGTGTCTTGATACTCGTCTATGTGTACATACTCCCAAGTTTTTTGGTAAAACTCTCGTACCTCCCGATTATTGTTTAGAAGAGTCATGGTTTTAAGTAACAGGTCATCGAAGTCTAAGGCACTATCTCGCACAAGAATTTTTTCATACTTCGGCCAAACTTGTTTTACTACGTTGGGGAAGTATCCATGTTTGTTTGAACGAATATAATCTTCTGCACTATGACCACCCCCCTTTTCTTTAGAGATTATTCCCATAATACGACTTGGATCGTGTAGTTTGGGGTCGAGGTTAAGGTCTAAAAGTGTTTCCTTTACCGCCTTTTTACTATCGTCTCGGTCGAAAATGGTAAAATGCCTTTTTATGCCCGCTTTTTCTGATTGCTCTCTTAAGATGTAGACTCCCAATGAATGAAAAGTACTTACAAAGGGTTTTTCGTAACTACCAAGATCTCTATAGGTAGGCAGGTCACTTCGTAGTCCGTGTTCTATACGCTCACTCATCTCTCTTGCTGCCTTGTTGGTAAAGGTAATGGCCAAAATAGCTTGTGGATTGACACCAGTTTGGACCAAATGGCGTATTCTTTCTGCAATGGTTTTGGTTTTTCCCGCGCCGGCACCCGCTAATACCAACAACGGACCATTTATAGACGTAACGGCTTTTTGCTGTTGAGGATTGAGATTTTCCGAGATTTTTTGAGACATTTTGAACACTATAGCATATGTTGAGAACTCGATTGACGCGGGTGCCCTAAGGAGTACAATGAATTAAGCAGAACGAAAATATACCGTTATACGGCTCAACAGAGCCATGCCTATTAGAAAAGAGGCTATCCTGATCGACAGTTATACTGATGAACAGTTTAACCCTTATATATTAGTAAACGAAAGATTGAACCCAAAAAGAATATTTTCAGAGCAGTTTTGATACTTGCTCTTTTTGTCTTGGCGCCAGTTACTATCCAAGTATATGCCGCAAGCCAAGCGGGCGAGATCCTCCGCATGCCGGAAGTTTTAGAAATGGGCAATTCTCAGACCATGAGTCTTCTTGAGGGGTATTTAAATATTAACCCTACCGGCACCGGTGGTGCTGAAATCGCTATTGTTGATCAAGTCGCCCTTGAATCTAATGGCTCGGGTAATGAAGTTTTTATTGACCTCGGTAAATCAGGTACCGGAGAGATTAGTGTCTATGTTGTACGGAAAGGCGACACCCTGGGTGAAATTGCCAAGATGTTTGGAGTTTCCACCAATACTATTCTCTGGGCCAACAATATCAAAGCTAGTGCCATCAAAGAGGGTCAAGAATTGGTCATCCTTCCAATATCCGGTGTCCGTCATACTGTTAAAAGTGGTGATACGCTCAAATCTCTTGCCACCAAATATAAAGCAGACCTAGAAGATATTCTTTTATACAATGATTTGGCTTCTAACACCAAGATCAAAGTAGGTGATGTCATTATTATTCCCAATGGCGTCATTAGCGCCACTCAAGTTTCTAGAGCAAAGACTTCCCGGTCACAGATATCACAGAATTATCCAGTTTATGCTGGTTACTATCTGCGACCAATTGTTGGGGGTAGAAAGAGTCAAGGACTTCATGGTAACAACGGTGTTGATCTCGCCGCTCCGAAGGGTACCCCTATTCTTGCTTCAGCAGAAGGTAAAGTAATAGTTTCTCGTGCTAGTGGTTATAACGGCGGTTACGGACTTTATGTGGTTATCAGTCATGCCAATGGGACACAAACTCTTTATGCGCATATGAGTAAAAATAATGTTGTCAATGGCCAGCATGTTGACCAAGGGCAAGTGATAGGAGCTGTGGGTAGCACTGGTAGATCAACTGGCCCGCATATTCACTTCGAAGTTCGCGGCGCTAAGAATCCATTTTAGCGCTAGTTATACGTCAAACTTTTTAGGGCGATACTCTACCGCTTCTAAGATGTGAGTATTTTTAATTTCCTCATTACCTTCAAGGTCAGCGATGGTGCGAGCTACTTTCATCATCCTGTGATAGACGCGGGGAGAGAATCCCAATCGTTCAGCGGCGAGGTCAAGTGTCTTCCGGGACTCTTTATCTAAAGTAATAAGGGTTACCATATCTCGTGCGCTCATTTCAGAATTGCGCAATATTTTTTTTCCACTTTTATTAAAGCGATTTTTTTGCATCTCTCTCGCGCTCTCAACTTTTGCTCGGAAAATCTCACTTTTTTCACCTTCGGAAACGCCAGAGAGATCGCTTGGCAAAACTCTGTCCACTTCCAACCAGATATCTATACGATCCATGATCGGTCCGGACATTTTCCTTCTGTATCTTGCAAGGGTTGATGGTGTACAGACGCAAGGCTTACCTCGGAAACCATAATTTCCACAAGGACAGGGATTCATCGCGGCGATGAGTGAAACATTGGCTGGAAAAAGTGCCGTGCCTTTTGCTCGTGAAATGGATATCACCTTGTCTTCTAGGGGTTGACGCAAACTTTCTATCACTCTCCTTTCGAATTCTGGAAACTCATCCATGAAAAGGACTCCGCAGTGAGCCAGAGTAATCTCTCCCGGTTTTGGTGTCGCCCCTCCTCCGACAAGTGAAACATATGAGGCAGTATGGTGTGGGGCGCGGAAAGGAGGATTAGTAATAAAGGTTTCTAAAAGTGTCCCGGCTACGGAGTGAATACTAGTGGCTTCGAGCGCCTCTTCGAAAGTAAGTTTCGGGAGAATTCCTGCAAAGGCTTTGGCAAGCATGGTTTTCCCTGTCCCTGGTGGGCCGTACATGGCAGAATTATGTCCACCAGCGGCGGCTATCAGTAGTCCGCGCTTAGCCCTCTCCTGCCCTCTGATATCAGAAAAATCTATGTTTGAAAAAGATTTTATATCATCCACTATTGTCAATTCGGCCTTCTCTATTTTCTTGCTACTGGCTTGCCCCGAGCCACGTCGAGGGGAAAGATGTTCGATCAAGTCTGTAAGTGATGAGACACCGAAAATATCTATGCCGTCGATGATAGCCGCTTCGCGAACATTATCCATGGGGACATAAAGTTCTTTGAAACCATTTTGTTTAGCGAAACGCGCGACGGGCAGGATACCGCGCACTGGTCTTGTTTTGCCATCCAAAGATAATTCACCAAGAAACAATTTATTTTCAGGGTCGAAGATAATATCTTTATTGGCAGCAAGATATGAGAGGGCGATAGCGACATCAAAGGCTGTCCCCTCTTTCTTCTGATCCGCTGGAGCTAGCGAAATAATAATTTTGTGATTCTTGGCTTTGGGAGAATCGAAGCCGGAATTTTTTATCGCCGCTGAAACGCGGTCGCGCGCCTCCTCAACCGCCTTGTCCGCAAGGCCAACAATATTGAAAGCATTTAACCCGCGTGAAATATCTGTTTCAACAGAAATAGGAATAACGGATAAAAGGTTTGTTTGCGCGCTGTAGGCTCTAGAGAAGCTCATGCTATATGCTTGAGACAAGTGCGGGCTGATGGATTAGCTTCAAGTCGCTCGAGATCTATTTCTCCCCCGCAGACTTCGCAGAGACCATAGGTAGAGTTTTTTATTTTTTCTAAAGCGTTTCTTATATCAACATAGCGAGCTTCAAGTGTGTTCACTATTGCGGTATGCTCTTCGTAGTCCTCAATACTATCGGCCACCGTATTTTCATCTGCTTGAGAACTGTCTCGGTCGCTGGGTGTTGCTTCCCAATCGGCGAGGTTATCAGGGTTACGTCTACCAACCTTCTCCAGCTCCTTTCTTAAAAGAGCTTTCTCTTCCTCTAGTTTTTGTTCAAAGTGTTTGTAGTCTATTGCCATATGGTTAGTCTAGCAGAGAAACTATTAGCGGGAAAGTTTCTCTTTCGTGAGTCGGTCAACGACGACTCTTAGCGTTTCTAGATTGTCTGTAATGATTAAGGTGTTGTTGTCTAGAAATGAATAAATAAGAGTTACCTCGTCATAAAGAGAGAGTATTCGGGCGTCTTTGTTTCTGTCTATAATATCTGTGAAGATAGTGCCGGGCTCTATGTTTCTGGCAATTTCCGCCGTGGCTAATAGTGGTCCTATGTCTCTATTCAAATCTTTCTCCCATGCGAGCATTCCTGCAAAGGCATTTTCAAAAGAATCGAGCCTTAGGATAAGAAAAGTGCTTTTTCCATAAGCGCCCAGCATAAAGAGTGGGTCAAAGGCTCGTATCAGGTTACCGGGGGCTCTACTTTTTAATATGTTTAGAAATTCACTAGTGGGTAGAAGTTCTGTTCCTTCCAAAGTACTTTTTTCCAAGACAACATGTCTCACTTCTCCGTCCGCCACTTCTTCTAAGGCGCTGGATAGTGTTTTTATAAAATCTTCACGAGAAGTTTCGCTAATATTTAAAACAAGTTCTGCTTCCGAATAGATAAATCTATTGGCTGGCGTCGCGATAGGCGGTGTGCTGGTCTTTCTTACAAACTCGTTATAGGCATACCAGACACCAGTCGCGCTTAAAACAAACAATAGGAGACTGCCTAACAAGAGATAGGTGAACTCAATTCTTTTTTTAGAGACTTCCGCTGTTTTCCCACTAGACTGAATGGAATCTTTTTTTAGGTGCTCTACTCGTTGAATAGAAACCAGAGACTCATGCTGTTTCTCAAGGGCCTCTGCTACGTCACCTTGAAATGTGCGTATCTGTTTTAACGGAGACTTCTCTTTATCCATTTCTCCATTTTAACTTATTTGGGGCCTTTTTCGCGAGTCCTTATCACCGTTGGAAAAGCCCGTGCCTGATATCAGATATTTTTTTGAATTTTGATCAAGGTCGAGGAAGTCATCGGCCACTTCAATTAATTTGGTTGAAGATGATTTGCCAAATGAAACCACCTCGACTTGAGTGCCGTGGGTATTCTTAAGATATCCAACTAGAGAGACAAAATCCCCATCACCAGTGACGAGGATGATGGTATCTAGTTTGGGGGCAAGTTTAACCGCGTCCATTGCCATATCAATGTCCCAATTAGCTTTCTTTGCGCCACCAATAAAGACTTGGAGTGGTTTGGTGCGAGTTTCTATCCCCGCTTTACTTAGAGCACCGAAGAAGGCATTTTCTTCGCCTGACTCGGTGCTTGCGACATAAGCTATAGCTCGCACCAGAACGCGGCCATCGAGAGAGTCTTTCACAATGGCACTGAAGTTCGCCTT
The DNA here is from genome assembly GCA_002787855.1 of Candidatus Zambryskibacteria bacterium CG11_big_fil_rev_8_21_14_0_20_42_18. Taxonomy (GTDB): domain Bacteria; phylum Patescibacteriota; class Minisyncoccia; order Phycocordibacterales; family Zambryskibacteraceae; genus UBA5004. Next base: position 3,571 of record PCVB01000004.1, on the reverse strand, counting down.
GGCGTGGTGAATATTTTTTGCACTATGATAAATGTTTTGCGTGTCTATAAAAATGCCGACCCGCTGGGCTTTGTGTTTAATTACTGACATTTAAATTTTCTAAAATTATTAAAACCTACTTATTTTTTCTTCAGACCAAGTTTTTTTTGTAAAGACGAAGCACGCTTCGGATTTATTTTTTCCAAATATTTCATATGCGCTTGACGATCTGCGACCATGGCGAGCAATCCTCGACGAGAGTGATTATCTTTGGCGTGTATTTTAAGATGTCGAGCCAATTCCTCAATACGCGTTGTCAATATGGAAATCTGCACTTCAGGAGAGCCAGTATCTTTGTCATGAATAGCGACCTCCTTGATGAGTTTTTGTTTCTTAGTCTTTGAAATCACTATATCAATATAGCACATTCATCTGTCTTTTGCAACCCAGACCGTGTGTAGAATTGACAATATAGATGTATTTGCTATACTTGTGAAGTAATAAGTTTCGAGAGAAGTTCGCCGGAAGGCGGACTTCTTTCATAGAAATTTAATAAACAAATCTTATGTTTGATCTAAAAGTAATCAATTCTGTCCTCGGCGAATTAGAAGAAGTTCGCGGTATTCCACGCGCATCAATTATTGAAGCCATAGAAGCGGCCTTGGCCACGGCTTATAAGAAAGAATATGGCAAAAAAGGCCAGATTATCCGCACCACCTTTGATGCAGATACTGGGGAAACGAACTTTTTCCAAGTAAAAATCGTAGTGGATGATTCGCGCGTCATCTTTGACGAGTCTGAAGAATTAAAAGAAGAAGACGCAAGAGTCATCTATAATTCAGAACACCACATACTCATTGACGATGCTCGTAAGATTAAGAGAGATGCTCAACTAGATGAGGAAATCATTTTCCCTATCGAGTCTAAAGGTGACTACGGTCGTATTGCTGCTCAAACTGCCAAACAAGTTATCACCCAGAAAATTCGTGAAGCAGAGAAGATTCACTTAGTTACCGAATTCGGTAAACATGAGGGTGAAATTGTAAGTGGAACAGTTCAGCGCGTCGAGCGGGGCAATATTTTTGTTGACTTAGGCAAGGCCCCCGGCCTACTTCCTTATGAAGAGCAGATTCCTGGTGAACGTTTTAATCAAGGAGAGCGAGTTCGAGCCTATCTCTATAAAGTTGAAGAAAGTCCTCGTGGGGTATTCTTGCGCCTTTCTCGCTCCCATCCAAAATTTCTTGAAAAACTTTTCGAAGCTGAAACTCCCGAGTTAGCTAATGGTACAGTAGTGGTCAAGGCTGTGGCCCGTGAGGCAGGCTATCGTTCCAAAATCGCTGCTCAAGCTCTAGATAATCACATTGACCCCGTCGGTGCTCTTGTGGGGCAAAGAGGAGTTAGAGTTTCTACTGTGATGTCAGAACTTCGTGGAGAGAAGATTGACATCATTGAGTGGTCGGCTGAACCTATAAAATTTATAGAAGAAGCTCTTTCTCCCGCCAAGATTCTTAACATACAGACAAATGAAGAAGAGAAATCAGCGGTGGTTAATGTTTCTGAAGACCAGCAATCTCTGGCTATAGGCAAGGGAGGTCAGAACGTCCGTCTTGCGGCCAAACTTACCGGTTGGAGGATTGATATCCAGTCTGCCAAAGGTGAAGAGCTTGCGGTTGCTGAGGTTCCAGTGGATAATAAAACAATATGAATCTATGGCACGATATAGAGCCCGGAACTAAAGAAGCGATGAATGTCATCATCGAGATTAATAAGGGTTCAAAAAATAAATACGAGGTAGATAAAAAGACAGGGTTGATTGCTCTTGACCGAGTCTCATATACCACGCAAGATTTTCCTTTCGACTATGGTTTTGTCCCAAGATCTTATTGGCATGACAACGATCCTCTTGATGTAGTCTTACTCACAACGTATCCACTTATCCCGGGAATTTTGGTACGTGCTCGCCCAATAGCTATTATGGAGATGATAGATGGCGGTGAAAGAGACGACAAAGTTATTGCCGTACCTGTAGATGACCCGCGCTTTGACAACATCCAAGATCTTGGCGACGTCAATCCTCATACACTCAAAGAAATTAAGCATTTCTATTCAACTTATAAGAAGCTTCAGAATAAAGAAGTAGAGGTCAAAGAGTTTAAAGATAAAAAAGAAGCCCAAAAAGCCTTTGAAGAAGGCCTAAAAATGTACAACGAGAAGTACTCGCAGGTTTAGAGAAAATTGGTTATAATGTGCTTCTACGGTAACGGCTATATTACGAATTAATCAGTTACAAATGCAATATAAAAAAATTATTAGTTTAACTTTAGCGCTCGCTGTTTTGACTCCTGTCCTCTCTCTTTCTGCAGAAGACGGAGATGATGACAATGCGACTAGTTCCTCTTTCAGTGACCGCAGAGAAGATCGTCGAGAGGACAGAATAGAGAATAGAGATGATCGCCTAGCTTCAAGCACTCAGCGGAGAGAAGGTAGAATTGAAGATAGAGAGGAGCGCCGAGCCTCAAGTACAGATAGACGCATAGAAATACAACAGAGTCTGGCAAAGAGAAAAGCAGAAAACACCGCACGAGTGTTTACCGCCATGGTGGAGCGTTTTCACAAAATTATTGAACGTCTTGAATCAAGAATTACCAAGTTTGAGGAGCGCGGTGTTGATGTTGTAGAAGCCGAAGCCTTCGTGGTGGAGGCCCAAAGGCATCTTGATTTAGCGACAGGAGCCATTGACACCCTCATCACTTTTATTCCCAATCTGGAAGGAGAGAGTGCCCAGGAAAACTTTGAACAAGTTCGCGCTCTCGCTCAAGAAGTCAAAAATCATTTTCGTGAGGCTCACAGAAGTCTTATGAACGCCGTCCGCTCTCTTAAGGGTTCTCCTAAGTCAGACAATATTACTCCAACTTCTGAAGATTCCGATAACTAATTATCGTTAACCAATAAATAACATGGATGATCAAAACAATGTTAATGTCGAAGGGAGCGCGCCAAGTGGCACCTCTGCCGGTCCAGTCATTGGTATTATCGTTATCCTCGTAATTATTATTTTGGGTGGTCTCTATTTCTGGGGGCAACGCGAAAGTGATGATACGATTCTTAATGATACATTGGATACTATCAATCTACAGAGCGACTCAGACGAAGTCGATGCCATTGAGGCCGACCTCAATGCGACTGATATAGAAAGTCTAGACAGCGAAATAAACGCTTCATAATCCTCTCTCTATAGAGAGTAAGGAGAATACAAGAGACCCAATAGTTGCACTATTGGGTCTCTTGTTATAATCTAGACCCCACATGGGTTACTTAATTCCAACCGTTATAGAGAAAAGCCAGTTCGGTGAGCGGGCCTACGATATCTACTCGCGACTCTTGCGCGAGCGCATTGTTTTCCTCGGCGGACCGATTGATGATGATGTTGCCAATATCGTGATTGCCCAACTGCTTTTCTTGCAATCAGAGGACCCTAAGAAAGATATTTCTCTTTATATAAATTCTCCCGGCGGTTCTGCTTCAGCCACCCTCGCCATGATTGACACTATGAATCACATTAAGCCAGACGTTTCGACTGTTTGTATTGGTA
>PCVB01000009.1:12250-12531 GCA_002787855.1 Candidatus Zambryskibacteria bacterium CG11_big_fil_rev_8_21_14_0_20_42_18 | reverse complement strand
AAGGCAATTCACTGGCGCATTTCTGACGCTGAAACACGAAAGCGTGGGTAGCGAACGGGATTAGATACCCCGGTAGTCCACGCCCTAAACGATGACAACTAGCTTTGGGGAGTATCGACCCTTTCCGAGGCGTAGCTAACGCGTTAAGTTGTCCGCCTGGGTAGTACGGCCGCAAGGCTAAAACTCAAAGGAATAGACGGGGACTTGCACAAGCAGTGGATTATGCGGTTTAATTCGATAGTAAACGAAAAACCTTACCAAGGTTAGAAATCTAAGTGAAG
>PCVB01000009.1:11953-12202 GCA_002787855.1 Candidatus Zambryskibacteria bacterium CG11_big_fil_rev_8_21_14_0_20_42_18 | reverse complement strand
TCAGTTCGTGATTTGAATTGTTCCCTTAAGTGGGGTAACGAACGCAACCCTCGTTGCCAGTTACAAGTGTCTGGCGAGACTGCCCCGATTTTTGTTCGGTAGAACAAAAATCGACTTACGACCTACAACCAACAACGGAATACGAATTCGTATCTTTTGTTAGTTGTAAGTTATCGGTTGTTAGTTAATTTTTATTCGCTAGCGAATAAAAATCGGGGAGGAAGGCGAGGATGACGCCAGGTCAGCATG
>PCVB01000009.1:0-11924 GCA_002787855.1 Candidatus Zambryskibacteria bacterium CG11_big_fil_rev_8_21_14_0_20_42_18 | reverse complement strand
AACTCGACCCCATGAAGTTGGAATTGCTAGTAATCGCGGGTCAGCTATACCGCGGTGAATACGTTCTCAAGTCTTGTACTCACCGCCCGTCAAGTCAAGGAAGTTGGGAGTGCTCGAAGTTCCTCTTAATGAGGGCCTACGGTAAACTCAATGACAAGGACTAAGTCGTAACAAGGCACGGGTAGCGGAAGCTGCTCGTGGAGTAATTCAATTTGAAAACGCATCGCCTCATTTATGAGGGACGAGCTTATAGAGTCGATATTTCAACGCAAGTTGGAGTGGACTAGACCACAGTCCCTAAAGTGGTAGCGAGTATCCTGCTTCGCTAAAGCTACGCGGGACGCCCAATTCGATAAATCGAATTGGCGAACGGAACAAAATAGAGAACGATAGCAAAAACCCGCTTAACCAGCGGGTTTTTGAGTGCTTGACAAATTTGATAATAGTGTGTTATACTGTACGAGTAGTTCTTTAAACCAAACAACGCACAGGAGGTGCGAGATGCCAAAGTTTATCACAGTATTTTTTTTGGGAATCTTGATGGGGTACGGCGCGTTTTACTCGCTGTACTACAATCTTAATCTCCCAACTAAGTGGTTGAACCCGCTTGGTGAGGAAATCTGCGTTCTGGATGCAAGAGGGGAGAGGACATCCCTTGCTCCAGAGGCGAAGTACCACGTGAGGTACGCTGAACAATGTCCCTCACGTGATAAGTATGATTTCTAATTTTTTGGGCCCGGCAGTGAAAACTGTTCGGGCCTTTTCGTTTGTTAGAAAATGATGTTTTTGATATAGTTTCCTTTACGCGCGCATAGCTCAGTTGGTAGAGCATTCGACTGATACTCGAAAGGTCCTAGGTTCGACCCCTAGTGCGCGCACCACATATGAATAAAATTAAAATCGGTTTTATAGGTCAAGGATATGTCGGCAAACATTTCGCTGATGATTTTGAGACGCGAGGATATGATGTCGTTCGTTACGCCAAGGAAGAACCGCATGATAAAAACAAGGAGGTGATCAAAGGGTGCGATGTCGTCTTTATTGCTGTCCCGACACCCACAAATCCAGATGGTTATGACGCGAGCATTATTCGCGAGGTGTTGCCTTTGGCCGGAGTTGGTAAAATCGTAGTTATAAAATCAACAATCCTTCCGGGTTTGACGGAGAAATTTCAAGAAGAGTTTCCAGACAGAATCATAATGCATTCACCCGAATTTTTAAGCGAATCAACCGCCAGTTATGATGTGCCTAATCCGTTCATAAATATTATCGGGCTTGCAAAGGAGACAGAAGAGCACAAAGAGGCGGCCAAACTCGTTCTCTCTATATTACCAAAGGCCACAGAGAATCTTATTATGAAAAGTGTTGAGGCAGAAATTTTTAAATACACGCACAATTGTAGTGGCTATACCCAGATAATTTTTTTCAATTTGATGTATGACCTTGCTCAAAAAATGGGGGCCGATTGGAAGGTTATAGAAGAAGCGGCCAAAGCAGACCCGTTTATTCCCAATAGGTACGCTTCTCCAGTTCACAAAAGTGGTAGAGGCGCTGGTGGTAGTTGTTTTATCAAAGATTTTGCCGCCTTTAGAGGGATATATGAAAAAATGGCAGACAGCCCCAGTGGCTTAGATATTCTCAAAAGCATGGAAAAGAAAAATATTGAGCTCTTAAAATCTAGTGGCAAGGATGTCGAGATTTTAAATGGGGTGTATAATGTCGCTGAAGATAAATAAAAATGCCAAGAAATAGAATAATAATAATGCTAGGAGTTTTGGTGGCGTTAATGCCGCTTCTCGGGTTTCCTAATGTTTGGGAGTCATTTTTCCAAGTGGCACTAGGACTAGCAATAGTAGTTATATCTGTCTGGTCCACCATAGACAAACACCTAACCCTCAAAGCCAAGGCCCAGAGACGCCAGTTGCATAAACAGAGGGAAGCAGAAATAGTTAACCCAACAACTGAAGAGCCTAACACTACGTCTCAAGAAACTAATCTATAGCATGTCGAAGTTAAGGGGAAGTTTAATCTTGGCCGGTATAGTAGGGGTTGTTTTTTTTGTCTTTGTTTTCTTATTACCAACTCTTTTTTCTTCAAGTTATAACACCTCTTCGGCTCTTAATGTCTTAGAAGGACTAGGCACCACTAGCCCCACTACTTCCTACGTGGTGCCAGTGACTCATCTAGAGACCCCAGAGCCTCTCAAGGCTCTTTATATGACCTCTTGCGTGGCGGGCACTCCCTCTTGGCGTGAGAGTTTAAAGACCCTGATAGAGACGACCGAACTCAACGCGGTTGTGATAGATATCAAAGACTATACTGGTGTAGTGTCATTTTCCAACGACTTTCCCAAATCTGATATTGGTAAAGGCTGCGTAGTATCTGACATGCGAGAGTTTGTGCATTCCCTGCATGAGAATGGAATTTATGTCATAGGTCGCATTTCCGTTTTCCAGGATTCTTCTTATACAAAAATTTTCCCGGAGCTAGCTGTAAAAAAGAAGAGTGACGGGGGGGTGTGGAGGGACCACAAGGGGCTTTCTTTTATCGATGTGGGGGCGACACCTTATTGGGATTATATTGTTGATATTTCCAAGGGCGCGTATGAAATTGGTTTTGATGAGCTTAACTATGACTATGTCCGTTATCCCTCGGACGGCAATATGAAAGATACACACTACATTTGGGCAATCGGTACCACCACTGGTTCGAGTACCTCATCACTAAGTAAACCAGAGATGTTAGAAAGCTTCTTTAAGTATCTACATGAGAAGGTAAAACATACTGGGGCCAAACTTTCTGTTGACCTTTTTGGTATGACTACTACGGTAGAAAATGATATGAACATCGGGCAAGTGCTTGAGTTGGCTCTACCTTACTTCGACTACGTCGCACCTATGGTTTATCCTTCGCATTATCCCAAGACTTGGAATGGCTTTGCCAACCCCGCCGAACATCCTTATGAGGTTATAAAGATTGCTATGAGTAGGGGGGTGGAGCGAGAACAAATTCTAAACGTCTCAAATGGTCTAGCCACATCTACCCCCTCCAAACTAAGGCCGTGGTTACAGGATTTTAATCTCGGGGCTACTTATGGTCCAGACAAAGTTAAGGCGCAAATTCAGGCTACTTATGATGTTGGGCTAACAAGTTGGATGATTTGGAATGCTGGCAATAAATACACCAAGGACGCGCTTCTCTTAGAGTAGAAAATAAATTTATTTGGAGATTTTCCCCCATTGTTCTTTTTCAGAAAAATGGATTTTGCCTTCTTTTAGAACCTGATAATCTTCATGACCCTTGCCTGCTAGAAGCACAATATCTCCTGCCTTAGCATAATCAAAAGCCTTTTTTATAGCCTTAGCGCGGTCGCTCTCACTTTCATACCGGCCGGTTTCTGACGGGAGGCCCATAGTCATTTCTTGCAAAATTTGTTCGGGGTCCTCACTTCTTGGATTGTCTGATGAGAAGACTGTGTAGTCGGATAGGTCGAAAGCAATTTTACCCATGATGGGACGTTTGGAGACATCTCTTTCGCCACCGCATCCGACTATGGTGATAATCTTGTTACCTTTCGGTGTAATTTCTCTAACTGTTTTGAGAACATTTTCCAGTGCATCTGGGGTGTGGGCGTAATCTAGAACCGCGTGTACACCCTTTTGGGAACTCAAGAATTCCAGACGACCAGAGGGTGGGGTAAGTTTGGCAATATGAGAAAGTACCTTTTCTTTCGGTATTCCGAGTAGTGTTGCTGTTATATAAACGCCCACTACGTTGTAGGCATTGAAGGCGCCAATCAATCTTGATTTTATTGTCTCTCCGTCCCAAGATATTTCTAGGCCCTCTAAAGATTGTTTGATATCAGTTTCTTTGAGGGAGAAAAAATATTTTTTCGCTTTGGTTTGACTCGCCAAATATTTTGCCCACGCGTCATCCTTGTTTATTACGGCAAAGCTTTTCTCCGAGAGGTTATCAAATAATTCTTTTTTTGATTTCGCATAGGCCTCCATTGTCTTGTGATAATCAAGATGATCAAGCGTCAGGTTGGTGAAGATGGCCCCGGCAAATTCAAGTCCCCAGACACGCTTCTGGTCGATAGCATGCGATGAGCACTCCATAAAGGCGTATTCGCAACCCTCGGAAACGGCCTCATTAAGAAATGAAGTTAAGGCCACCGGTTCATAAGTAGTGTGAGTGGCGGGGTAAGTCTTTTTGTTTATCTTGTTTTCTATAGTGGAGAGCAGGGCACATGAATAGCCAAGTGAGTTGAATAGATTAAAAAGTAGTGTAGCCGTAGTGGTCTTGCCATTTGTACCTGTCACCCCAATCAGTCTCAACTTCTGGGACGGGTGGTCATAAAAGTTTTGCGCCAATAGCGCTACCGCTATCCGACTATCGTGGACACGGATGTAAGTGACGTTTGGCTTTTTCTTTAAAATTTTCTGGTCGCAAACTATCGCTGTTGCGCCTCGCTTGATGGCTTCTTCTATGAAATCGTGCCCATCTCTTGATGTTCCTTTAATCGCCACAAAGAGAGATTTTTTCTCTACCAATTTTGAGTCAAAGTGTATTGAGCTGATTTGTAGAGAGCTCTCGCCAGTTGTTTCTACCACCTCCAGATTAGATATAAGTTCGGAAAGAATCTTCATGTGCTATATTATCTCTTACAAGGGTAAATGTTAAAAGCTAAGCACATTCATTTTATAGGTATCGGGGGGATAGGTATTTCTGCTATAGCTAAAATGTTTCTTGAGAGGGGGGTAAATGTTTCTGGGTCAGATAGCAGTATCTCTGTTTTGGTAGAGGAATTAAGGCAAATGGGCGCCCAAGTCTTTGCGGGACATGAGGCCCAAAATATCCCTAGGGCCTGTGACCTGGTTGTTTATACCAACGCTATTTCCCAAGACAACGTTGAACTAGTCGAGGCCCAAGGAAGGTCAATCAAGGCCTTATCTTATCCGGAAGTCTTGGGGGAGATCTCGAAAGAGAAGTTTACTATCGCCATTTCTGGAAATGCCGGTAAGACCACTACGACGGCCATGCTCGGTCAAGTTTTTATTGACGCGGGTTTAGATCCGACCATTATAGTGGGGAGTCTGGCAAACTTTACTGATAGAGACGGCCAGACTATGAGAACGAACTTTGTGTCGGGTCGCGGGCAATATTTTATTGTTGAAGCCGATGAGTATAAAAGAGCTTTTTTGAATCTTAGGCCGAAGATTTTAGCCATCAACAATATTGAAGAAGACCATTTGGATTATTACCACGATCTTGTGGATATTCAGAATGCTTTTAGAGAAATTGCTGGCAAAGTTCCTCAAAATGGTTTTGTGGTGTGTCCTGCGAAAAATAAAAATATCTTGCCAATTCTAGGTTCTATCCACGCCACTATCCTCGATTATTCTAATGTTTCACTTTCTAACTACTCTATTCCTCTTCCAGGGGAACACAATAGAGATAATGCCCGTGTGGCTATCGCTGTGGCTCGAATTATCGGTATTGACGAAAAATTAATCCAAGCCTCTTTAGAAAACTTTAAAGGCGCGTGGAGACGCTTTGAGTATAAGGGTGAGACGAGAAGGGGAGCTTTAGTTTATGACGACTACGCCCATAATCCTCAAAAGATTAAGGCGCTTATTGCGGGAACCAAAGAAGCCTTTCCAGAAAAGAGAATAATTATAGTCTTTCAACCTCACTTGTTTAGTCGCACAGAAAAGATGCATGCTGAGCTTGTAGAATGTTTTTCTGGCATAGATAGGTTATTAGTAGTTCCCATCTACGCCGCGCGGGAAGCGGTCAATTCAAATATTACTCACCATGCGTTGGCAAAGGCCATTTTAGATAATGGACAAGTTGGTGAAGTCGAGACCATGGATTCTTTAGATGAAGTATTCTCGGCCATTGAATCTGAAGGCAGTGGCGCTATTTGCCTGACAGTCGGCGCCGGAAATATTTATACTGTGGCCGAAAAACTTATAAGTTAACTTCACCTCTTTTTATTTAATTAACTTGCTAGGCAAGACCTAGCAAGTGCTAATCCAAAGGATAACCATAGCTTAACCATTCGGCTATCTCTTTCTGGAAATTCTTCACAGACGGAAAATAATTTGGATATGACTTTCTTTCTATAATTTCTTTTTGTTTTCTTTTTGTGCCAAGGTACTCTAAATAACTTGAATATTCATAGTTCTCCAAATATTTCAGAGTGGCCTTCTTATCTCTAATGCCCACTTCTTTCCAATCTTTTTGTATTAATTTTATGGGATTCAGATGTATGTAAGAGAAGATATATTTTAAATAGCGATCTTCTAACAAGTATTCAGATTTAAATTTACCCTCAAAAAGGCCACCGGTTCTTTTATATTTCTGGTTATAATACATCACGTAAGCAGTAGAAACTTTTTGTACAAATTTGCTTATGCTATCTTTTTCTTTTCCCGTAATAAGAATATGAAAATGGTTTGGCATTAAGCAATACGCACCGATAGAGACAATGGGTTTTCCTCTATCCCAAAGATATGGATCTTTGTTTGAAGTGTTTTCAACTAGAAACATTTTAAAATTGTTTTTAGAGTTGCAAGTGTAGAGGAGAGTAATAAAACGTCGATAATCTTGTGCGTCGTGAAAAATCTTTTGTTTGCTATTGCCTCGATTATAAAGATGGTAATACTCTCCAGGTATAAGAGCATTTTTTCTTATAGACATACAACCATCATAACTTGCTAGGTCTTGCCTAGCAAGTTATGATGGTTCGATAATGAAATAAAGGGTCATTTTGTTGTATAATAATAGGCAATATGGATCCCTCTCTAAAAGTGACATATTTTGCCGAAACAGACTCCAGACACAATCGCAATAAATTTGGCATCAAGGCCATTGACCGCTCTAAACATGTCTATGTCATAGGTAAGACGGGTATGGGTAAGTCTACCCTTCTTGAAAATATGGCCATTCAAGATATTCAAAATGGCAATGGTATCGCTTTTATCGACCCTCACGGAGGTACAGCAGAAAAACTTCTTGAGTACATACCCAAGGAACGCGTGAAGGATGTCTTATACTTCGCGCCGTTTGATATGGAGCATCCAGTATCTTTCAACATCATGGAAGATGTCGGGGCGAATAAACGTCATTTGGTGGTCAATGGTCTGATGTCCGTTTTTGAGAAAATCTGGGAAGACGCATGGTCTGCACGTATGGCCTATATTCTCCAAAATACTCTACTGGCCCTGCTTGAATATCCCGGGGCCACGCTTCTGGCTGTCAATAGAATGTATACGGACAAAGAGTTTAGGAATAAAGTGGTGGCCAATGTCACCGATGTTTCTGTCAAAAGTTTCTGGGTCGATGAGTATGCCAAGTACACCGACAAATATGCTCAAGAAGCGACACCAGCTATTCAGAATAAAATCGGGCAATTTGCCGGCAACCCCTTGATTAGAAATATTATTGGTCAGCCAAAGTCAAGTTTTGATCTTCGTAAGATTCTTGATGAGAAAAAGATTATGATCGTGAACCTGTCTAAGGGTCGGGTCGGTGAGGGGAACGCGCGTTTATTAGGCTCAATGCTTATTACTAAACTTTATCTTGCCGCTATGTCGCGCGCTGATGAAAGCGCCTCGACTCTGGCCAGTTTGCCACAGTTCTATCTTTTTGTAGACGAGTTTCAATCTTTCGCCGATAAATCTTTCGCCGATATTTTATCTGAAGCTCGTAAATATAAACTCAACTTGACTATGGCCCATCAGTATATAGAGCAAATGGAGGAAGAGGTACGCGATGCCGTCTTTGGTAACGTTGGCACGATGGTTACTTTCCGTGTTGGCGCTTACGATGCGGAAGTTCTTGAAAAGGAATTCGCGCCGACCTTTACAGCTGAAGACTTAGTAAACCTAGGTCTCCGTCAGATTTATCTTAAACTAATGATAGATTCGGTTACTTCGGCTCCTTTCTCTGCCACTACCATGCCTCCCATTGCTCCGCAAGAAGAGTCTTACGTGGATGAAATAATAGAAAATTCTCGTAAAACTTTTGCCAGATTAAAAAGTGAGGTTGAGAAAAATATTTCCGATTGGCACGAGGAGGGGAGAGTTATACCCAAAACTCCTTTAGCAACACAGCCAGCCCCTTACAAACCAAAGGCCCCAAAGGCCAAATCAGGCCCCCAGCCCATAGATATTAGAGGTCAGAAGCCGGCCTTTACTCAACCGCCACCATTTCAACCCTCATCTCATCGAGCGCCACAACCTCCAGTTCAAAAAATTTCTTTAGAACAACTTAAAAATAAAAGTAATAACCAACGCAAGCCGGATGTCAAACATCTCTCCGACCTTAGGGAAGCGCTTAAAGCAGTGGTAGGTAAGCAACCACTAACAACTAACAACCCACAACCAACAATTAGCCCCAAGCCCCTAGAACCCAGCCTGAATGACACAGTCGGGCAGGCTAGTAAGGGCCCCAGCGCCGAAGAACTTAAGAAAATGCTAACGGGATGAAGATACTTATAGCGACAGGCATTTATCCTCCGAGAGTAGGGGGGCCTTCCCAGTATGCCAAGAACGTGAAGGCCGAATGGGAGAAGGGTGGCCATAAGGTAAGAGTAAAGACTTTTACCTTGGAGCATTTCCTACCTTCTGGAATTCGTCATCTGTATTATTTTATTAAAATTATACCGGGAGCTTTGTGGTGCGATTTTATATTTGCTCTTGATACCTTTAGTGTTGGTTGGCCAGCAACGTCTGTCGCCAAACTTTTTGGCAAGAAAATTATTCTTCGTACCGGTGGTGATTTTCTTTGGGAGGGGTATGTGGAGAGAACCAGAGACCTTGTTCTCTTGAGAGATTTTTATAAAACTACTAGGGGAAAATGGTCAAGAAAAGAACGTTTAATTTTTAAGCTTACCAAGTGGACATTAAGAAATGTTAATACACTAATTTTCAGTACAAAGTGGCAGAGAGATATCTGGCTTGACCCATATGAGCTTTCTGAAGTAAGAACAGCTTTGGTGGAAAATTATTATGGCGCCAAAGAAGAATCTTTTCAACCCGCTAAAAAAGATTTTATTGGCGGGACAAGACCACTAGTCTGGAAAAATTTAGAATTAGTTCATAAAGTTTTTGCTTCTAAAGAAGTAGAGGATATTGGAGCTACTTTTCGCACAGAAACATATGATCATGCCGAGTTTATGAAGAAGATCTCACATAGCTACGCGGTCATTCTTGCTTCCTTGGGGGACATTAGTCCAAACTTGATTCTTGACGCTATTCGTCACAATAAGCCCTTTATCATCACCAGAGAGAACGGGCTTATGGATAGGATGGGGGACATCGCTATTGTAGTTGATCCGAAAAATTCTAATGATATTAAAGAAAAAATACTTTGGCTTTGTGAAAAAGATAATTATGAAAATCAGGTTGAAAAGATAAAGAATTTTAATTTTACTCACACTTGGGAGGAAGTGGCTTATGAGATAATAGAATTATGGAAAAAGCTCTGAAAATCTTAAGCATCAGTTCGGATAGGAAAATTTTTGAGGCAGGAAGCGCCGTTTCAGAACGTATGAAGGAGTACGGGGCTCTTGTGGGGGAACTGCATATTGTTGTGTTATCTAAGAAGTCTCTAGGTCTCAAAGACAAACAAGTAGCAGACAATGTCTGGGCCTATCCGACTAACTCATCTACGAGGTGGTTATATGTTCGTGATGCTTCGAGCCTAGGCAAGAGAATTGTTTTGGATAGGAAATTTGTGAGAGGGGAGTCACTTATAACGACGCAAGATCCGTTTGAATGCGGTCTAGCCGGTCTGAAAGTGAAAAAAAAGTGGCGCCTGCCTCTGGAAGTACAACTGCATACAGACCCCTTTTCCCCGTACTTTAATGGGGCACTAAATACAATCAGAAAATTTATTAGTAGGAAAGTTCTTAAACATGCCGATGGAGTAAGGGTAGTCACTCAAAGTCTTAAATCAAAGATATCTGTTCTTACTCACGCTGAAGTTAATGTTCTGCCTATTTATATAGATAAACAGAAGATCCAAGATACTCAAGCAACATTTGATTTACACGCTAGATATTCTTGGCGTTTTATCATGCTTGCTGTTGCCAGATTGGAACCGGAAAAAAATCTTTCTCTCGCTATCAACACATTAGCGTTAGTAAAAAAGAGATTTCCAGATACCGGACTGGTGATAGTCGGTTCTGGTTCTGAAGAGAAAAGACTGAAACTAAAAGCTATAGGCTTAAAGCTAGAAGCTAATGTAGCGTTTGTCGGCTGGCAAAATGATGTGGCGTCATTTTATAAAACTGCCAACGTTTTTATCCAAACTTCTGTCTTCGAGGGGTACGGCATAGCGCTTATAGAAGCGGGACTTTATGGTCTGCCGGTCATTACTACACCGGTAGGTATTGCTTCAGAACTGGAACATGGTAAGGATGCCTATATTTTATCTCCTAAAGATGTAGAAATGTTTGCGGGTGCCGTAATTGATTTAATAGAAAATAATTACAAACGGGAGAGTCTAAGAGTAAATATGAAAAACACTCTCGCCACTAAGCTTATTTCTAAAGATGATTATATGGCTCAAATAAAGGCTGGTTGGGAAAGGGTCTCTAAGAAAGTTTAAATAGTTTATGAAGCTGTTAATTCTCACACAGAAAGTTGATAGAAATGACCCGATACTCGGCTTCTTTCACCGATGGATAGAGGAGTTTTCTAAGCATTATGAAAGTTTGGTGGTTATATGTCTTGAAAAAGGCGAATATAATTTGCCGGAAAATGTAAAAGTGTTTTCGCTCGGCAAAGAATCTCAAATACAAAACACTATGATATATCATAGTGTGGTACGGAAGTTATATAATATCGCGCGCTTTTATAAATACATTTGGCAAGAGAGAAAAAACTATGACAATGTGTTTGTGCATATGAATCCCGAATACATTATCCTTGGGGGATTATTTTGGCGTTTGTGGGGCAGGAAAGTAGCTCTCTGGTATGTGCACAAGGCGGTGAATCTTCGAATTTGGCTCGCGGAGAAATTTGCAAACATAATTGTCACTTCGGCACCAGAAAGTTTCAAACTGAAAAGTAAGAAGGTTAGATATATTGGACACGGTATAGATACAAAGATTTTCAAACCAGTTCTTCAAAATAGAGATGGTCCAGTCAAGTTTCTACACGTGGGACGTATTACTAGGATAAAGAACATAGACTTCATTATTAGATCGATTGGAGACAAATCACTAACGCTTGTGGGGGAACCGATAATGGAGGAAGATAAGAGATATAAAAAAGAACTTGAAAATCTAGCGGAAAAAATCAAGGCAAAACTTCTTTGGCTTGGTTCTGTGATAAATACAGAAATGCCCAAGATCTACGCTGGTCACACCATCAGTATAAACTCAACACCTGACGGCGGTATGGATAAAGCCGTATTAGAATCTCTAGCTACCGGCACGCCAGTATTTACCGCTAATTGTGCCTTTACCGGATTATTCGGCGGACAAGCAGGCCTCTTTATTTACAAACATGGCGATGTGGAAGACCTGACAAAAAAATTAGATTCTTGGCTACAAAATAATCAAAAATCCGAAATAATGAGAGAGCTTTCTAACCGAGTTCAATCCGAGTATAGTGTGGAGACCATTATCTCAAAAATTGTTTCAAATCTAAATGAATAAACAGGTTGATAAAACACACTATTTTTTCTCTAAGTATTCTCACAAGGATAGGTGGGTTAGTTACTACCATCAGATTGATGAGGTTCTAAAATTGAAACCCGAATCGATTTTAGAGATTGGCGTGGGGGACAAAGTTTTCGGCTCTTTTATCAAAAATAATACCGACATACTTTATAAAAGTGTTGATATTGATAAAGACCTTGGGCCAGATATTGTTGGTAGCGTTACGGCTCTGCCAATTGAGGACGGG
>PCVB01000025.1 GCA_002787855.1 Candidatus Zambryskibacteria bacterium CG11_big_fil_rev_8_21_14_0_20_42_18 | reverse complement strand
ATAGTTGAGAACCTTTTGGTCAATATCTTTTCCTCCCAAGTGAGAGTCCCCGTCTGTAGACTTCACCTCGACGACGTTGTCACCCACTTCAAGAATAGAGATATCGAAAGTACCTCCGCCAAAGTCGAAGACAGCGATCTTCTCATTTCTCTTCTTGTCGAACCCGTAGGCCAGAGCGGCGGCGGTGGGCTCATTGATAATACGTTTGACGTCAAGGCCCGCAATCTGACCAGCATCCTTGGTGGCCTGACGTTGTGAGTCATTAAAATAAGCTGGCACGGTGATGATGGCTTCAGTAATCTTCTCTCCGAGTTTAGCTTCGGCATCCACCTTCAATTTTTGTAGAATCATGGCAGAAATTTCTTCTGGACGTTGGTCTTTATCCCCCATCTTAACCACCACTCCGCCTGTAGGGCCGGCCTTGACTTCAAAAGGTACGGTGGCCTTATCCTTCTGCACAGCAGGGTCAGCGAAAGTGTGACCGATAAAACGCTTGATACCGAAAATAGTATTTTTAGGATTAGTAACCGCCTGACGTTTAGAAAGAAGACCAACGAGACGATCACCGGTTTTTGAGATAGCCACAATAGAGGGCGTGGTGCGCGCACCTTCAGCATTTTCTATAATCTTGGGCTGACCAGCCTCCATCACCGCTACCGCGGAGTTTGTCGTACCTAGATCTATACCAATTATTTTTGCCATATTGTTTTTATTTTTTATTAATAAATTCTCCCACCTTCACTTTCGCCGGACGAATCACCCTGCCATTCAATTTATATCCTTTCTGCAAAACCTCAAGTATTTTGTGATTCTCCTCTTCCTTCTCTGTCTCCATAGTACCTATCGCTTCGTGTTCATGAGGACTGAAGGTCTCTCCCAATGGGCTTAATTCTTCTAGGCCATTGGACTTGAGCACTCCTATGAACTGATTATATAGAGGCTCGAAGTCTTTGTGCCCATGAGACAAAGCTATGTTAAAACTATCGAGCACAGGAATCAACTCCTCCAGTAAAGAAAGTTTCGCAAACTTGATAAAATCTAGCTTGGCTTCCTCATCTCGCCTGCGCAAGTTTGCGAAATCCGCTTGGGCTCTCTGCCAACTATCAAGATATTCCTTGGCCTTGGTCTCTGCCTGCTTGATTCTCTCTCTCAACTTTTTATCAAAGCCTGTTGAAGCTACTGAATCTTCGTCGTCTTCTATTACGATGTCGTCGTTATCTTTTTTCATATTTCTGGTGAACTAACGCTTACTCCACTGTGGGGCCTTACGGGCTTTCTTGAGACCGAACTTTCTACGTTCTTTGGCTCGAGGATCGCGTTTAAGATAACCCTTCACTTTAAACTTAGTGCGCAACTCCGGGCTGTGGTGCACGATGGCGCGACTTAAACCATGTCGCAAAGCTTCTGCTTGAGAAGAAATGCCCCCACCATTAAGCTTGGCGGTCACGGCAAATTTGTCTGGAGTATTTTCAAAAACTGACATTACGGTTTTTCTAAGCATTTGTGTAGGAAAATACTCTTCGAAACTCTTGTCATTAACGGTAAGAGAAACTTTGGGAGCAGGAGTGATGCGAACTCGTGCCACACTAGTTTTACGTCTCCCTACTGCTCCAATGTACTTATCTATTGTTGTCATTTATTTTATCTTCAAATTCTTTATCATCTGTGCTCGTAATTTATTTTTTGGAAGCATCCCATACACCGCTCGACGAAGTATCTCTTGAGCTCCCTTGGTCTTGACCAATTGAGCCTGTGAGCGGATTTTCAAGTTACCAGGAAAACCGGAGTGAGAGTAGTACATCTTGTCTGTCAATTTCTTGGCGTTTAGAGACATTTCCGCGCTCGAAGTCACTTCTACTTCGACATCCGGTATACGATTACGGGCGAAATCAGTGCGATTTTTCCCCATGAGAAGAACTGCCACTTCAGTGGCTACTCGTCCTGGTACTCTACCTTTTGCGTCTATTGTGTATTTCTTCATAAATTTTTTTAAAATTTATCCTGAGCGAAGTCGAAGGATTATATCAATTCTATAATGGCCATGGGGCTTCCATCGGTCAGACGTTGTCCCATCTTGGTGATACGAGTATAACCACCGACTCTCTCCTTATACGTTAATGAAAGCTCCGTGGCAATCTTCTTGGCCGCTTTGGGACCAACACGACTTTCTAGAACTCTGCGAGAAGCAAGTGTTTGTTTCTTTCCTAAGGTAATAAGTTTCTCCATATACGGTCGAAGCTCTTTGGCCTTAGGCTCTGTCGTCTTGATCTTGCCCTTCAGGGTCAGTGAGTAGGCAAGAGACTTAAGCAGAGCTTTTCTCTGATTTTTTTCGCGACCGAATTTTCTGTTTGAATTATGGTGCCTCATTGTTGTTAGTTGTCTGTCGTTGGTCGTTAGTTACTTCAGTGTGATACCAAATTCGCCCAAAGCCTTCTTGATCTCTTGGATACCCTTGGCGCCAATACCCCCTATTTCCAAGAGGTCCTTCTCCTTCTTGCGAGCAAGACCACCGACAGTGCGAATGTTAACTTCTGTAAGAGTATGTTGAGTACGCATAGAAATGCCGAGAGACTCTACGCGTGTCTTCAAAACCTCTGGGTCAACTTCTGCCTTAGGAGAGAGATCGTGGCTCTCACTAGCAACCGAAACCTTCACTTCTGGCTCATCTTCTCTAAATCCAACTATAGCCTTGAGTTGGTTAATCATAATCTCGATAGAAGAAGTTAAAGCGTCTGAAGGAGAGATGGTGCCATCGGTCTCGATGAAAAGTCTTAATTTATTGAAGTCTGTTCTATCACCCACACGCATATTTTCCACCTCATAACTGGCGCGACGTATTGGAGTAAAGATACCATCGAGAGCAATAGTGCCGATATCCACACGAGACTTTTCAATCATTTCCTTGGGCATAAAACCAAGGCCTTTTTCAGCCTTGATTTCCATCTCTAGCACAGTATTTTTGCCAATAATAGTGGCAATGACTTCGTCTGGAGTGAGAATCTCTACTTGACCCGGCACATCCAAGTCAGAAGCTTTGACAACCTTGTCCCCCTTAACCTTAAGAGTAAGAGTCTGAGGCTCATCAGTTGAAAAACGCATACTGATTTTCTTTAGATTGAGAAGGATGGTAATAACATCTTCCTTCACTCCATCTAGAACAGAAAATTCGTGATTAACACCAGTTATCTTTACGGAAGTTATCGCTACCCCCGGTAGAGAAGAAAGAATGATGCGACGAAGACTGTTGCCGAGGGTGTGACCATAACCAGGATAGAGTCTGTCAATCTCGAAAACTCCACTTACTCCCTCTTCGGAAATAACCTTTGGTTTAGACGGTAAAAGTATTGTGTAATCTGCCATAAAATATAAAAATTTAGTTTTTAATTATAACACTATCTATTATAGAATTCAATAACGACTCCGAGATCGAAGAGGTGCTCCTGTGGTACATAGACTGCTAGCCCCTCGACCGTAACACTTCTATTCTCTGGATCAACTTTTAACCAAGCGGGGGCGGTAACGGTTTTCATCCTCTCTGCCACCTCCCCAAACAGAGGACTAGAGGCAGAGCTGGGACGGATGCTAACCACATTTCCCTTCTTTAAGAGTATCGATGGCACAGTGACGCGAGTACTATCTATCATCACATGTCCATGACCAGAGACCTGACGAGCCTGCGAACGCGTTTTCGCAAAGCCCGCTCGGAAAAGCACATTATCAAGACGAGCCTCAAGAAGAGAGAAGAGTTTCTGGACAGGATCTTGAGCACTAAGAGCCTTATCAACATAACCTCTAAATTGTTTCTCGCTCAAGCCGTAGGTAAAACGAGCCTTCTGCTTTTCTATCAAAGCGCGACCGAACTCACTTTTCGGTTTGCTACGGCGATTGGAGCGACCAGTTCTCTCCTTGCGAGCAAGTGAAAGGGCGTACTTTGGAGACTGGGTTTTCTCGAATATGGGAGCACCCAAACGTCTAGCTATTTTATACTTAGGTCCTATTTTCATAAATTTTTATTATTTATAGTGAGCTTAGTCGAACTAAGTTCTTCGTGGCTTAGGAGGCTTGGGGCCATTGTGAGGAACTGGTGTTTTGTCCTGAATAGAGGTCAAGTCTATGCCTTTTGATATAAAACCTCTAATCACCGACTCGCGACCAGAACCAACACCCTTGACTATAACTCTGACCTCTTTGACGCCTAAGGCTTGAGCTTTAATAGCCAGAGCCTCCCCTATCTTGGCGGCCGCAAAGGGGGTACCCTTCTTTGCTCCCTTGAAACCGAGGCTACCACTTGAAGACCACGCCAGGGTGTTATACTTGCTGTCGGTCAGAGTCACCTTGGTGTTATTGTAGGTGGATTCGACATAAAGAACTCCAGATTCAACGCGTCTTCCGCGAGGGACCTTTATTGTCTCTTCCTTTTTTTCTGCTCCTTCAACAACAACTTCTTTTTTAGTATCGGAAAGCTCTTCTGTTTTGATTATGCGTTTTTTGCCCATTTTATAAAAATTGGATTATTTCTTCTCGGCCACTTTTCTACCGGTACCCATGGTCTTTCTCGCGCCGCGCTTCGTGCGAGCATTGGTCTTGGTACGCTGACCTCGGACAGGTAGATTACGCAAGTGACGTACTCCTCGATAAGTTTTGATATCCTTGAGTCGTTTGATATTACCTGTTACCTCTCTTTTCAAATCTCCTTCAAGAGTTATAGATTCGATAACCGTACGAATCTTGTTTTCCTCTTCTACGCTTGTATCTTTCGACTTCTTGCTAAAATTGACCCCCGCCTTTTTGAGAATTTCCTTAGCCCTCGAACGTCCAACACCAAAAAGGATCGTTAGACCAATTTCAAGACGCTTTTCTTCTGGGATGGTTATGCCTAATATTCTCATCTAGCCTTGTCTTTGCTTATGTCGAGGATTAGCTTTGCAAGTCACATAAACATAGCCCTTTCTACGGACTATTTGGCACTTAGTGCAGAGCTTTTTAACCGACGCCTTAACTTTCATAGCAAGCCTGCATTCTAGCTTAATTTTGTTTTTCTGTCTACCCCGTCAGACGGGGTCTAGAGTCTTTTGATTATCCTCGCCTTGCCTCCATACGGTTCGAGTTCCAGAAGGACCTTATCCCCCACCAATACCCGAATGCGATGAAGACGCATTTTGCCGGCAAGATATGAAAGAATTTCTTCACCCGAGGAATCAAGTTTAACTCGAAACATGATATTGGGCAGAGACTCCACAACGATTCCTGTCCTTTCTAAATCCGCGGTTTTACTTTGTGGCATATATTATTTAACGTCAAGCTTCTTTATCACAATATCCTTACTATTGTCTGGGAAAGAGCCTTTCCAAAATGGTCTGATAGTCGCGTTAACGCTCTCAATATTTGGATAATTATTTAGGATGGAAGGAATGTCTCTCTTATGTTTCCCCACTAGATCGGCCCTAAGCGCCGTCTCATCTATAACCCAAAGCGCTTTAGCAACACCCGACACAGAGAAGTCAATCTTATCGGAAAGAAGCAAATCCTCAGGGGCGGTGTCTGTAAAGGCGAGTTCAAGTGACTCTAGTCCAACGATATCTATAGTATCTCCCACGGCAAGGTCGGCTTTCTTTGCGGTCAGATGAGTAGACAAATCATTTTCCTTAAACATCACACCGTACAAATTAGCACGCATATTTAAAGTAGTGCTGTTTTTATCCGCCTCGGTTTGTGGAAGTTCTTCAAAAGTTATAGAAGAAAGTGATGGGAAGAGAACGAATCCTTCCGGCGCCTGTGCCTTGGCTTCAGAGATAAGCCCTTCTTTCAAGGTTGTCTGTAGGTCATTGGTAACGCGCGTTTTATCCTTCTCACTAACTACTCTCTCTACTCCGACAAATCCTCCGGTCATCTCTGTCTTAGAACGAGCATAAACAGCTGAAGCAAGAGATGTACCAGAAAGTCCGGGCAGAGTAAAGTCCGCAAGTCCGATATTAGACTCTGCTCCAGGGAACTCTGCAAAAACTGTTACCTCTAGAGAACCTGGCTCACTACCTTTCTGGGCAGGAACAACTATGGCATCGGGAACTTGATAGACATTACCTTCAGGAGTTTTGAAGCGGGTAGTTGATCTAAATTTCTGGGTCTTATTGGTAGTGTTATACACAACGATCACGCCACTGGCCTTGCGACTTACTTGCTCCTCGCCAGAAGCAGAAACTTTCAAACCCTTGTCTTCAGAAAGTTTTATAACACTGTAGAGAAGTTTACCTTCACCAGACTTCTCTGCTGTATAGGCGTCTTTGTTAAAAGAAATGTCAATTGATTTTGGCACATATGCAAACGTCGCGCCGTTAAAGATAGAGAGGATTGCAAATAAAAGTATCAGGATAGATATGCCCGCAGCAATCCAAACACCCTTTCTTGGCATCCTAGGAAATCTTGCGCCGTTTCTATGAAAATCGGATTCGTAATGCTTGGCTTCTGATGGAGTGGGGACAGGGGGTACGGTTGGTATGGAAGGCGCGGAGTAAACAGGAGGGGGCACGCTGTAGCCACTGGTTTTTCTCCGACCTTCTGGAATAGGAATATTTCTAATACTCCTTCTTCGCTCTGGTACTATCATGTCTTCGATATTTTTTGGCATCTCTTAAAGTATAACTTATTTTACACTATTCTAAAACAGCTTTTATCCTCCTCACCCCTGTGGATGTGGCTTCTTCTTTGGTAATTCTAAACTTACCTAGGATACTTGTATTTTCCACATGTGGACCACCGCAGAACTCCAAGCTGAAATCAGCGATTTTATAGACCCGAACTTTACTTCCGTACTTTTCTTCAAAGAGACCAATGGCCCCTTTCCCCTTCGCTTCCTCCATGGGGATATCCTCATAAGAAACCGGTAGAGCTTCCTTAATTTTTTCATTCACCAAATCCTCGACTTTCTTCTTTTCTTCATCTGTCATCTTGCGGGGAAAAGAGAAATCGAACCGCAGACGCTCTGGAGTTATGTTGGAGCCTTTTTGGAAGACGTCTTCTCCCAAAACTTCCCTAAGCGCTTGATGCAAGAGATGAGTGGCGGTGTGATACTTCACTTCCATCTCAGAGTGCCCCGCGAGCCCTCCCTTAAACTTCTGCTCCATTCCGGCTTTGCTGACTTCCTGGTGTTTTTTGAAATCTTCGTCAAATTTTTTATGATCTATTGTAATTCCCTTCTCTCTCGCAATCTCATCGGTCAACTCAATCGGAAAGCCGTAGGTCGTAAAAAGCATGAAGGGATCCACTACGCCTTTTTCAAACTGTTTCAGTCCTGCCTCCAGCGTTTCGGAAAATTTGAAGGACTCTCTTTGCAAAATTTCTAAAATCTTTTCATCTTTTGTGAGATTCCCGGAAATTCGAGCGATCTTCCTCTCTTCTTTTCCGATTGCTAAAGCCCGACGAATTAATCTGCGCAATACATAACCTCTTTCAGTATTCGATGGAACTACTCCATCTCCAATCATGTGCACCGCTGCCCGCATATGGTCAGCAATGATTCTTTCTTCTTTAGTTTGGGGATTATCGGCGAAAGTAAATAAATCTGTATCAAAAATAGTTTTCTTGCCCACCTGTCCCGGAAAACAACTGACGAGAGCAAGTCTTTCGAGACCCATCCCAGTATCAACGCCTTTTATATCAAGCGACTTCAAAGATTTATCCGAGTTATGATAAAACTCATTGAAAACGATGTTCCATATTTCAATGCCATCCACATAGATTTCCGTTGTCGGACCACAAGGCCCTTCTTCTCCTGTAGGCCCCCAGAAGTTATCAGCTCTGCCAAATTTTTTGACTACCAGATTGGGGTCAATAGCTTTCCAGATATCTTCTGACTCTGTATCGGCAGGCACACCTGTTTCGCCTTCAAAAACAGTGACATAATCTATTTTTAATCCCACCTCTTTCGTTATAAAATCGTACGCATATTGAATTGCTTCTTTTTTCCAATATCCACCGAAACTAAAATTCCCAAGCATTTCAAAAAAAGTTAAGTGCCTCTCATCCCCCACTTCTTCTATATCTGATGTCCTAACACATTTCTGTACAGAGACTGTGTTTAGAGAACCAAAATCTTTTATCGCATCTCTTTTGCCTAAATAATATGGTTTAAATTGCTGCATGCCGGCAGTGGTAAAGAGCACCGAGGAGTCGTTTTCCGGCACTAGCGAAGAAGAAGGAACGCGTTTGTGTCCTCTTTTTTCAAAAAATTCTAGAAATTTTTCTCTAATCTCGTTGGATTGCATTGAGTCAATATAGCACAATTATATTAAGGTTTTCAGAACTTGAAAATCCTCTTTCAAAGTACCTAAGAGGTGTTGGTTGTAGATGGTGGCGGCCGGGTGGTAGAGAGGTATTACCTTAATTTTCGTCCCATTAGGTTCTGCATCAAACACTTTGCCATGAATATCACTAATAGAAGAGAGTTCCCATTCAAGAGCAAATCTACTCATAACGTATTGCATGGAGAAACGACCTAAAGTGGCAATAACCTTGGGAGCAATAATTTCAATCTGTCTGTCTAGAAAAGGTCCGTATGCCTCAATCTCTTCTGGCAGTGGGTCGCGATTTTCGGGCGGACGATCTTTGACAATGTTGGTCACATAAACATCTTTTCTATCAATTCCAATAGAAATTAAAAGTTCATCAAGAATCTTTCCTGCCCGCCCACAAAACGGCTTACCCGTCAGAGCCTCATTTTTCCCCGGCGCTTCACCAACAAACATTATTTCAGCAAAGTGGTTACCCTCTCCGATTACCGGAAGATACTTGTTCTCTGTTCTATAAGCAAAAAGTGGCGAGGTGGATAAACTAATTACCTCATCTTTGATTTTCTTTAGAGCTTCGTCTCTATTGTCCATTTATTCTCTTAGAAACAAATCTATGTTCGATGAACCCAAAGATGGAGAAAACAAGGAGGGTGGCGATTGTTGTAAAAAGGGCGAGAGATAGAAGTCCATACCCCACCGCCATGCCGATACCCGCCGCGACCCAAAGGCCAGCCGCCGTGGTAAGACCGGTGAGAGCAGAGTCTTTGAAGATAATTACCCCTCCACAGAGAAATCCAATACCCAGAACAATAGCCGCCGCCATTCTCATGGGGTCGTAGTTGAAGGTATCAACAGTAGGAATAATAAACTTGGCTATCAGGATAAAAAGACTAGAGCCCATGGAAACCAGTCCGAAAGTTCTAAAGCCAGCCGTTTTGCCGACAAGTGACCGCTCAAGGCCCAAAGTCGAACCTAATAGTAACGCTACAATTAAAAGAATAAATGGTTCTGTTGTCATTATAGTAATTCGTTTATTTCATTAATAACTGGTTTGATATCAAAGTCTTTGCCAAGAAGTTTAACAAGCAATTCGGGATCCTTTTTAATATCAGCGCAGAGTACGACCCCGCCGGCCAGTAAGGTCTTTTTTTCAACATCGGAAAGGGAAACTAAACAAGTAACAGGATGGATGCCCTCCTCCTCTATCATGTCTTGTAAATTACCTTTTTCCGGATAATTCCATCCTATCATAGTCAGATTCTGGCAGACCCCATAGTGTATGGCGGTACTTGAAAACTTAGTGTTAGTGATAAGCCAACAGTCAGTAACCTTTCTCTTTGCGCCTCCATAATCGTAAACATTTTCTCTTAAATCATCAAAGCGCGCCTTTACATATAGAGCCACCTTCAAATCAGAATTAGTCCCAAGCTCGTTATGAAACTTAGCCTCAACCATTATGAGTTTGTCTGCCGTGTAGGCCACTACATCTACTTCGTGCGGTACGCATCCACCCAATACTGTCTGGCGCGTCTCGCACTTAAAGCCTTTAGCCTTAAGAATCTCGGCCACAAAATCTTCGAAAGGAAATCCAGATGGTCCAAGATTCATCACGGCACGACGGAGAGAATAACTCCTAGCTATTGGTCTACTGATCTTTTGGAGAATAACAAAAGCGTGTTGGTAAATCTCGCTTGTTTTCATATCACGGTGAAGTTCCGGTAAAATGTGAGCCAAAACTTTTTCGGCATCTCTCTCCGGCGCGCCAGAGTGGAGAAGTGAGGCGCGCAATTTCTCTGGGTCAAATAATTCACGGCTACCGTCTGCCTTTAGAATCATCATCCGGTCTGTCATTCGGTCTGTCAGTTGTGTCATCTTGCAATTATACCTTACAAAACTTCATCCATCACCCCGCCCCCAAAACACGTGCTTGCCCCGTCATAGGCGGGGTCGTTGGAATAGAAGACTAACGACTGTCCCAACGAAAGCCCTCTCTCGGGGTTTTTAAATTCAACCATTATGCGTCCATCTAGATTTTTTGACAGAGTTATGGGTATCTTTTCACCTCTATATCTTATTCTGGCAGATAGATTAGAAGAAGCTTCTGGCTCTTTGATCCAGTTGACATCTTTTAATACAACTTTTGTCGGCGAGAGTGAAAGAATTTCTGGTTCAGAACTTGAGACGGTAATAGTATTTGCATCCATATCCTTAGAAACAACATAGGATGCTCCGTCCTCCGATTTTTTCTTAGAAATATTAAAGCCGTGCCTTTCGCCAATAGTGTAGAAGAGTGCGCCCTTGTGTGAACCAACGGCTTCTCCTTTTGTATTTAACACCTCTCCATGCTTAGTGGGTATAAAATGTGAAAGAAATTCTTCCATACTAATATCTCCTATAAAACAAATGCCCTGACTGTCTTTCTTCTCCGAAACAGGGAGTCCGTATTTCTGGGCAAGTTGACGGACTTCCCTTTTCTCCAAGTGACCGACGGGGAAAAGAATGTGTGGCAAGTCATTTGGAGCAATAGTCCAGAGAAAATAAGATTGATCTTTCTCCTTATCTTTGCCCTCTTTCAAAAAGTCACCTTCGATCTGGGCATAATGCCCCGTAGCGATATAATCGGCCCCCATTTCCCGAGCCTTCTTCCAGAAAGCACCGAACTTAACTTCCCTATTACACAAAATATCCGGGTTGGGAGTGCGACCTAGTTTGTATTCGGCAAGCATCATATCTACCACGCCCTTTTTATATTCTTCTCCAAAGTCAAAAAATAGAAATGGGATATCGAGAGCAATGGCCACCTTCATTGCATCACGTCGCTCCTCTCGCCAAGAGCATGGTAAAAAATCGGGTTGCCAGACTTTTATGAAAACACCAGTGACATCGAAGCCTTGCTCTTTGAGCAAGGCGGCCGAAACAGCTGAATCCACTCCGCCAGAAAGCCCCACAAAGACCTTTCTTTTAAGAGTGGTATTTGATTGTTTGTGTTTACTTGTCATGAGCTTTGGTCGAAGGATTGTTTTGATTCTAGTTCCACAAAAATTATTTTAACATTATGTATCTTCAATACCCAATGCGGAAATGTCCGAGGCTCAAATGCATCGTGCTTACCCCAGCGTGTGCGAGTACGCACACGCTTTGCCCGCCCGTGCACGCACGAAAAGTACTCCCTTTATTATTTATTTTGAAATAATATCGTCATAATATTTTTTAGTCTCTTCATCCATTAGCGAAGCAAAAAGGTATGTTGTTTCAACTAAACTTTTATGAAGCAAAAAACTCTCATTAGAAAACTTATTTAAAGTCACCTCGAGCTTAGATTTATCTTTTTGTAGTTCATAGAGTGCCAACTCACCAAAAGGGCCACCATGTACACTCGATGACATATTTGTATATTCAATTAGTCTTTCTAGCAGATATTCTTTCTTATATCTTTCTATAATCTCGCTACTTTTGTTGTTATTGTTGCTTATTAAATAGTGAAAAATCTTTTCAATACGAAAATTTTTAGCGATTTCTCGTATTGCATTATTGTGGTTACCTTTTGTATTCCACTGTGTATCTTTTGGATAGACTATTTTTTTATAATTAATAATTTTCTCAACAGATTCAAGATCCTCATTAGCTTTAAGTGAATTATAGTATGCCTTACCACCATCGTCGTTTTTATCGTTCAGAGCTCTAACAAATAAATACAAATGTCTAAAACTATGCTCAATCAAAGACCTAAATAATATTGAAGCAGAGTAGGGATCACCGCTCTTGCAGGAAAATAGGAGTGAATTTATTAAATAACTACTTTTGGGTATAAAAGATACAAGGGCTTTTCCTGTGTATTTGAACTTTGTCTTTTGTAAAGATTCTATAATAAAAGGGAGTGATTCTTGAATTTTCTTAGACAAAGTTTCATTTATAGCAAAGTTTTTATCGACATTATTCATGTACTTTTT
>PCVB01000014.1:12449-12591 GCA_002787855.1 Candidatus Zambryskibacteria bacterium CG11_big_fil_rev_8_21_14_0_20_42_18 | reverse complement strand
ATTAGCGGTAAAGATAAGGCCAAGATTGTATGTAAAAGCTGTAGTAGATGAAGGAAGAGTAAAGATAGCTGAAAGAACAAATAAAATAGCCACAAAACCGATATGAGATAGTTTGTTAAATCTATTTTTTTGTGTTCTGATG
>PCVB01000014.1:0-12395 GCA_002787855.1 Candidatus Zambryskibacteria bacterium CG11_big_fil_rev_8_21_14_0_20_42_18 | reverse complement strand
CACTCACGTGTAAATGTCAAGTGATGTTAAAAAAGTAGAAAAGGAGAAAAAAGCTTTATTTCCAACGTTTTTTATATATTTGTCCTTTATATAAATAATGTCCTTTATTTATATTTTTTATTTCCCCTTAAAAACTTAAATTGAAAGCTCTAATAAGAGTCACTAGATGCTCGTTTACAATTTAAGTAACATCTTATGTACATTTTGTCCTTTAGTCTACTTATAACCATATCTTGAACATGGTATTATTAATATGCCGTATGAATAGCAAATTTCTTACACCTTATAACCCTGAAGAAACAGAGAACCGTATCTATAAACTTTGGGAAGATAGCGGTTTTTTTAATCCTGATAACTTGCCTGGGGATAGGAAAAAGGCTTTTACCATAGTGATGCCCCCTCCAAATGCGAATGGTAACTTGCATTCTGGTCACGCCCTCTTTATCGCTCTTGAAGACATTATAACTAGATTCAAAAGGATGCGAGGTTATAAAGCTCTCTGGCTTCCAGGAGCAGACCATGCTGGATTTGAAACACAAGTGGTATTTGAAAAAAAATTAGAGAAGGAAGGCCGTTCTCGGTTTGGTATGGACCCTGAAGTTTTGTACCAAGAAATACTCAACTTCACTTTAAAAAATAAAGAGAACATGGAGTCGCAAGTGCGCTCTCTCGGCGCCTCTTGCGATTGGTCTAGAGAGAAATTTACTTTAGACCCAGATGTGATCAAAAAAACGCAAGAGACATTTATCAAAATGTTTAAGGATACTCTGGTCTACAGAGGTAAGCGAACCATTAACTGGTGTTCCAAGCACCAGACTTCCCTATCAGAGGTGGAAACGGAGTCGGTTGAAGAAAATACACCTTTTTATTATTTTAAATATGGTCCGTTTGAAATTGGAACAGTCAGACCGGAAACCAAGTTTGGGGATAAATACGTAGTCATGCATCCGGACGATAAAAGATACGCCAAATATTCGCATGGAGAAACTTTAGAACTCGAATGGATAAACGGACCTATCACCGCCACCGTTATCAAAGATGAGGCTGTGGACATGAACTTCGGTACCGGAGTAATGACTATTACTCCATGGCATTCGCAAATAGACTTCGAGATTGCGACGCGACATAACCTTGATATCGAACAAATTATTGATTGGCGCGGTAAGCTTTTAGAAATTGCGAAAGAATTTGGTGGAATGAAGATAAAAGATGCTAGGGAAAAAATAGTTGAAAAGCTCGATGCAAAAGGACTCTTAATAAAAACAGATAGAGATTATAAAAATATCGTAAAGAGGTGCTACAAGTGCTCCACCATTATCGAACCGCAAGTCAAGGATCAATGGTTCGTAAAAATGGAACCTCTAACCAAGCTCGCCTTAGATGCTGTAGATAAAAAAGAGGTTAGATTTATCCCTGACAATTACGAAAAAGTTTTTAGATACTGGATGGAAAACTCCATCGACTGGAATATCTCTCGCCAAATAGTATGGGGAATCCAAATTCCCGCATGGTTTCGTGGAGAAGAAATCGTCGCCAGCATAGAAAAACCAGATGGAGAAGGCTGGACGAAGGACTCGGACACCTTCGATACTTGGTTTTCAAGCGGGCAGTGGCCACTATTTATGACTGGTTACCCTGATGGAGACGACTATAAACGATACTATCCGACAGACGTTATGGAAACGGGGCATGATTTAATCTTCAAATGGGTACCGCGGATGATTATCTTTGGTCTCTACTTATCTGGGAAATCCCCATTTCACACCGTTTATCTCCATGGCCTTGTTAATGATGCGCAAGGCAAGAAGATGAGTAAGTCGAAAGGAAATGTCGTCGACCCTATGACTCTCACTAGTAAGTACGGCACTGACGCTTTGCGGATGACGCTTGTTGTGGGAAATACCCCGGGAACAGACCTTTCACTACGCGAAGATAAAATCAAAGGTTATAAAAACTTTGCCAACAAGCTCTGGAACATTGCGCGCTTTGTACTCTCACAAGAAAATACCGGAGAACCAGACAAAGAACTTACTCATGAGTTTGAGGCTCTAGCTAAAGATATCACTCTCGATATGGAGAACTATCGTTTCCATATCGCGGCGGAGAAAATTTATGCCTATGTCTGGCACCGTTTCGCTGATGAGATAATAGAAGAAAGCAAGCCTGCCCGCGCAGGCGGGAAAATACCAGAACGAGCAGGCACCTTGTATTACCTGCTCGAAAATTCTCTTAAACTTCTGCATCCATTTATGCCGTTTATCACTGAAGAGATATGGGGGGAGCTAAGTAAAGAGAACCTATTGATGATAGAGACGTGGCCCTTCGACTCCGCTCAGGGTAAACCGATATGACAAATGCGAATGTAATTTTTTACGCACTCTTGAGCGGTATCATCCCGGCACTCATTTGGCTTGCCTTCTGGCTTCATGAGGATTATAAGCATCCAGAGCCACGGGGACTTATTTTAAAAACTTTTTTACTAGGAATGCTCGCGGTAGTTTTCGTTTTGCCTTTTCAAAAGGGGGTGGATATTTTGTTCCCTGGTATGACATTTATTGCCATCCTTCTGTGGGTTATCTTGGAGGAACTTTTTAAATTAGGCGCAGCCTACATAGGCGGGCTCAAATCGGTTGACGACAATGAACCGATAGACCCAATCATCTATATGATTACGGCTGCTCTCGGTTTTGTAGCTCTGGAGAATGCTTTGTTTATATTTGGGCCCATTTTAGTAGGTGAAAATATTGTGAACAATATCATCTCTGGTAATTTGCGCTTCATCGGAGCAAGTCTCTTACATATAGTTTCATCGAGTATCATCGGCACGGCCCTCGCTTTCTCATTTTATAAATCAAAAAGAAAGCGCATAACCTTGACCCTCTTTGCTATTATCTTGGCAGTTTTATTCCACGCCGGCTTTAACCTCGCTATAATATATTGGTATAATTCTGGAGCTGTAATAGCGTTTGGGATGGTCTGGATTGGAGTTATTCTCCTTCTCTTAGCATTTGAGAAGGCAAAAACAATTGCGCGATAAACTAAAAGATATATAATTAAACAACTATGGAATCAAAGAGATCATTTTTCGAGAGACTGACTGGCGCCGTTAGACTTGACGAAGAAATAGAACCGGTAGAAACAAAATTGGAGCCGGTGACTTCTATAAAACAAAATATTTTTGAAGATAGCGAAGAAGAGGCCCAACTCACTGTGGATGTTTTCCAAACTCCTTCAGAAATTGTTATCAAGACTATGGTTGCCGGAGTGAAGCCAGATGACCTAGATGTTTCTATCACTAGAGACTCTGTCACAATACGTGGTAAGCGCAGTGAAGATAGAACAGTATCGGACGATGAGTACTTCCATCACGAGCTCTATTGGGGTTCATTTGCTCGTACCATCTCACTACCAGAAGAAGTAGATGTTGACGGAGCGGAAGCGGTTGAGAAATACGGTATGCTCGTCCTCCACCTCCCTAAGGTAGACAAAAATCGTCAAACTAGACTTAAGGTCAAAGGAAACTAGTTTTCTTTTGGTGCCGAGAGCCGGGCTCGAACCGGCGACCCCTTCCTCTTCAGGGAAATGCTCTACCAACTGAGCTATCTCGGCATAATTTAATTAATATTTAGAAGATCTATTGCAGTATTGTAAGTTTCCACCACATCTTTAAAATACGGCTGAAGATAGAAATAACCGATAACTAGAGGCGTAACTACAATAATAACTTTTATGAATCCCCAGATCGCGGCCCTTTTAGTGGTTTTCTGTATTTTCCGCAAAATGAGATTATTCTCTTCAGAAAGCTTCAGAGTGCGCTCTAAGAGTAATTTCTCTTCTGGATTCATAAGAAAAAATTATAGCAGAATACCTGTCTGCCGGCTAGGCAGGTCGTTTTTCTAATTTCATGCTATATTTTTCCTCAGCCGCCGTAGTTCAACGGATAGAACAGCGCCGTCCTAAGGCGTTAATGTAGGTTCAATTCCTGCCGGTGGCACCATTGATTATTTACCTCCCATTATCGCAGACCAGAGCTTCTTGTACCACGCCTTCCCTGAATCATCCTCCGAGCTAGTCACCCTCCTGTCGTCGACAATAACTGCCACAAATTCTCCTTCTTGAATAACGCTAAATCTCTCTTTTATTTCCTCCTGTATACCCTCTTCAGTCTCTAAACGAGCAATACCCTCTTTCAACTCTTCTTCCCTCTGGACTAAAGTAGTGGCCTTTTCTTCTAATTCTCTAGAACGTAAGACGCTTTCTCTCTCTTTATTTATAACTCCTACGGCCCCCTTGGCGAGTAAAACAGCAATGATAAACAACCCAATAAGAGACGGTAAGGAATACAGTCTCTGCCTCATTTTCTGTTTTCTTTGCAATTCTCTCATATAGATGGAAAATAATTATCTTTATGTTAACATAACCCGTATGCTATTCGATAGAAAGCACAAGAAAAAGATCAAAGTCGCTTGGGCGATCCTTTCTATACTCATTATTGTCAGTATGGTTCTTCTATACGCTCCCCTTTTCTAAAGGTCTAGACTAATCACGGCGAATCATTTTGAGGAAAACGTCCTGTGGGATATTTACCCTCCCTCTTTCTTTCATTTTCTTCTTCCCTTTCTTCTGCTTCTCTCGAAGTTTCATCTTGCGAGTGATATCGCCGCCATACATATGTTGAGTAACATCCTTTTTCATACCACTCAAAGTTCGTGAGGCAATAATTCGCCCCAACGCTTTAGCTTGAATCTTGGTCGTAAACATTTGTCTAGGTAGAGCTTTGACAAGCTTTTCTACTGCTAGCTCTGCTTCGGATTCTATTTGTAAACGAGAAATAACTTTAGCGAAAGCGGGTACAACTTCATCGGCAATCAAGATATCCAAACGACAAACTTTGGCATATTTCTCACCCGAAAGAGTATAGGAGATAGAACCAAATCCAGATGTCACACTTTTGAGTTTATCAAAAAATCCTCGCATCAGTTCCCTAAGAGGCATATCAAAATTTAAGGCAGTACGCATGGTACCGACACTTTCGGTATCATTCAGTTCTGCTTCAAACTCATATAGAAGTTTAACGACAGCACTGGTATATTCCGGAGAAACAATTACTACCACACTCGCCCATGGCTCTAGAACAGTATCAATAAGGTGGTCTTCTGGAAAAAACGATGGTGTATAAATTGTTTTCTCTTTCCCGGCGAGTCCAGCTTCCGCATTAGATTTATAAATCACTTTATAAATAATGCTCGGCAAAGTAATAATCAAGGGCAAGTTAAATTCACGATGCAGTCTCTCGGTAATAATTTCGAGATGAAGCATTCCCAAGAATCCGGCTCTAAATCCCCTACCCAACACGCTAGAAGATTCTTCCTCAAATGAAAAAGCTGAATCAGACAAACTCAGTTTTAAAAGCGCTTGTCGTAGGAGAGTAAAGTCATCCTGACTTTCTGGATAAATAGAAGCCCAGACTACAGGTCGAGCCTTCTCATATCCGGTCAGAGCTGGACTCGTGTCATTGATAGACGCCACCGTATCTCCTACCGAAGCTACACCGGGTTCTTTGATACCAGTGACAATGTAACCAATTTCGCCAGACTCTAGACTGTCAACTGATTTTTCTTCTGGAATAAAGACCCCCACTTCAAGAGCCTGAAACTCCCTACCTGCCACCTTAAACTTGAGCTTCTCCCCCTTCTTAATTTTCCCAGAAAAAACACGAATAAAAACAATCACTCCACGATGATTAGAATATTTGAAGTCAAAGATTAACGAACGAAATACATCAATATTGGGATTGGTTGGCGGAGAAATCCTCTCTACAATAGCATCAAGAAGTGCCTGAACCCCAACACCTGTTTTACCTGACACTAGTAAAATATCTTCCTTACCCACAGACAGTAGTTGGACTAGTTCGTCAGAAACTTCATCTGTACGGGCTAGTGGAGAATCTATTTTGGAAACCACGGGAATAATAGTGAGCCCGGCTTCACGAGCTTGATTGAGGGTGGTGAGTGTTTGCGCCTGCACACCTTGCGTCGCATCTACCAGAAGTATCGAGCCCTCCACTGCACGAAGAGCGCGTGATACTTCATAAGAGAAATCTATATGCCCAGGGGTGTCTATGAGATTAAAAATATATTCTCCATACCTCATCCTAACGGGTTGCATTTTTATCGTGATACCGCGTTCACGTTCTAGATCCATAGAATCAAGAACCTGGTCACGCATATGTCTTTTCTCTATGGTACCGGTTAACTCAAGCATCCTGTCTGCCAAAGTAGATTTGCCATGGTCAATGTGAGCAATGATTGAAAAATTTCTGATTTTGTCCATGAAAGATTGAGAGCCCGACTCTACACTATCTCTGGGTCTGTAGCAATTACTTTTGCCTTCCAGAACCTCCCTTTTATAACACTCCAAACATCTTTAAGTTCTCGACTTTTGAAAAGAGTGAGCGTAAGAATCCCTACTCCAATGGCTCCAACCCCCGCCACAAACCCCTGCAAGAAAATTCCCAGAAGAGAAGTAGTATCAAACGCGGAGACAAAGATATTTAATCCAACATATGCAGTTATGCCGATGACCACTGCTGACGTAAGACCTTCAAACAAAGTTCTGATAACACCACGAGAAAAACCTTTAAATCGTTTTTCAAATACAATCCAATGGAGTAGTCCGTTAAAGATGGCTGCAATAGAGAACCCGAGTGGGAGCATGAGTACCGCGGTACCAGGGAGGTCCTCTACTTTAAGCAGTGTGCTTATAAAGAGACGAAACTCTTCTGAAAAATAGAAAAACTTAACCAACCCCCAAGTACCGCCTACCAAGATTGTGGTGGAAATAAGGTTAATAAAAAGTGGCTTTTGGGTGAATCCTGCAGAGTAAAAGCCCCTGATAAATAGAAGGGAGAGACTCTGAAACATGGCCGAAAGGGCAAAGAGGGCTAAGGCCGCAGCAGTCAGGCGAGTATCATTCCAATCAAAGAGTCCTGAACCCAAGATCACTCTCACAATCTGCGCGCGTAGCACGATGAAAAGCGCAGTGACAGGCAGAGACCAGAAAATAATAAATCGAGCAGTGGCGGAAATTTGTTGGACAAAAATTTCCAAATTATTTTCTCTAAAATGTCTAGAGAGAGTGGGAAAGGCGGCCAGAGAATACGAGATGCCAATAATGGCAATGGGCACCGATTGGAGATTGATAGAGAACGAAAGGATAGATATCGAGCCCGTAGTCATAAGAGAGGCAAGAGATACTAGAAAAATTAGCCCGATAGAACTTAATGACAAGGTAAGCGTACGAGGTAAAGAGATTTTAGCTACTTGTCTGATGAGAGAAAAATCAATTTTTGTAGAGAAGCGAGGGAAAAGTCCTTTCTTTATGACGAAAGGCACTTGAATCAATACATGTAAGCACACACCAAAGACCACTCCTATAGCAATGCCAACCACGCCTAGGCGTTCTGCAAACAATATTATCCCAATAATGATACCGGCATTGTAGAGAATGGGAGCTAGAGCATAGATAGCAAAACGATTATAGGCTTGAGTGATAGAGCCAAACAAGTTTGAGAATCCTAGGATAATCGGAGAGAGAAGAAGAATACGAGAAACAAAAACAACTTCTGTAAGAGCCTCGCCAGAGAAACCTTTGAACAAAAAGCTTGAAAACACGGGTATCAGGAAGAACGCTATGCCAGCGACAAGGATAATTAAGATAGAGAAGAACGAGAAAATGTTGTTCACAAAACCCTTAAGGGCTCCTTCACCTTGAGCATCCTTCTCAATGATAAATGGGATAAGAACAGAGAGTGACACCACAGAAGCAACGGTGATAAAGATAAAGTCGGGAATACGGAAGGCGGCGTAGTAGATATCAAGCTCCGCCGATGCGCCGAAGATGTGCGCCAAAAGTCTGTCTCGCAAGAAAGCAAGAACTTGAGAGAGAAAGGCGAATAGACCTAATAGAAGCGCCGCCTGATTTAAGGTATCTGTCTCTTTATAAAGAAAGTTGAAAAACTTTCTAACCATCGACTATTGTGCAAGGCTGTCTAGAAAGCTATCAGAACCTGCCTTTAGATCTTTAATTATTTGTTGGACTTCAACGCTGTCTGGGTTGCTCAATGCAAGAACTTCAAACTGCTTTAGAGCATCATCTAGTCTTCCAATTTGAGCCAGAGTCAATCCCATATAGTACTGGGCATTGGCATAATCAGGCGCTACCGTCAGAGCAAGGGCAAGTGCCTCCCCCGCCCCCAAATAATCTTTGTCTGAATACTTCAAGAGACCCAGCTCAAAGTAGATGGAAGGGTTACCGGGTATAAGACGCGCCACTTGTTCAGCAGAGACAATCGCCTCTTTCAGATTACCAGCTTGTATTTCTAATTGAGCAAGCGTTAGATGCGCGTCTGCATAATCTTCTTTAAGAGCCAGAGACTCTCTGATTGCAGAGCGGGCGGCATCGACATCACCATTGTTGAACTCGAGTCTGGCAACAAAGAGTGCTACTTCTGGATTCAATGGATTCTTACTTTTAGCTTCACCGTAAGCAATGGTAGCGTTCTCATAAGCGCCGGCTACAGAGAGCGGGGCAGGAACTAGGTAACTGTAGATAGAGCCAAGGGCAATCCAGTTGGTATAACTTCCGGAGTTAAGATTTATGGCTTCTCGCGCGCTAGAAATACTCTTGGAGATAGCGTCTTGGAAAATGGCTAGATTTT
Organism: Candidatus Zambryskibacteria bacterium CG11_big_fil_rev_8_21_14_0_20_42_18; assembly: GCA_002787855.1. Classification (GTDB taxonomy): domain Bacteria; phylum Patescibacteriota; class Minisyncoccia; order Phycocordibacterales; family Zambryskibacteraceae; genus UBA5004. The sequence goes on along the minus strand of PCVB01000014.1, from coordinate 3,676 downwards.
CTTCCGGGGTGCCTTCCGTACTGGCTGCAATAGTTTGAGCCTTGGCGAAATAAACTCGAGAGAGAGCAGAGTAATGAACATCCGCGGGAGAGAATTGAGTTGCTTTAGTCAACGCAGACTCGATGTCATCTAGACTGGCGCCGGTCTGATTGGAAAGTTGAATTGCTTTTTCGAAGTAGAAAGCAGAAGTAGCTTTTTCTACCGCAACAAATCCTAGAAAGATTGCCCCAAGACCGACAACTATGATCAAGACCACCGAAATAATATTGGTAGTGGTGTCACGAGTAAGTCTGATACTACGAGACCCGATAATCCCCGCCTGACGAGTTGCCGCCAAAAATAGACCAGAAAAAACGAAGGCAAGCGTGAGGAGGGTAAGAGACGGGGTGTACAAGAAGCTTGCTGTCCAAAGATATATGAGAGCGGAAAGTGAAGAAACCAGCGTGAAGCGCATAGTTCTAGATTCAGGAAGATTGGCAAGAACTTTTATCACCAAGAGAACAAGGAAGACGAAAAAGATAAGCCACGATACCGTTCCCAAAACTCCTGTAGAAGCTACTTGTGTAGGGACGAAACCAACTCCGAAAGGAAAAGCCTCACCCCAAAACGGTGTGGTGTTAATATCAGCTGGCTTATGCACGAGCCAATCGCGACTGAAGGTGTTGGGACCGGAACCAAGAAGAATCTCTTCTGAAAGTGCTGCCTTGGAAATGCTCAGTGTGGCGGAGAAAGAAGGTCGCACTTCAGTATTGGACACATTAAACTTACCTGTTACAACGTCACCAAGAGTTCCACTGGTAGAAGAAATTGTTGGATTGATAAGAAAAATAATTGAGATTAGTCCAAGTATAGACAGAAGAAAAGTTGGTTTGAAGATGAATCCAGCTGACAAAGTTGACCCTTGCGGTGATGCGGGAACAGCGGGCATAGATGGGTCTGGTGTATATAGGGTATCAGTGGCAACAGCAGGAGTAGCAGAAAAACGTTTTTCGACGGTCATAAAGTAGACAAATAGAAGTATGGCTGTAATCAACGTAAAGATGAAGGCGGTGGAGAAATTAATGATGGCAAAAAGCGCTGTGGAAACAACAAACATCACGAAGGCGAAGACGCGCAAAGATTTCTTAGCGGGAGCAATTCCTATGATTAAGACCGACAAGAGAGATAAGAGCCCCAAAGTAGAGGCGAGGTCGGTCCATCTACCAATGGTGTTTGCTGTAATACCATTAAAGATTCCCCAGACAGGAGCTCCTCCAGAAATCATCTTTATCAATAAAAACAAGGCAATCAATGAGAAGGAAGCAAACAGCGCCAAGAGCGCGTGGAAAAACTTAGAAGTTTCTGTGAAGAGGGCACTCACCACAATAAGCAAAACGGAAGAGAGAAGAATGTAGCCAAAGGTACCGACCTCGAAGTCGTAACCGAAAAGGGAGAGTGAGGATGGGTTGCTAGAAATAGCAGAAACAAAATAAACTATCGGCAAGAGAATTACCGCCAGAACAAAGAAATGTTTAGGAACACCGAACTCCCCTTTACGCCAAATCTCTGATAAAAACACGAGAACTAGCGCAACAACACCAAGAGCAAGTAGTGAGGTCTTGGCCACACCAATACTAAGAAACCCACCGGGAACAAAAAATATTGGTAGAAGGAAAAGTAGCGCGATGATAAGAGTGGAACTTATTTGACGTATTTGGGTCATAATAAAATCAATAAAATTAAACTTGTTAATAGCCATATTTTACATTAAATTAACCTAAAAACAAAACGCCCATATGGGCGTTTTGGGTATCTATAAGCCGAATTCTGTACCGATTTTGCCCACGGGAGGTGGTGCAAAATCGAGTACCCTGAGTTTATCGAAGGGTCACCCCTCGACTTCGCTCGGGATGCTCAATTTTGTTTTCACCTTCGGTGAACAAAATTGGCAATAGTTATTTATCTGTGATTACAATCGCTTGTAACCTATAGCGGCACTCACCAATCTTGCCCACCGCAGGTGGTTCCAAGATTGAGTGTCCTGAACGAAGTGAAGGACTGTTCCTCGCTCCGCTCGGAACGCTCAATTTTGTAATCGCCTATGGCGGACAAAATTGGCGCACGGCCTTGCATTCAGGTAAGAATTTTGCCGTTTCACCCTTCGACAAGTTCGACAGGCTCACCGCAAGCAAGCTTAGGGCAAGCCCTAGACTTATCGAAGATTCGTCACTGTTCGCATCTCGCGCTTTCCCATTCGACTAGGCTCAGGGAATCCTGAGTTCAATCGAAGGATTACAGCGGACAGGTATTACCTGCTACCCTTTTCCCTCGAAGCACATGTGCGACTCGAGAGAATGAATGTTCGGACTTTCCTCTCTGACTGTGATATCAGAGCAACTATTCGACACCACCAGCAACTATACCAAATAAATCCATAAAAATCTAGAGGCCAACACTCGTGTCAAAGAGACACTTTGACACTTGGGATGTTTAGAGAATAAACGCTACTCTATAACATATTTATCTATATGAAAATTCTATGGGGTACCACCCCCACCTCCGCCTTGGCCACCGCCGGTTTGAGTTCCACCGCCACCTGAACCGCCTTCAGACGCTCCACCGCCACCGCCTTGGCCGCCACCAGTTCGCAAGGTACCACCGCCAGAACCTTGTTCCGTAGAAGTCACGGTTTGCGTACCATCAGCGCCAACATTACCAATATTCCAACAAGTGCCATTATTTCCTCCGCCAGAGTTGTTGCCATTATAAGCGACGGAAAGCGAGCCCACTGCACAAGCACTGTTTCTGACGGAAACAAAGGAAATCGCACTTTGTATCGCATTAAAGTCCACCATCCATTGGTTATTAGGCACATCAGACTCAATGTAAATTAGATTATTAACAGCACCAGTGATGGTCATCAGGTTGTCTATGGAGAAGGTTGGAACATAGGGAACATCGGCAGTATGTTTCTGGAATTTAACATGTTTACCGGGAGTAGTGATGTTTAAGTTATAGAAACTCATATTCTTAACACTAGAGATAGTGGCGTTATCTGTGGAGTCTAAAGTGATGGTGCCGTTGTTGTGGGTGAAGCCACTGGTAGTGCTGTTGGCGTCTGTGTAGTTCCCCGCCAGAGTACAAGAAGCGGAAGCTGAAGCTAAGAAGCTGTCTCCGTCTCCAATAGAGAGTGAGCCGTTGATATCTAGATTTGGGTCGTAAGTATTTACATCTACCGTGACATTACCAGCACCAGCAAGGGTCATGTTGTTCCCTACTGTAATAGTCTGGCCAGTGGTAGTACTAAGTTTATAAGTTGGACTACCAGAAGATGGAGAGAGTTCTAGGTTGTAATAAGTGGCAGGGGTGACCGTGGCATTACTTGAACCTGTGTATTTGAAGGTTGAAGAATTGGCAGTGAGAAAACCGAGAAGTTGGAATGGTTCGTGTGAAGCAGTGAGGGTCCAGGTTTTGGAACCGGCGTCGAGGGTTTGACTTGCAGTAACGGTAGTGGTGGCAGTGGTAACGGAACCAGTGCCAGAGGAGGTGTAAGTAGCAGAGCCTACCCCATCACCAAGAGTCAATTTATTAAATATCCATCCAGTATCACCGCCGAAGGTTCCCGTACCATCTATAAGAAACGTGCCTGAAGTTAAATTAAGAGTACCATTCCCTGTAACATCACCACCGTTGACTG
>PCVB01000010.1:14437-17485 GCA_002787855.1 Candidatus Zambryskibacteria bacterium CG11_big_fil_rev_8_21_14_0_20_42_18 | reverse complement strand
TTTCACTTTAGAGTCTTAGGAGAGACAGACACGTTCAATACAAAGGAGGTGCGTCATGAAGTGGAAGAAACTAGAAAGGACGATTTATCCCTGTACGGTTTACTTTTGTCAGGGTGGGACCGCCTCAGAAGTCAAGGCTAAAATGAAGCGACTCGGTCTGATACCAGACGAAGAGGAAAAGCAGAGAGGTCAACAACTTGGCTTCACTCTCAAGATGACTGATAAAAATGATCGCCTCTCAGTTCTCATTTGGGTAAAGTCGGCCAAGAGAAATCCTCGAGATGTTTCTATCCTCGGTCACGAATGCGAACATGCCACATATGCAATTTTCCAACATATCGGGCTAGAAGGCGCAGTTCTCTATGACGATCAAGAAGTTCATGCCTATCTTATTGGCTATCTTCTTGAAGAGGCTCTGGAGTTTTTCTGGCAAAAGCCCCGCTTTGATGTTTCATTCGGGTTCGAGTGAGGATAGGTGAAAAATGATCATTAAGTTCCCTTAACCAACTACCTGTGTAGTTGGTTTTATTTATAAAAAATAACCGTCCTGATGGACGGTTAAGACTCTTCCCTTTCTCTCGCTTGTTTGATGTTATACCCATCAAAACCTCGCTGATAATTGGGAAGGTTGTGCAGATCCCTTCTATCTTTCTTAAAGCGAACTTCATGACCACACCTTTTCGCAAACTGGTCTTGATTGCTCCCCAGTCTACAAGTGTAGTGGAGCGAGCAGCCGGAAGAAAACAACAACAACACTACTACTGATAGCACCAGAAGGTATTTCATAGTATCTCTCCAAAGAGCAAAGCACGTTATAAAAGTATCACAAATTCGTAAACGTTTCTAGACCAATTATTCAACCACGCTATCTTCCGCGGAGAAGACGCTGAGAGGTGTCAAAACTTTTCTTCAATGTACCTTGGGCTTCGATAATAATGCCAGCGGTTTGGGCCACATTCTCCTCGGAGAGTACCATCCAGTCATCAAGTTCTACCGAGGCTCTCAACTCAGCTTCAAGTTCTTCTGAGACAGCGTATTTCTTGTAGAGGAAACTGTACCAAGGGAATTTTACCTTGACATTGCTGTCTGACTTTATTTCCACCTGGGTTCTAAACGATGTTTCAAAAATGTTAAAAAGTTTCGCCGGCAGGTGGTAACCTATCTTTACTCCATCTTCGGCAATTTCAAGTTTCTCCATATTTTCATCCTCCAACAAAACTCCACGAGCGAAATTTTCCAAATCTTGGCCTGAACGTAGTTCAGCGTGTGTCTTAACCGTTTGTAGAAAGACTTCTTTTTCCTCCGGATCCCAACCTCGTACCTCCCCCGCCTCAACTACAACTGCCGTAACGGGTTCCGCCGATTCGTCATCTTTGATTATACTATCGCCATTATCCGCCCCACCTCCTTCTCCCGGACAAGTGGCAAACTCACAGCTTGGTGCCTTGCGTCCTACGTATGAACCATCTGGACAGAGCCTCACCTCTTGAGTGCAGAGGATAATGTCATCCTCCACTTTTACTTTGGTCTCAAGTGTCTGCGCGTTTGAGGTCGCCATAGGGACCACCAAGACCAGAAGAATAATGGTTACGGTTCCTAAAATTTTCTTCGACATAATTTTGTATATCTTAATCTTATCACCTTTTTTTAAAGCGGTCCTTGATATGTTCCCAGAAAGCGAGTTTGACCCCTAATATCCCCAATCCAACGATGAGAAGGAAGGCAAATGGTGTAAATGGTGTGACAACCCCAATGGCTCCTATGACAATAAACAATACTCCTACAAGCTTTTTAAGCTTGGGATTATCCTCCAATACCTCTTTAAATTTCCTCCTTATTTTCTTAGGTGACTCCACAATACTGTTAGTATAACCTGCCTGCGCAAGCAGGCAAATATAGTTCAAGAAACGAAAAAGGGTGTCAATTGACACCCTTCCCTCAGGATTTCTAGGTTTTCTCTTCAACAGTGGACTCTTCTTCGTACCAGATGTGTCGGATACGTTGACCACCACAATGTTGAATGCCAACTTTCGGGCTAATTTTTCTTGTCACCTTGTTATCTTCTACAAAGGTGATTTGTGTTGGTGTAAGTATCGCGAACCCAGGTTTATTGAACCTGACTATCATCGCTTCTTTCATACTACCATCCTCCCGTGCCCGACTTAGGTCGGGCACTTCAGTAATTTCCATTCGTCTGTTTCTTTTGTGTACTGATGAATGAGATAACCGGAATCATTTTTTCTGACTGGGTTTCTATTGTACACATGTAACCTTACTGTCTCGTGTCGGATATTTGGGCAAACCCCAAATTCCGGGCTCCCGTCCAACGCCAACTTGTTGCTGTTCAGCTCAAAGTAGTTATCAGCAGAACGAACAAAAAGTGGAAGTTGTCTTGGGGCATCGGCATATTTCTCTTCACCAACCTTCCTTCGACTTTCGATTTTGAAATACGACATAATCGCCCCACAACCACTAACAGGGCAGTGGTTTGATGCAAGAAATTTGTCGTGTACCTTCTTGTATCCGACCATAACCCAAGGATAGTCGCCGGAAAATTGGCGGTTATAAACTCCCAATGTTTTGAGATGCTCGAGGTATCTCTTCAACAGAAAGAGCGCGCGGGTACATTCCAAGTCTTTCATGATTACCTCCTCAAGGTTCAATTTGTGTTTCAGCGTGTTGCTAAAGCTGTTCTCAATTCACTATTACAATTATTTTAAGATATGTCAACCTGTCTGAAATCAACCACAACATACCAAATACCCGCGACCGCAAGCATTTGCCACTTTAAGGAGAATTAACAAACAAAAAGCCCGCGATCTTCCGAGATTACGGGCTTTTTAAAAAGTTGTTAAGCTCGTTCCTCCACTCCTCAAGCTTCGCAACACAGTATTCTAGTTGTTGTCTGGTTTCTTCCAGTGACATTTCCTCTTTTATAAAGGACTTCATAATACGTCCTAACAATTCAGGAACTTCAGCACTAAGGTAAGTGTGTTCCAGAAAGTCTTTGCCCCGTGTCAAACGATTCATTGCTAGGGTGAAAACAAG
>PCVB01000010.1:12587-14425 GCA_002787855.1 Candidatus Zambryskibacteria bacterium CG11_big_fil_rev_8_21_14_0_20_42_18 | reverse complement strand
ACGACTTTAGGCACGAGATGAAAAGTCCTTTATCAGTATCGGGCAAGTTATCAAACATAACCTTCTCCTTTTTCAGTGTCAAACAACAAATGTCTATATAGATATTAACATACAATCTTCAGCGGACCGAAGGCGGAAACTAGAGCGAAAAGGACGATTTCAAGTTTTTCTTTGGCGGCAAATTCTTTGAAATTTGAAAATCATAAAAAATATTTACAGGGAATTATACGATTTTTTCAGGACCCAAAACATCTTGATCTTGTTGGTCGTCGTTACCCGGTTCTTTTAGTTCCACCAACAACACATGCGTGTCTGTGTCACCTATATTTTCTCCGACATGATCCTGCGCTTTCAGCCATGTAACAACTCCCTCCTTGCCATCAACGGTAACAGTTTTTCCATTAGCGGCTATTTGGCGCTTAAATGAGGAAATAAAATACATGACACTGTTTGGATGATGATGAAGAGTGGTCTTGTCCCCGGGCTTATCTTTATACTCAAGAACACGCACCTTATCATTTTCAAAAACTACTTTATATTTATCTGAATCTGTTACTGTTGGGTCTTGATGCATCTCCATGGTTTTTAATTGTTAAGCTTTTTTAACCCCCTCAGCGTTAGGAGGATTAAATCCATACTGATGTTCCACAAAGTCCAGTGAAGAATATGTGTCAAATACAGTTACATTACCATTACTGAATCCTTCTTCAATCAAGATTTTAAAAAGTTGTTTATCTGTCATAATAATTATTTTCCTAACTGGCGGGCTACCTCGGGCTCGAACCGTGACAGGACTTGCGCTGCAAGGTATTTTTAATCTTTTTCAGCATAGCAATTTGAGGTTCTAACAGCTTCTTATATTAATTGATCTCTAATGTTTCTAAATGAAGGAAGTTGTCCAATTACAAAACCTAAACCAAAGACAACTATAAGTGAGTTGGATATTTTTTCGTTGGAAATGAAATGGTAAAAGCTCAAATCTAGTATTCCTAATTTATAACTAATTCCAATAACTACACTAAGTATTAGATGGAAAAACATTCCTATTGCACCTCCAATGAACCACAAAAGGAAGAATAAAAATACCTTCTTCCTTGATGAAGGTGAAAACAGTTTTTTTATGGAAGAATTAATCATAATTAGTTTCCTTAAACTGCAGTGTTTTGGTAAATTCCATTAAGGCTTTTTTAAGACAAACTAGATAGTGTTCCGCATTCTTTACAGATTCCTCATATTGTTTTAAATCAGATTCCCCACTAAAAGTAAAATATTTCTGCCATCCTTGGTAATAATTATCTAATTTTTCAATATCGTTTTTATTGGGCACTACTCTCGATAAATTTTTGTATATATTTTGTAATTCGTAAAAAAAGTTAGCTATTTTATCAAAACTGATACGAATATCACTAATATCATAACCAACTGATGTATTATAAAATCTAATTTTTATTATTAGAGTGTTAATTTCTTCAAAACACTCTAGTGATCTTTTTCTTAGCTCTAATCTTTGTAATAACAATCGTTCATTGAATCCCCTCTTACTTTCCAGGTGGTATAAAAACAACCCAAACCCGACAACAATTACTGATGTTACTATATTTAAGTCTAAGGTTTCAAGAATTTTTACCAAAGTATTAGCTTGATTATTGGGATATAAGTAAAAATAAAGAAAAAATATAATAATTACAATTACTCCAAATATGTATGTGCTTTTTTTACTATAAAATTCCTTCATACTCTAATTATACCGCTAAACACCTTAGATCTAAATAAGGTTTCCTCGTGCTAGCTGTTAGATGCGGAGGGTGAGAGATTCGAACTCTCGGTGGGTTGCCCCA
>PCVB01000010.1:0-12571 GCA_002787855.1 Candidatus Zambryskibacteria bacterium CG11_big_fil_rev_8_21_14_0_20_42_18 | reverse complement strand
AGAGATTCGAACTCTCGGTGGGTTGCCCCACGCCACGTTTCCAACGTGGTGCACTAGACCACTATGCGAACCCTCCTCTTAATGAGCTTATTTATAACATATGGGAATATATTATCTATTATATGTGTATATGTATAGATCACTTCCCTACAAGCGCGCGGACTCTATCCTCCGTTGGAGGATGAGTCATAAAAAGTTTATGGAGCAGAGACTTCTTTTTGCCTCCGAAAGGATTGGAGATAAATAAGTGCGCCGTGGCATTGTTAGCGGTTCTCATTGGTGTGGGTGCGGAACTAATTTTTTTCAACGCGCTTGCAAGGCCATCCGGATATCGAGTCAGTAGCGCCCCCGAAGCATCAGCAAGAAATTCTCGTTTGCGAGAAATAGCCAGACGGATAAGGGTCGCTACCAAAGGAGCAAGAATGGCAAAGGCGATACCGATAACGAGAAGTATTGCCCCAGCTCTTCCCCCATTGTCCCTGCTTCGCATATTTCCAAACATCTGTGCTCGAAGAAAGAAGTCAGAGAGCAATGCGATAAATCCAACAAGAACCACCACCACTGTGGAGAGAAGCATGTCTTTGTTACCAATATGAGAGAGTTCGTGGGCGATAACCCCCTCTAGCTCATTTTTGTCCAAAATGGCAAGGAGTCCAGTAGTCACTGCTACTACCGCATGGTCCTTGTTTCTGCCCGTAGCAAAGGCGTTTGGGGCAGGATCTTCAATGATGTAGAGCTTGGGCATAGGTAGACCCGCTGTAATGGATAGGTTCTCTACAGCGTTCCACAGGTCAAAGTGTTCTGCCCGCACCACCACTTTGGCCTTATGCAGTTTTAGCACTATCTTGTCCGAATACCAGTAAGAAAAAACGTTCATAAAGATAGCGAAGAAGACTGCGACATAAAGCAGTGCCGGATTCTGGAAATAGTAGGAAACAAACCACCCGAGGAAAATGACGAAGACGAAGAAAAATGTCATCAAAAACCAAGTTTTCCAGATATTTTGATCTTGGTGAGTATAGAGATTAGACATGCAGGTTCTAGGTGCTAGGGATTAGCCTCTAATACGGAGACTAGAACTCTACTTTCACTGGCTCCTTAGCATCCTCCTCCTCAAGTTGGAAGAATTCCATTTTATCGAAGTTGAACGTCGAAGCGATAACATTGTTGGGGAAAGATTCGATAGCCGTGTTTAGGTCACGAACATTGGTATTGTAGAAACGTCTTGATGCTTGAATCTTATTTTCAGTATCGGAGAGTTCTCGTTGGAGTTCTAAGAAGTTTTGGTTGGCCTTAAGATCTGGATAGGCTTCAGCAATAGCGAAGATAGATTTAAGAGCCCCGGTGAGCATATTCTCTGCCTGACCCTTGTCAGCGATGTTGGTAGCTCCCATAGCGGCAGCTCGCGCTTTGCCAACGTTATCAAAGATGCTTGATTCATGTGTGGCGTAACCCTTAACGGTGTTAACAAGATTAGGAATAAGGTCGTAACGGCGCTTGAGTTGGACATCGATATCAGCCCAAGCTTCTTTAGCACGGTTGATAAGACGGATAAAACTGTTGTAAGCGAAGACAACCCACAAAACTACTAGGGCAAGTATTACTAAAACAATAAATATAATTGACATGTTAATTATTATATAACACTACTAGTAATCCGTACCAGCTCCCCTATCAGATTTTTCTTGTTTTGGTTCTGGTTCATCAGCGATTGCCACTTCTGTCGTAAGAAGGATGGCGACGGCAGAGGTCGCATTTTCCAATGCGCACCGAGTAACCTTAACAGGGTCAATAATTCCCGCTTCGAACATATCTGCTACAAAGGTGTCAGTAAGGGCGTCGTATCCGGAGTTTGATTGACCCTTGAGAACTTCTGCCACCACGACCCCATCTTCTTTGCCGGCATTTCTTGCAATTTGGCGGAGAGGTTCTTTTAAAGCCTCTACTACTGCCATATAACCCGACGCAAATTCTGCAGTTTCCGGATTCTCGTGGGCCGTCTTGGCTTCTTTGGACTCCTTGTATTTCGTCTCAATTTTCTTTGAGACTTTTGCCAAAGCACTGCCACCGCCGGCGACAATTCCTTCGCTGATAGCAGCTTTGGTCGCATTCACCGCATCCTCAATTTTAAGTTTGAGATATTTCATTTCTGTTTCTGTCGCTGCCCCAACCTTTATCACCGCCACTCCTCCAGAGAGTTTCCCAATACGTTCATCTAGTTTTTCCAAATCAAATTTAGAAGTAGTTTTCTCTCTCTGCATGCGGAGGCTCTCTACTCGTGCTTCGATGTCAGACTTTTTACCTTTACCCCCGACGATAACCGTACTGTCTTTGGTAGAAACAATTCTAGAGGCTCTACCTAGCATTGTAAGTTCTGCATTCTCGAGTTTGATGCCTAATTCTTCAGAAACAAGTTTGGCTCCCACGGTTACAGCAATGTCTGTAAGTATTTCTTTCTTTTTGTCTCCATAACCGGGAGCCTTGATAGCCAGAACATTGAAACTGCCACGGAGTTTGTTGACTATAAATGTTGTCAGAGCTTCCCCATCCACGTCTTCAGCGATGATAACTAAGTCTTTCTTACCAGTAGCAGCTAATTTCTCTAGAAGTGGCAGAATATCTTTTATTACAGAAATCTTTTTGTCTGTCACAAGGATAGCTGGATCTCGATACTCGGCTTCCATCCTCTCTGTGTTGGTAATCATATAGGGAGAGAGATAGCCTTTATCAAATTCAAGTCCTTCAACTATTTCTGAATCCACTCCAAATGTTTGTGATTCCTCGACCGTGACCACTCCATCTTTACCAATCTTTTTTATAGTCAGAGCAATGATCTCACCTATTTCTTTGGACTCTGCGGAGATAGTGGCCACTTGCCTAACTTCCGTGTCTGTTTTTATAGGCTTACTCATTTTCTTGAGCATGTCTATAGAATCATGAGTTGCTTGTTCAATACCGCGACGGATTCCCATGGAGTTTGTTCCTATAAGAGATTTTTTGAACCCTATTTCAACAAGCGCTTGGGTGATGATGACAGAGGTCGTGGTGCCATCCCCAGCGATGTCATTTGTTTTAGAAGCAACTTCTTTAACAATCTCTGCGCCCATATTCTCGAACTTATCTTTGAGAGTGATATCTTTGGCGATAGTGACACCATCGTTAGTAATCACCGGAGCTCCATAACCTTTATCCAAGACAACATTTCTTCCGCGAGGACCGATAGTAATCTTGACGGCATTTCCTACTTGGTCCACTCCACGTTTGAGTGCTTCACGAGCTTCCTGATTGAAAAGTATCTTTTTTGCCATGGATGTTTATTTGATAACTGCTAAAATATTGTCCTCTTTCAATAGATAGAGCTCCTCTCCATCGTCTTCAACCTCATCGTATCCATATTTGGAAAAGATGACTGTATCACCCACTTTAACTCTCACTGCTACTAGTTTGCCTTCAATCCACTTCCCTTCTCCTACTGCTAGAACTTTGCCTTGAGCTGATTTTTCTTTTGTCACACTATCGGGGAGGATGATGCCGAAAGAAGGAGTTTTCCCTTGAGACTTTCGAAGAGCTTCTTCAGTGAAGGGTCTAACCAAGACCCTATCTCCGCAGGGGCTAATTTTCGCCTTTGTTTTGTCAGTTTTTTTCATTTTATTAGAGTTGTTACGAGTGTATTCTATACTAATAGCGGTTTGCATACAAAGTCAAAATTGTGTTAATATTGAACTCTGTAGATTATGGTTCAAATTCTTCCCTATATACAAATTATCTTGAGTCTTCTTCTAATCGCAGGGATACTCCTTCAGCGTTCAGAAGCAAGTCTCGGTGCATCCTTCGGAAGTGACAATGCGACGGGAGGACGCTTCACGCGCCGTGGATTTGAAAAGCTCACTTTCAATGCTACTTTAGTGATAGCGGCACTCTTTGCTATTACAGCCTTCATCAGTCTTCTTCTTAATCGCTAGAAACAATGAATTATAGAGAATTGCGATTACTCTTCCTAAGGCGTTTCAGTATGCCCAAGGAACGTTCAATACGTAAAATTATACGCTCCTTCACCATTGCAGAGAAAGCCATTTTCTTTTTCTTTGTAGCTATTTTTGCACTATCGAGCATTGCTCTTTTAGTTAGAGTAAACAATTTTTTTCTGGCAGAGGTGCCTACCGAGGGGGGCACCTTAACTGAAGGAGTGGTGGGTAATCCTCGATTCATTAACCCCATCCTTTCTCTTTCCGAGGCCGATAAGAACCTTACTTCCTTAATCTATTCTGGTTTGGTCCGCATTACTCCAGAGGGAAAAATAGAAAACGACTTGGCAGACGAAGTAAATATCTCCAATGACCGCAGAGTTTATACTGTCCATATTCGTGCCGATGCCTTTTTTCACGACGGTATACCTGTAACAGCAGACGATATTATCTTTACCATACAGAAGATCAATAACTCCAATATCAAAAGCCCGCGTCGAGGTGCATGGGATGGCGTCGAAGTTGAGAAGATAGATGAGATGACGGTTTCCTTTACCCTCAGACAAACTTATGCACCTTTTATTTACAATCTGACGATTGGAATTCTACCAAAACATATTTGGAAAAATGTTTCTGATGATGAATTCTCTTTTAGTCAGTTCAACACTCTTCCTATCGGTTCGGGTCCGTATCAAGTGGAGCGTGTTGAGAGAAACTCTGGTGGTATACCTAACTTTTATAGACTTATTACTTTTCCAGACACTTCAAGGGGCACTCCTTTTGTAAGTAATATTATTTTCAAGTTCTACCAGAGCGAAGAGACTCTGATCGAGGCTTATAACGAAGGTGCAGTAGAAAGTATCAGTGGCATCTCTCCAGAAAACACTCTCGAGCTTAAAAAGAGTAATGCCCGTATTATCACTTCCCCTCTTCCCCGTGTCTTTGCCGTCTTTTTCAACCAGAGTAAATCAAAAGTTCTTTCGAACAAAGAGGTGCGTCAAGCGCTAAACTTACTAAGTCCCAGAGAAGAAATTGTAGAAAATGTGTTAGGTGGGTACGGCACAATCATCGGCGGTCCTCTACCGGCCGGGATCTATCCTTGGACAACTTTGGCCGAAAGCGATACTACTTTTGAAGAGAAGCTGGCGACGGCCAAAGAACTTTTGAATAAAGCGGGTTGGAAAATGAATGAGACAACAGGACTACTTGAAAAAAAATCTAAAGCAGATACAATGGTTTTGTCATTTTCAATCTCTACTGGTGACGCTCCCGAACTTCAGGCAGTGGCAAACGAACTTGTTGAGGCATGGAGTAAACTCGGTGCTAAGGTCGATGTTCTAGTTTTCGAAACTGGCGATCTCAACCAAAACGTCATCCGTTCAAGAGATTTCGATGCTCTTCTTTTCGGTAATGTTGTAGGCAGAGAGGCAGACCTCTATCCCTTCTGGCATTCATCGCAGAGAGCTGATCCGGGACTTAACATTGCTCTTTATACCAATGGTCGCGCCGATAAATTCTTAGACAGCGCAAGGAGTGCTGATAAACCAGAGTTAGTAGAGTCTAGCTATAAATCCTTTGCCAAAGAATTAGAAGCAGAAGTGCCAGCAGTTTTCCTCTACACACCTAGCTTTATCTATGTCGTGCCAGAAAAAGTAAAAGCCATAAGCCTAAACTCTCTGACGGTCCCCCAAGATAGATTTCTGGGTATTAGAGATTGGTATATAGAAACAAACAAAGTTTGGAAGATATTCACTGATTAAAGAGAGCCGCCTATATGGGCGGCTCTTGAACTATTTCCCCGATAATTGCTTCGGTTTCGTAAACATCGAAACCGTTAAATTCTGGAATAGTGCAGACCTTCACAACAATCTCGGACAAAATCTGTCCTTTGCCGAGAATTATTTGAGATTTTTCTCGCAAGGCTTTTTGCACACCCTGCCGAACCTCTTTAAGTGACTCATTCCCCAAAAAAGTGATGGTTTGGGTCATTTGATCAATCATGTTGCACCTCTTCCGTTGATTGAAAAGATCATTCAAATAAACAAATCTATTATACAACAGTACTAAAATAAATCAACTCGCCTAATGATTAAATATAATTTCATTGTAAGAATAACCTAATTGGTTAGCTAGGGCGTCTCCATTTCCTAAAGAGTGATTGTATAGGAGAGATGGGATATTATTGTTAATATGGTGTTTCTGAGATGGTGAACCGTATACCCGATCAGTATCAGATAGAATTAAATTAAGCATAAAGAGTTTAAATCTCGAAAGATTTTCTATGTTTTGATCAGCTAGAGTAATAAGTAGTGGTAGCCCAGTTCTTTTTTTGGTAAGTAGTCCTGCCAGAGCTGCATAACTTGCTAAAAGCGACCATATGAAGAGGTAGGAATATTTTTTGTGGAGCTTTTTGGCTTGGAAATATCCTAAGAATGGAAGCAAATATTTATCAAATGAATATCCGATACCCACCGTGTGTATGTGTATATTACTGATACAACCAATATCTTTAGATACAGAGGTGAACTTTGTGGTAACAACATCAAATTCTATTTCAGGCATTTTTTTTGCTAATTCAACAAAAGCATCTTCAGCTATACCTGAAACAGGATAAAATGTGGTAGAAAACAATAAAACACGTTTCTCTCTGATTTTCCCTCTCTGAAATTTATGTGTAAATTTTGTTATGTAATCTTCTAATGAATGCCTAGGTTTCCAGCCGAGTTCGCGAGATTTTCTTGTATCTAGATCTGATTGCATTCTGTTAGCTCCTCTAGGAGGAAGCATTACTATGGGACTACCAAAAAGTTTTGCCACTTCCAACATTGTAAAAGATTGATCATTTCCTAAACCAAACTCATCCCCATCTCCTCTTTCACCGACTAGCACTAACCCATCTACAATATCTTCTACATGAGTGAAATTTCTTTCTTGTGTACCTGGTGAGGTAACAGTAATTGGTGAGCCCTGTAGATACATTTTTTTAAATATTTCGATAACCGTACCGTAGGCTCCAAAACGTTCTCCTGGTCCATAAACGTTATAGAAATAAGTTATAGCGTACGGTAAAGAATATTTTTCTCCACACTCTTTCACAAGCTCCGAATTTTTTGCTTTTGTTGAAGCATAAGGTGTTTTCTCACGGGCCAATCCACCATCACCAAATTTTGTTGATGAGCCAGCATAAACTAATTTTCCTCCATGTTTTTGCCAAAATTCTAATACTGCTTTAGTACCTACCACATTAAAATCTTCTACAATTTCCGGTTCGAAAATACTTTGCTCTACCCTAGAATATTCTCCTAGGTGATAGATTAGATCAGGTTTTTCAGTTATATGTTTTTCTATCTCTTTTGTATGACCATCTCGGTATTCAACTCCCTTTACATGATTGTCGCGAGAGCCCGTGAAGTAGTTGTCTAGAGAAATAACTTGATGCCCATTCAAGGCAAGTCGTTTACAGAGATGGGAGCCGATAAACCCTGCCCCTCCAGTTACTAAGATAGTCTTCTTGTCTGTCATATAGTTAAGCCTCAATTTTGGTTGAAAATGATCTTAAAGTCCAGTCTGATTGACTTGAAATAAAATATGCTTCATGTACAATAAATATTGTCGTTTACACGCTCGGTTTTGTGCCGAATTGTGCCGAAAAGGTAACAACTCCTGATCTAGTCCTAACTTATTGTTCGGAAATTATTAGGAAAATATTAATCAATAAAATTTAGAAAGATCGAATAATCATGAACAATTCATTTTCTAGTGGTATGCGATACAAGAATATTCGCAGACGCAACAATACACCTCTAACAGTTAAAAAACCTAATGACGTTATCCCCCCCTTAGGAGAAGGCAACATCAGGATTATTCCTCTCGGAGGTGTTGAGGAGATTGGTCGAAACATGACCGTTATTGAGTATGGGGACGATATTGTCATTGCAGATATCGGCATTAAATTCACTGACCACGAGACTCCCGGAGTAGACTATATCCTAGCTAACATAGAATATTTAGAAAAAAGAAAAGAGAAGATTCGTGCCGTAGTGATAACCCACGGCCACCTCGACCACATTGGGGGTATTCCTTATGTCATAGGTCGCCTAGGCAATCCGCCCATCTATACCCGCGAGTTTGGCTCCCTGCTTATCCAAAAACGTCAATCAGAGTTTCCTCAACTTCCTCCACTTGATATCAGAATAGTGGACGCCAGCGATAAATCTATTCCGATTTCAAAAGACCTTAAAATCCGTTTCTTTGGAGTATCACACTCTATCCCTGATTCTACTGGCGTTATTATCGAAACTCCTTATGGAGACATTGTAAGCACTGGAGATGTTCGTATAGAAAATGAAGATGGAGTTCCTGATGAAAAGGAGTTTGATCATTACAAAGAGTTTAAAGATAGGAAAGTCATCCTTTTTAGTATGGACTCAACGGGTATCGAGAAAGGAGGTTGGTCGCCTTCTGAAAAACATATTTTAAAAAATATTGACGCTATTACCGCGGCGGCGTCTGGTCGTATCATTCTGGCTACCTTTGCTTCCCAGGTGGAGAGAGTTATTGAGTTTATTAAGATAGCTAAACACCACTCTAGAAGAGTTTTTATTGAGGGCAGAAGTATGAAAACTAACGTTGAGATTATCAAACATCTCAATCTTGTGGATGTAAGTCACATTAATCCTATTGAAGATATTACCAAGTATCCCCCTAATAAGATTATGATTATCACCACCGGTGCTCAAGGAGAGGAATACGCCGCCCTAATGCGTATGTCTAATAGAACACACAAATTTATTCGTCTAGAAAGCTCTGACACCGTGGTTCTCTCTTCTTCCGTTATCCCTGGGAATGAGCGTGCCATCTCTAAGCTTAAAGACAATCTGTATCGTAACGATTCCAAAATTATCACCTATCTAGATTCAGATGTTCACACCTCTGGTCATGGTAAACGCGGGGAAACTGAGTGGCTACACAAGCAGATTCCTTATAAATTCTTTATGCCAATACATGGACATCACTTCATGTTAAAGATTCATGCGGAACTAGCAGCCTCACTCGGTTGTCCTCGTGAAAATATTATTGTTCCAGATAATGGCAGTATCATCGAGATTCAAGATAAGGGTACCAAGTTTGTTAAACTCGCAGAGAAAGCGCCTGCTGGAGATTTAGTGGTGGAAGGTCTCTCTATTGGAAATATCTCCGAGGTTGTTATTCGAGACAGAAAGATGCTTGCAGAAGACGGCATCTTCGTCGTTATTGCTCTCGTCAACACTCGTACCGGACACCTAAAGAAGTCGCCAGACATTATAGCAAGAGGTTTTGTCTATCTGCGAGAGTCTCAGGAGCTTCTATCCGAAGCACGACAGGTTATCAAGCGTTCGATTGAAAGTACTACTGTAGGTTCTAATCCGATCAATTTTGATTATGCTAAGAATGCTGTGACAGAAGATGTTTCTCGTTTTCTCTTCCAAAAAACTGCCAAAGCACCCTTAGTTATACCCGTTATTTTGGGGGTCTAAGAGTTATCCACAGGTCTCCTATTTTTGCTTGACAGACAAATGGCCTGTGGTATATATTTAAAGGGCAAGGTGCTCTCCGCAAGGTGGGCACTTTGCATTTTAGGTTATACTTATATCAATGACTAGATTTATACCGATCTTTACCGTTACTACTTTTGTCTCGATTCACTACGGTACTATCCTTTACATAAACTCTTCTCTTCTTGGTAACTTTTTTAAACCCGATATTGTCAGTCTCCTTTTTCTTATAGGAGCTTTGGGCAACGTCATACTTTTCTTATTGGCGCCGAAACTTATAGAGTTGTTCGGAAAACGTATCTTGCTTCTCTTCTTCCTGCTTTTAGCGATAGCTTCTACCCTCGGCATGGGCTTGGCTCAAACGTCACAAGTTGTCCTTATCTCTTTTGTGGTTTATTCAAGTATTTTGTTCATCATTTATTATTATCTGGATATTTTTCTAGAAGAACTTTCTAAAAACGAGAATACCGGTGAGGTGCGTGGGGTATATTTCACCTTCTTCAACCTAGGTCTAACCATGGGACCGTTTGTCTTAGCGGTCTTTGCTCTAGACAACGCCTTTGATCTTGTCTACATCGTGGCCGCCACTCTTCTTATTCCGCCAGTTTTACTTGTCCTCTCATCTTTCAAATCTCATATGCCCAAATGGCACGGTCTCCATCCCCAGCATATGTTTCTGCCATTCAGCGTTTGGTGGCAAACGAAAAATATTCGTCGCATCACCTTAGCCAGACTTGCGCTGGAATTTTTCTTTGCCTTTATGGTGATCTATACCCCCATCTATCTTCACAGCATCATTGGTTTTACATGGTCGGAGCTTGGTATCATTTTCACCGTGATGCTTCTTCCGTTTATCATTTTTCAGTGGCCAGCTGGTGAGCTCGCTGACCGTTTCTATGGAGAGAAAGAGATCATGAGTATCGGTTTCATTATCACCGCCCTTTCCTTATTAGCAATGCCATTTTTAGGCAAAGCATTTTTTGTGTGGATGTTTATTCTTTTTCTTTCAAGAGTGGGGGCCAGTCTTATAGAGGTCATGACCGAAAGTTATTTCTTCAAACAGGTCGATGCCAGCGATACTAGACTGATAAGTATTTTTCGTCTGACTCGCCCAGTTAGTATTATTTTGGCAGCCATCTTCGGTATCTTACTGCTCTCCTTCTTTTCTCTGGATAAAATATTTTACGTTCTAGTAATTGCTGTGATCTACGGATTGAAAGAAACTTTGCTTTTAAAGGATACCAAATAACTGGAATTATTTTTTATATTCCACTATTTTGCCAGCTTTGATTTCAACTTCTTCGGCTTTACGTAAATTCTTAATTTGCCTTAGAGAAAGAATTTTTTGATGTGGAGAACGGTCGAGTTTGTGAGCCAAACTAACGAGATCGTCTTCTGTTATAAGCCAGTCTGTACTCAATCTCGAGAGATCAAAAGGTCGAGAGTAAGTTCGTAAAGTTTTCTTGCCGTTATCCAGAAAATATTCATGGAAGTATGACATCACCAATTCACGGACATTTCTATAAACCGGTTCGCGGTAACGCAAGACTGCGTGATTGGTCTTGGAGATGGCCCCCCAAGCTCCGTCTTCTTTGAAGAGCACCACTACATGGTCAAAGTCCCCGGGCACAGTTACCAGATCTAAAAGAAGTGGCCTACGCCCACCTATCCATAGAGCTGAAGCCGCAATAAGTGCCCCTTCGAAGCAGTGGGCCTGTTTGTGCTTTAAGGCATACCTGACAGAGCGGTGGGTCTGTCCCCTCTTCTCAAAATTAAACGGGAGTAAGTTAAGAAAATCCTGGATTTTTTGTGGAGTTGAGAGTTTTTTAAGAACTTGCCACTCCTCCTTATCTAACCTAGATAATTTGAAATCAAGAGGTTTTATCTTCGAGTCTCTCATACTTATCCCAATGTTATCATAGTTTTTTCGTCAGTAAGTACGATATAATAATTCTATGACTCTTGATGTCTTTGGACAAATTGGACTTCTTATCGGAGTTGCTACAGCCGTCTCGCTTCTCATGCGTCTCTTACGCCAACCTCTTATTGTCGGCCACATCATCACTGGGTTTCTCGTTGGGCAATTCGCTCTAGGTCTCTTTAATAACATCGAAACCCTTGAACTCTTTAGTCAACTCGGGATCTCTTTCTTGCTTTTTAGCGTCGGCCTAACCCTTAATCCAAAGGTGCTTCGTGATTTTGGATTAGCCTCAATTATAGCGGGCTTTGCTCAAGTGTTTTTGACCGGAGGGATGGGAGTGATGATTTCTTTACTTCTGGGTTTTAATTGGGTTACCTCACTTTACCTCGGTATCGCCCTTTCGTTTAGTAGCACTGTGATCGTCCTTAAACTGCTTTCTGATAAGGGTGACCTGGACAAGCTCTATGTGAAAATCTCTATCGGGTCTCTCCTCTTGCAAGACCTAATTGCCATTATTTTACTTTTCGCTATCCCCTTCGTAGCTAGTTCCCAAGGCAACGTTGGCGAACTGGTGCGCACTCTTGCCCTTGGTGTTATCTCGGCCATTGGGGTCTTCCTCTTCTCTCATTACATCATTCGTCATCTCCATACATATTTAACTCGTTCCCAAGAACTTCTTTTTCTTTTTGCCATTGCCTGGGGTATGGGGATCTCGGCCCTCTTTGCCAGTATCGGTTTCTCACTCGAAGGAGGGGCCCTCATTGCCGGTGTCGCCCTTGCAACCTTGCCGAGTCGTCATGAAATCGCTGCCCGTCTCGCGCCTTTGCGGGACTTCTTCATTGTGGCCTTCTTTATCTTGCTTGGCACCAGAATGGTGGTAAGTGACTTTGGGGAAATCCTTATCCCGGCCATTATCCTTTCCCTCTTTGTCCTTATTGGTAATCCCCTGCTTCAACTGATTGTGATGGGCTCTCTCGGGTTTCGCAAAAAAACTAGCTTCCAGACAGGGATGATGGCGGCCCAAATTAGCGAGTTTTCACTCATCCTGGTGGCTATGGGTGTAACCCTCGAGCAAATTGCTCCCTCGGTCCTTTCAACAGTGACCTTGATTGGTCTCATCACCATCTTTATCTCCAGTTACTTCATCTTAT
>PCVB01000019.1:13178-14650 GCA_002787855.1 Candidatus Zambryskibacteria bacterium CG11_big_fil_rev_8_21_14_0_20_42_18 | reverse complement strand
CGTAAAGGAATTTTACCGCCACAGTGTCTTTGGAGAGAGGGAAGATTACTTCAATGAACTCCTTGATTGCATCGTTCCACGCTAGACCAGCTACGAGGCCGAGCGCCGCGCTAATATAGCCGAAGCTTCTTCCCTTTACCTCGCTTACGCTCTCGTGCATATCTTTTTGAAATTGATTCATGTCAGTATTATAAACCAATAGACAGAATCAGCTAAATTTTATTTATAAACTTCCTGCCTCTAATTAGCTACATTATAACAGAGCGACCGCTTGCTTATAATGTATAGAGGGTGATTCTATTTTTTGGCTGGCCGTCTCGAGCACTAACTAATTTCTAGATAAAGAGGTAAATGATCGGAAACCTCATCTGACATCACTTTGAAATTCTTCACACCAATTCCTTTTGACACAAAAATATAATCCGCATACTTTTCTGATTTTGTATAAAAAGAACTTCTTGTTGAAGTTACTCCGTATTTTTTAACTAAGTTAATTAAACCTGCTTTTTCAAAAAGATTTATACTTTCAGTATCAGGCAATAAATTAAAATCTCCACAAAACACTACCTCGCTGTTTAGTGAATCAATAAAATTGATTATATTCTTGGATTGATTAAGTCTATCCTCCGTATCGGTTTTCCCTTGGCCATTCCAAAGACCATGGAAGTTGATAATTGTTAACGGTTTACCATCTCTAATCAGAGTTACGTATTGGATATTTCGTGCGTGATTACCAATATCTCCCTCAGGAACGTGCCCTTTTTCTTTGTAAACAAAAATATCCCCTTCGGCTAGGACATCTAAATTATTTTTAATCAACATCATGAGGCCGTAGTTGTCCATAAAGTGTGGTCTGAAGTATGATCGATATTCTGATAAAGTTGCGGATATCTCCTGCATTCCCTTCGTCATTATCTGGTCATGATTAATAGCTGCACCGCCGGCAGAATGCCCATCAAAATCTCTATAGGGTGCGGACCATATTTCCTGAAGACAGAAAATATCTGTGCTGTCTTTTTGTTCTTTGAAAAAGGAGAGCAGATTCTCTTTCCCAGCCCGACCACCCCATGTATTTAGACTAGTTATCTTCATAGGCTAATGATATCGTTTTTTACTACTTTACTAAACAACGGGTCTCGAGTTGTGCGCGAGTTGATTTATAGTTTCTTCAACAAGTCCAAGTTTCCGTCAATCAGTGCTTCTTTTTTAGCTCTGGTCCACTTTTTAATCTGAGATTCTCGTTTTAATGCAGAAGATCTGCTAGAGTATTCTTCAGTATAGAGTATTCTCTCGACTTTTTTGGCATTTGTATAATGTCCTCCATTTCCATTTTTATGTTCATCAAAACGACGCCCAAGATCATTAGTAATCCCTGTATAAAGCGATCTATCTGAACACTCAATAATATAAACAAAATACATACGTGGTTCGACAAGCTCACCACACTTCTCCTCGCTCGGTATAAGCTAGTC
>PCVB01000019.1:0-13148 GCA_002787855.1 Candidatus Zambryskibacteria bacterium CG11_big_fil_rev_8_21_14_0_20_42_18 | reverse complement strand
GGAATCGAACCAAGATACTGAGCTTCAAAGGCTCATGTCCTACCTTTAGACGATCCGGCAATATTAATCTTCATCATTGTGCATTAAAAATCACCAAATTTCAATGTGGGTATGGCTAATAAAACTAATTCTAATTTTGTTTATATATTCCAGTAATTGCATAATATGAGTTTCTGTGGTTTTATATAAAAAAGCTCTTTCTCCTCGCGCGCGATATTTTTGTGTGAGAAGAACAAAATAAAAGGCCCCGCGTAATCGCGGGACTTTCAACTTTTTTGATAAAAGAACTTAGTTTTGTGGAGCATCCTCATATCCTTGAATTTCAGTAGCCCGACCGTATTCAAGAGCTTGTCTTGCATTTAGGGTCATGCCCGGACCTAAGGCTTGGATACTCCTCTCCCACAGATTTGCCCCACTTTTTCCCGCTGCTAGGCTCACCGCGTCGGTGGTTGAATCTATCATATTTTCGGCAGCTTCTTCACGGATCTGTTTACTCTCGTTACTCATATTATGAGTGGCCGAATGAATAATAAACTGCGAACCCGGAAGGACAACACGTCTTTCGGCTGCAAGCCAGATAATATTAGAGGCTGACCATATTACTCCTGTTGCAATAAATGTTGTCTTATTACTCAAGCCACTTGTCCTCATCATGTCGAAAAAGGCCAACGCTTCATCAACCGCCCTGCCAGAACCATAAACATAAGCAGTGGCGTGCCCCCTTTCTTCGACACATCTCCTGATCGAATTTATCACCGGCAAAAGATCAGAAAGTTTGGCCGAGTTGATGATGGTAGGCTCGTTACATGTTTTTTCTGTAGAGAGTCTCGTTTCGTCTCTGGCGAATTCTTTTCCTGTCATGCTCACTTCTGATGGCGCGGTTGGGTATGGCGAAACGCTATAGCCTAAAATGGCTATTAACAACATAATGACTAAAAACCTTATTGTAGACATACATTTCTCCAAGTTGATGTAATGTGCCGAATTCGGGTTGAATCCATTGTGAACCTAACCACAACACATATATTATGTCTAGTTTTATGTTAACCTATTGTCTATGTCTAAAAATGAGGCCATACTCCGTTTCGAGAAGGTCAGCTTTGAGTACGAGCAGAACAAACCTATTTTAAGCGAGGTAAATTTCTCTGTGCGCGAGAATTCGAAGATAACCATTATGGGTCAGAATGGCGCTGGCAAGAGTACCATCTTTGGGCTTATTACAAGAGAATTAAAACCTGAATCTGGCAAAATATCCGTCTCTTTCGGATTGACTATCGGTGTCTCTCGACAAGTGATACCACGCGAGGAGCTCGGTATGACCGTCAGAGATTTTTTTGAGAAAGCTTTTAAAGAATCTTACAAAGCGAAGACTGGTAAGGCAGTAGAGAAGGTGTATGACATCGATCCAAAGATAGAGGCGGTATTAGATGCCGTAAATTTGAGGCGGGCGAAAGATGTCGGCGGGCGCTTAATTAGCTCTTTCTCAGGCGGTCAGCAAGCCCGACTGCTACTGGCTTCTGCTCTGATACAAGACCCGGACTTACTTCTACTTGATGAGCCAACTAATAATTTGGACAAGGCGGGTATCGAGCATCTCACTAAATTTATAAAGGATTATAAAAAAACGGTTATCGTCATTTCTCACGATGCAGAATTCTTAAATGCTTTCACCGATGGGGTTCTTTACCTAGACGTTTTTACTAAGAAGGTTGAGCAATACGTTGGAAACTATCTTGATGTGGCAGAACAAATAATTGCTCGCTTAGAGAAAGAGAATAGGAAAAATGCTCAATTAGCCAAAGAGATTCAAGAGAATAAAGACAAGGCGAACTTCTTCGCCAACAAGGGAGGCAGGATGCGCCTCGTGGCAAGACGGATGCGAGAGAAGGCAGAAGAGTTGGAAGAAAGTAAGGTTGACATAATGAGAGAGGACAAGACTATTCGCCCATTCACTATACCTTTTCAAGAAGGACTCTCTGGCGAGATTCTTACTATCCGAGAATTCAGCACTCTCAATCTCAAGACTCACAAGCCGGTTCAAAGAAAGTCTATGATAAAGCTCCGCAAGAACAATCACTTACTTCTCCGTGGACCCAATGGCATCGGCAAGAGCACATTACTAGAAACATTGGCAAAGGGAATTGATAGGGGTTTAAGTATTCTTCCCAATACTAAAGTTGGATATTATAGACAAGATTTTTCTACATTAAATTTTGAAGACAGAGTTTACGATTCTCTTATCTCGGCTATGGAGAAACCGGTTGAAGAGACCATGCGCTCTACGGCAGCGGGGTTTCTTATCACTTCTGATTTGATGAAAAGTTCGATCGGTAGTCTCTCGGAAGGACAGAAGGGATTAGTGGCGTTTGCCCAGTTGGTTCTACAGAAGCCTGGGTTACTTATTCTCGACGAGCCTACGAACCATATTAACTTCCGCCATCTACCTATCATCGCCCTAGCGCTTAGTAAATACGAAGGGGCCATGGTCTTGGTCAGTCACGTGCCAGAGTTTGTCGCCCAAATTCGCATTGACGAGATACTGGATTTGGAGAAATAGTTTGATAAGTACTTTGGGTTATAAAAACTAAGTTTAAATTATCCACAGCTTGACTTAATACCCCCTAGGGGGTATGATAGTAATATGAACGTAAAAAAGGCAAAGATGATTCGTCGTCTACAAATTATCGAAGGCCAGGTTAGGGGACTGAAAGAAATGCTCGAGAAAGATAAATATTGTATTGACGTGATAACTCAAAGTTCTGCCGTGAAGCAGGGCCTCTCTAATGTTGAAAATATGCTCATGGAAGGTCATCTCTCTCACTGTGTTGTGGAGCAGATTAAGGGGGGCACCCCAGGTAAAGCCGTCGGAGAAATTCTCAAAGTTTACAAACTTAAGCGCAAATAAGATTTATGCGTACCCCCAAAATTTATAAAGTAAAAGGAATGCATTGCGCCTCTTGTGCCGGTATTATTGAGAAAACTTTCAAAAAAACAGATGGGGTCGAGTCTGTGGAAGTAAACTATGTGACCGAGACTACCAAAGTATCTTTCGATCCGGAAAAAACAAGTCCCCAAAGCTTGTCTCAAAAGATTGAGAAACTCGGGTACTCTCTCGATACGTCATCCGCAGAAGAAATGGGTATGTCTGCAGACGAACACGCTAGTCATCTAGGGCTAGGCCAGTCGAAAAATGAAAAACTGCAAGAAGTTAAAGATATGAGGACAAAAGTTCTTTCCGCCATCCCTCTTGCTGTCTTTGCGGCGTTTGTTATGGGTTGGGATATTTTTGCTCAATACGGATTTACTCCAGAGATGAGTCACACCCTTGATCAATTCTTCCAACATCTCTTGCCTCTCATGGCCACTTATGTACTCTTCGTGGTGGGCAAACCCTATCTTTTAGGATTTTATCGATTTTTGCGCTACGGCAAGGCCAATATGGATACACTTATTGGTATTGGCACTGTCGCCGCCTTTCTATACAGCTTTGCAGTCACCGCTTTCGAAGAGGCGCTTAGACCTTTTATAAATGTCGAATATCAATATTACGATGTGACTATAGTGGTTGTCACTTTTATCGCTCTTGGAAAATATCTAGAAGCACGCTCCAAGATAAAGACCGGAGATGCCATAGAGAAACTTCTCAATCTACAGGCCAAAACAGCCTTAGTAATTCGCGATGGAAAGGAAGTGGAAATTTCTATCAACGATGTAAAACACGGAGATTTGATAGTAATTAAACCGGGGGCCAAGATTCCTGTAGACGGCATCATTACTGACGGGTCTTCTTTCCTTGACGAATCCTTAGTCACTGGCGAACCGATGCCTAAAGGAAAAAAAGCGGGCGACAGTGTAGTCGCCGGCACCATTAACACTTCAGGGTCATTTACCTTTAAGGCCACCAAGGTTGGATCAGAAACTTTATTGGCCCAAATTATCAAAATGGTTAAGGACGCCCAAAGCACTAAAGCTCCCATACAGGCATTGGCAGACAAGATCTCAAGCGTTTTTGTGCCTATTGTTTTGGTAATTGCTTTTGTCACCTTTGGCGTGTGGCTTTTATTCGGATCTCAATACTTAGGATTTTCGCAAGCCTTATCATTTGGTCTAGTTTCTTTTGTCAGTATTTTGGTGATTGCTTGTCCGTGCGCCATGGGTCTGGCCACGCCGACGGCTATTATCGTTGGTGTGGGTAAGGGCGCTAAAGAGGGTATTCTCATCAAAGATGCCGCCACTCTTGAAAAACTTCACAAGGTCAATACCGTTATTGTTGATAAAACCGGGACGATTACTAAAGGTAAGCCAACTCTGGTAGATATAAAGAATTTATCGGAACTCAAAGATCCCGAGTTTGTTGGAATTATCGCTTCTTTGGAAAAAAAATCTGAACATCCTATCGCCCATGCCATAGTCAACTATGCTCAAGAAAAGAATCTTGATCTTGAAGTGGTTTCTGAATTTAAGAATCTTGAAGGCAAGGGGCTTAAAGGGATTATTAATAGTACAGAATACTTTGTCGGCAATGCGAAACTTATGAATGAACTCGGCGTCGCCGTAGATGTGCTAAAAATTGAAGAGTTTACCGAGCAAGGTAAAACCCCAGTCATTCTTGCAACGAAAGAAAAGGTTCTAGGGTTTGTCATGGTCGCCGATGAGATCAAGGCGGATTCAAAACAAGCGGTCAAAAATCTTCATAAACTTGGTATCAAAGTTATTATGCTTACAGGAGATGATGAGAGAACAGCCAGATACATGGGCGCTCTCGTTGGTATTAATGAAGTCGTTGCCCACGTCTTACCGCAGGATAAACTAATCAAGATTAAAGAGCTTCAATCTCAAGGGAGGGTTGTGGCAATGGCCGGTGACGGAGTCAATGACGCACCAGCGTTGGCTCAAGCTGATGTCGGTATTGCCATGGGTACCGGCACTGATGTGGCCATAGAATCGGCTGGGATCACTCTGCTTGGTGGAGATATTTCTAAACTGGCAAAAGCTATCAAGCTTTCCAAAATTACAATGCGCGGTGTTAAACAGAATTTATTCTGGGCGTTTATTTACAACATTGTTGGTATTCCTATCGCAGCTGGAATATTCTATCCATTTTTTGGTTGGCTCTTGAACCCTGTCTTTGCAGGCATGGCTATGGCTCTCTCGAGTGTTTCTGTGGTGGGGAATTCGTTGAGATTAAAAAATATTAAATTGAATTAATAACTATGAAAGTATTTGTATCAACATTCCTAGTCACGAGCTTTCTTTTTATCGCCGTTTTTGGTTTAAAGGCCTTGGAGCACAATCCAGCCCATCCAGAGACCGATTGCGCTTTTTCCATCATGCTAAACGCCTCATGCCCCTTAGGCATCAATAATGTCGTGGGGCATCACATCTCGGCTATCCAGTCTTTGTCCAATGTCCCTCTTAATATTTTCATTCTCTCAATAATTTTATTGGCGTTCGTTTCCTTACTTAGTTTCAGTTATCTTTTCCAATATCTGTTTTTACATAATCAATTTCTTACTAGAAGACTTCAAGAATATAGGTTTAGATTAAATTCAATTCAACGTTGGCTTATTGCTTGGTTATCACTTTTTGAACTTAGTCCTTCGGCCTAACAAGCACGTCCGAAAGTCTCCCTTTCTTTCGTGCCGTCTCTGTTTTTGTGGGGGCTTATTATCTGTGCTTCTAAACAAATAAATTCAATGAAAAACAAAACGATTATCAGTCTCCTCCTCATCATTTTCGTCGTCGGAGGCTTAATGTGGTGGGGGAGCTCTATTCAAGGTGGAACCTTGGTAAGTCCGAGTGCAAACTCGAATCTTTCGACCAATGCTCTGACAGCCTTAGAAACCTCTTACGATTTCGGCGAAATCAGCATGGCTCGGGCTCTGGTGGAAAAAACCTTTGAGCTAAGAAATAACACCAATCAAGACATTACCCTTGAAAAAGTTACGACCTCATGCATGTGCACGAGCGCGTACTTAGAAATGTCTAACGGCGAAGAAAAAGGTCCCTTCGGCATGATCGGCCATGGCGGTACGGTGCCGAAAGCCAACGAGATAATTAAAGCGGGGGAGACGAGAAACTTACGCGTGGTTTTCGATCCTAATGCTCACGGACCGGCAGGAGTGGGAATCATTAATCGGGTTGTTACCTTGGAAGATAACCTTGGTGGCAAGCTCGAATACCAAATCAAGGCGGTAGTGACACCTTAAAGAGTATGAAAAGAGTAATTATCATACTTTCGATCATTGCTGTGGTCATTCTGGGTATTGCTCTTATAAAACAGAGCAGTCTTGTATCCGAACTATTGTGGAGTGCTAGTGGTCAAGGTAGTTGGCTCTTACCACTTGTCCTCATAGCAGCAATTCTTGATAGTGTCCATCCGTGTTCGTTCTCGATTCTGCTCATTACCATTGCTTTTCTCTTTGGTCTTCAAATGACGAGAAAAAAGATTATCCAGATTGGGGGAACCTACATCCTAGGTATCTTCGCTTCCTATCTTCTTATCGGTTTGGGTATTTTGAAGGTCTTACACATCTTCAATACACCTCACTTTATGGGTAAACTGGGGGCAACACTTTTGATTACATTCGGCATACTGAATCTTTTAAACAGATTCTTTCCGAATTTCCCAATCAAACTCAAGTTGCCAACCGTCTCGCATAAATGGATGAGTAAGCTCATGGAGAAGGCGTCGTTTACGGCCGCCTTCGGTTTGGGGCTTCTTGTCGGCCTCTGTCAATTCCCATGCATGGGTGGTCCGTACCTTATGGTGATAGGACTTCTGCGCGATCAAGTGACATATTTCTCTGGTTTCTCTTATCTCATTCTCTACAATCTTATTCTAGTAATACCTCTGGTGGCTGTTCTCTGGGTTACCTCTGACGAACTCGTGGTGGAAAAAATGCAGGAGTGGAAAAGGACAAAAATTCAGAGCCTAAGACTGTGGGCCGGGATTGCCATGATTCTTATGGGCCTTCTCGTGCTCTTCATCTAAAGCAAAAAAACATGAAATATTCTATCTGTATTTTGTGCGCAGGTGTAAGCGGGCTCTGGCTCCTACTTTCTATCGGAGTGGCTTGGGGGTATCTAGACCCTCTTACCTTTATGTTACCCATAGCGCTTCTTATGGGCGGATCAGTCATCGGCATCACAAGCAGGATTAAAAGCCTTTCGCTCAAAGCTCTAGCGGTGATTGGGGGAATGACTATTGCTTATTTACTTCTTACTAACATAAGTAAGAGCGTAGTGGTGATGGAATTAATTATCTTAATGGTCCTTGCCCATCTTCTGTTCCAAGTCAAAGAGACTTCCGAAAGTGAAGAATCAAAGACGAGAGAAGAATTAGCAGAAAAATTATCTAATTGTTGCGACTAAAATAGAGAAACCAAATGATGCTTGTTAAATCTCTTCTGGGCTTTAGGACTCTCTAGCCAAAATGAGATTCTCATCGAGGGTGAAATGTCAGACCAAAGATACGGTGGTGCCGGTCGATTTGCTTCAACGGCAGGATGGAGCATGGCTCAAGGCGATGCTATGAATCATTATAGTCGTCACCAGTTTTTCGATTTAACACCGGCTCAACAAGAGCTTGTTGAGAAAGTATCAAAGAGCATATACAGGCCGTGCTGTGGTAACTCGACGCATTTCCCAGACTGTAATCATGGCATGGGCATGCTGGGTCTCTTGGAACTTATGGCTAGTCAGGGGGCTAATGAAAAAGAAATGTGGGAGACTGCTTTGGTAGTTAATTCATACTGGTTTCCAATATTTATTCTACACCCAATACCTAAACTAGGAAATTGTCGAACTGCCAAGGATCTTTAGTATCAAGTTTCTCTGGGAAGAGTTCTCCTCGTCCTTGGAGAGGAGTCCAGTTGGTGTATCGGGCAAGCATTTTTCCTAAGTATGGTCTTGCTGACTTCATGACAGACCTGTGATCGATTTCTTCTGCATCTAGGATGCCTCTATTCGGGTTTTTCATTATCCAACTCATGGCGCCAAGTAGACCGGCGACAACTTGTAGGCTCGTAGCATTGTTATAAGGAGTAAGTTTGCGTGTCTTGTCGATAGATAAGCTTGAACCGTACCACAAAGCATTTTTCTTATGTCCCATGAGAAGTACTCCGAGTTCGTCGACGCCCCCCTTCATTATCTTGTCTCTGATAACTCTCGTAGTGCTTGGAAGTTTTCCTCCACGTTCTGCTGACTCTAGGAGAGAAAGAACCGCACTGTCACAAGGATGATATGCATAATGCACTGTCGGTCTGTAGAGAACTTTATTTTTATCTTTTAGGGTTAGATAATCGGCAATAGAGATAGACTCATGGTGAGTGATGACCCATCCGTATTGTTGCCCAGAAACCGGTGTCCAGCTACGCACTTGTGTGGTAAATCCTGGTTGCTCTAAATAAATAGCACTTTTACATCCAGATTTATGTTCACGACCAAACTCCGGCAAGCGTTTCTCATGTGTACCCCATCCCATCTCTGATGGTTGAAGTCCTTCAGAATACAGCCCATCAACTGACCAAGTGTTTAAAAATTCATCTATCTTCTTGGGCTCTTTTTCTTTCTGGGTGTCTCGTTCTGCAATGTGGATAACCTTGACCCCAAGTGTCTGCGCAAGTTTGGCCCAGTCTTTTCGAGTTCTAGGTTCAGCTACTTTCTTACCAATATCTTTGGCAATTTTTAGCAAGGCTTCTTTGACGAAGTGAGAGACTAAGCCAGGATTTGCCCCGTGCGCTATTACTGCAGTAGGGCGTTCGCCCTTTAACGATAGTTTACGTAAGGCAAGGGCTTGTTCTCTTAGATTGTAATTTGAACGCTCCGAGACAGAGAAAGTTTTATCTGTATAATAACCCTTCCAGGATTCCACTACTGTATCCAAGTAGAGAATACCGTTTTTCTGACAGAGTTTAATTACATCCACGGAATAAACATCAACAGAGAGATTCAATAAGAAATCTCCTCGTCCCACACGAGACAAAATTGCCTTTTTGTAATTCGCCCTTTTTAACGGTTCAATAATAAAACGAACACCATATTTTTTTGCTATTTTTTCACCGCGATTATCTCCGGTGACAATCGTAATATTTTTTTTAGCCACATCAAAATGTCTGAGTAGAATCGGAAGGTAACCTTGCCCGATACTTCCGAATCCGATGATCAGAATTTTTCCAGAAAATTTTTGTTTTATCATAATTTATATTTATATAGGTAATATTTATCTTGTCAATAGAATTTGTATTTATCTTGAGGCCTTACATGATATAATCTAACGAACTATATGGATGGCGATGCATAAACACACTAAATCTTCTCTACTTATTATCACGGTACTTATTCTTGCCGGCGTCGGTGCTTGGTTACAATTTAAAAATAAAAAAGTAGATGTGGTTAAGGTTCCTGCAACTGAATTTATTGGCAACGAACTTGAGAATATATGAGTAGAGAGGAAAGCTCGATTATTTGAAAACGATTAGAAGGGCGCCGAGGACAAGTAAAACGAGACCGGCGATAGATTTCAAAGTGAGACCTTCACCGAGAAACATTGCTGCCAGTACGACGACGAAGACAACACTAAGTCGGTCCAGAGCCGCCACACCGGAGGCGGGGCCATTTTTAAGAGCAAGGAAGTAGAAGAGCCATGAGAGTGCGCCGGCAATGCCAGAGAAGACAATAAAGGTGAGGGCTTGGTTACCAACAGTTTTTATCAATGCAAACTTCTGTAAGGCGAGTGTGGTGCCAATGAGGAAAACGGCCATGACGACGGAACGGATAGTGGTGGCGAGAGTAGAGTCAATATTTTTAAGTCCAATTTTGCCGAGGATAGCAACGGCGGAGGCGAAGATGGCTGAAAGTATGGCGTATCCAATCCACATGTTGCTTAGAATTCTACCACACTCTAGTGTTACAATAAATGCATATGATTACAAAAAAAATTACGTGGGTAACTTTGCGTTTATTCATGAGTGGCATGTTCCTTTGGCCTTTCTTCGACAAAGTGTTTGGTCTCGGTTTCGCGACAAACAGCGCTGATGCATGGATAAATGGCGCTTCCCCCACAGCTGGTTTTCTCTCTTTCGGTACTCGCGGACCATTTGCCGATTTTTTCCAAAGCATGGTTGGTCTAGGGTTTTACGGAGTAAATATTATAGACTGGCTCTTCATGCTCGGTATTCTCGGTACTGGACTTACACTTCTCTTCAATAGATTTGTAGTCTGGGGGGCTCTTGCCGGTAGTCTTATAATGCTCTTTATTTACATGGCGGCTTTTCCACCGGAGCACAGTCCGCTCCTCGATGACCATCTTCTTCAGATACTTGCTTTAGTCCTTCTAGCACAAAGAAGTAAAGAACGCTAAAGGTTTTTAGGAGGTCTCTATGATATATTGTACGGACTATGGCGAATTGGCAGGACGAGAGAGACGACTTCGAGATAGAAGGAGGACACAAACTCTCTGGTTCTATCACTACCAATGCTTCTAAAAATGGCGCGACGCATCTTTTTGCTGCCGCTCTAGTCAATAGAGGTAAAACTACTTTACACAATATCCCTCGTATCGAAGAGATCAATCGGTTTATAGAAGTTTTCAAAAGTATTGGGATAAAAGTAGTTTGGACTGGTAAACATACTCTCACCATAAAGCCTCCTAAAATTTTTTCTACCTCGCGTATCAATACTAAAGCTACAGGCAAAATTCGCTCTGCCCTCTTGCTCATTGGTCCACTCTCTCTACATTTGAAATCATTTAAACTGCCTCACATTGGTGGATGCAAGATGGGGGAGCGCACTATCTCTGCGCATCGCTATGCTTTAGAAGATCTTGGATTAAACATTGTGACGAAAGAAGACCACTACGAAATCTCAACCAAGAGGAAGATAAAAGGTGAGGTGGTGATGTATGAAGCGTCAGACACTGGTACCACTAACGCTATCCTCCGCGCTGCAGTTTTAGAGCAGAAAACGGTTATCGACTTCGCCCAACAAAACTATATGGTGCTCGAGGTTTGCTACTTCCTCAAGAAACTAGGGATAGAGATAGAGGGTATTGGTACCAAAACGCTTATTATCAAAGGTAACCCAAATGTAAATGAAGATATCGAGTACTACAACAGCGAGGATCCAGTGGAAGCGATGCTCTTTATCACCGCGG
Organism: Candidatus Zambryskibacteria bacterium CG11_big_fil_rev_8_21_14_0_20_42_18; assembly: GCA_002787855.1. Lineage (GTDB taxonomy): Bacteria > Patescibacteriota > Minisyncoccia > Phycocordibacterales > Zambryskibacteraceae > UBA5004. Next base: position 1,993 of record PCVB01000019.1, on the reverse strand, counting down.
CGATACTGACGCGTTCCAAACTAGTGGTCAAGAGAGCGCCTATCGACTTTTTGAAAGTAGAGTTACTCAAATTAGAGAAGATGGGGCTTAAATATGAGGCATCGAAAACTTATTTTTCTAAAAATGGTTACACCAAACTCGTAGACCTCACTCTCAAGCCCTCCAAACTTCATGCCCTTCACGACAAGATCCATGCTCAACCGTATCCGGGTATCAATACAGACAACTTACCTTTCTTCGTACCCATTGCCACACAGGCCGAGGGAATTACTCTTATCCATGACTGGATGTGGGAGGACCGGGCTATCTTCTTCACCGAACTCAATAAACTAGGGGCGAATGTGCGTCTGGCGGATCAGCACAGAGTTTTTATTGAAGGACCAACTAAACTCAAAGGGGCGCAGATAATTTGCCCTCCAGCTCTGCGACCAGCGGTGATGCTTTTTGTAGCGATGTTGAGAGCAGATGGGACATCTGTTCTTCGTAATGTCTATGCCATTAAACGCGGCTATGAAGATATTGTAGGTCGGTTAAATAAAGTTGGGGCCAAAATTAAAATACTTAATCAATAATATGAAAAAATCTTTTTACATCGTTATCATCGCGGTGGTGGCAGTTATTTTAGGAGCTCTCTTTCTCTACTCAAACAAAAACACTATTACTCCGACAGGCAAAGACAATCTTATCCGTGTGACTACTCCAGTCGCCAATGCAGTTGTTAGCAGTCCTCTGGTAGTCAAGGGTGAGGCCAGGGGCAATTGGTATTTCGAAGCCAGTTTTCCAGTGCGTCTACTGGATGGTGAAGGTCAAGAACTGGCAGTGGGCATTGCCCAAGCTCAAGGTGACCCCGCCACAGGCGAGGTAAACTGGATGACCACCGAGTTTGTACCCTTTGAAACTACTCTGATTTTTTTCACTCCAACTGCTAGCCAGATAGGGACTTTAGTATTACAGAAAGATAATCCTTCAGGCCTCTCGGAACATGATGATGAATTGAGAATACCAGTGCGCTTCCAGACAGATCTATCTCAAACTAGGATTATAAAACTCTACTATTACAACGAATCCAATGATAAAGATGCTTCAGGTAATCTCCTCTGTTCGGCTAAAGGCCTAGAAGCAGTTGAAAGGGAGATCCCTCTGACAGTCACCCCTATCCAAGACGCCGTTAAACTCTTACTCCAAGGCCAGCTTACTTTCCAAGAAAAAAATAGAGGTCTTGATACCGAGTTTCCACTTGCGGGATTTAGTTTGACAGGCGCCTCTCTTAACAACAGTTCTCTCACTCTCTCCTTTGCCGATCCGGAGAATAAAACCACTGGTGGTTCCTGTCGAACAGGTATTTTATGGGCACAAATTGAAGCTACAGCCAAACAGTTTTCTGAAGTCTCGCAAGTGAAGTTTTTACCCGAAGAACTCTTCCAACCTTAATTCTCACGTTATCCACACCTACTTATTTTTACATTGACAATTTGGTTCAAGTATGATAAGATAATGAAGGAACGGGGAAAGTGTACCTGATTCTAAGAGAAGTTTTTTTACAACAACAAACGTCACAAAAATGTGACAGGGAGATTAGAAATGAAAGATTGTCTGGGTGAAAAACGGAAATTGTGTTGTGGTGTGTGGTCAGCAGTGGTGTTAGCTGGAGCCTCCCTTGAGGGTGTTATTACTCAAGCCAGGCTTTTTGCCGAAGCCGAAGATGAGGACAGAGGCGAGCACCAGAAAAAGACGGAAGTCGTCGTTAATTTCGGGGAAAAAATGCTCGTCATAACAAAGAGCACCTCTTTTGAGGTTATGCGCCAGGCTTACATTCATGCCAGCGCCGGAAATTGGGTTGGTCCTTGCCCAAGCTATGGTCAACCTGAATACAACAACGAACTCAAATTTCAACCGGTTCTCGCCTGATTTATCAGGCACAAATAACACAGGAGAGACGTGCCCGAGACCAAAAGGTCAAGGGCGCGTTTTATTTTTTTAATTTTTCTATTTT
>PCVB01000029.1 GCA_002787855.1 Candidatus Zambryskibacteria bacterium CG11_big_fil_rev_8_21_14_0_20_42_18 | reverse complement strand
GCGAACCGTAATAACGTCACCGGTTGCGGAACCAGAGACCGAAGCGACATCACCGATGGAGTTCTCCGTGGTGAAGTCAGTTGACTGAATGTCAGCCTTGTAGGTCACAGTGGTACCGTTAGCATCATCAATGTCAGCAAGAATCTTGAAGGTCTTGGTCGTATCTTCTGAAATGACATAGTCAATGTCATCGAAGGTAACAGCACCGCCAACGGACGAGATGCCGGTAGCACTCTCACTGCCAACCACAGTTGAACCATCTACAAGGTAGAGGGTAGAGGTGGTAGCCGTTCCAGAACCAGCTCGAGTGATATTAACGATAAGGTCAGTGATTTCAACATCGTCGTCTTCAGCCTTAACGTTGAAGCGGAGTAACTCAAGGTCATCAAGTTCATCCTCATCAGTACCGTCAGAGGCAATAACTTCCGAGACTTTCGGAGAGTTAACGTTCTTAGACACTGTAATTTCGGCATCATCTACGAGCTCTCCTTCAGAGGTAAAGCTTCTGGTGAAGGCTGTGCCCGGACCATACTGGTTGACACCAGCGCCGTCAACGGATCTAACGCCGTCAACAGGAACGCCAACAGTCCATGAGTCTCCGTCAAAGGTGGAGTCCCAGCTAGACTTAGCGTCAAGAGCAATCGTCAAAACTTTAATAGTATCCTTGGGAATGACGAAGCTAAGACCAGAGATGGTGATGAAACGGTCAGAGCCGTCCTCAACCACAGTACTGGAGTTAAGGTCCACTGAACCAAGAACGGTGGAACCGTCCAAGACGTAAACCTTAGAGGCAATCTTGTTGTAGAACTGCTGGTCAGTGTTACCACTAGTTGCAGCATCAAGGTCAAGCTTAACTCTCTCAATTCTCATGTCGGAGGTCTTGGCCTCAATTTCAATACCAGCTACCGCTTTCATATCATCTCCTTCTCGAAGCTTAACGCCTGTCGGAGTGGAATTGACTTCAACGGTAATGGTTCCTTCAACACCAGGGGTGGTGATACCAACACCAGGAGTTGTGGTGGTTGGAGTTCCGGAAACAGGAGTAGTCATAGAGTTAGCCTTAGCTCTGGAGATTGGTCCCCAATAGCCGACTGCTGGTGCTACGCCATTAGCTGCCTGCCATGAAGCAACTGCCGCACGAGTAATAGGACCAAAGTAACCATAAGATACGCCAGCTGGCATAACTAGGTGACCTTGTCCTACAAGAAACTGTTGAAGACTGGTAACTGCAGCTCCAGTGGCACCAACGGTTAAGTCAGTGTTGAATTGGAAAACTGAACCAGTATTCGTTGAACCAGTTCCACCTTGAAGGGCGGCGAGCTGTGCCATAAGCGCGTTAATTTGCGCTTGGAGTTCAGCAATTGTCTGAGCGCCGGCTGGTGTAGCCATAACGCCAAAGACAAAAGTCATGCCGACTGCAAGAGTAGCAAACTTTGTAATTTTACTTTTTATCATTTGTTAATTTTATTTCTAATGCGTGAGCACTTCCCAATAAGTTCTAATATTTGATGAGTCGTGCCACGGGTACTAATTTGCTAACAACGGATTAAGCCTTTGTTAGCAAGCAAACTTAATAATGTTCACACCCATAGATTATAAAGGATATCCTTACGAGTATCAAATATACTGGGGATAACCCTTCGACAAGCTCAGGGTAAACCATATACTACAGGATTTTTAGGCTTTAAGCAAGGCCCACCTTCGCTAAAGCTACGGACGGGCGAGGCTATAACGGCTCCAGCGTTTTTCCCCAATTCTCCTTAGAACACCTGTATGAACCATGGCTGATAGCTCTCTTTGAATGGTTTTTTCGCTACAACCATTGATTAGGGGGGAAACATCCTTAATCATAATCTCTTTCTTACGCTTTAAGAGGCCTATAATAATGCTCTGTCTACCGTTTTTCTTTACTGAAATAGCTCCAAATCCTTTTAGATATTTCCCTTCTGGAGCCTTGTATTCAATTTTGTCCTTTATAATTATATTTTCTTCTATCTCTCTTGCTTGAGGCTTGGGTGATTCAATTTTTAGTAAGTCTGAAATATCTATAGATTGACCAATAGTAGCAAGATATTTGTTTAGCTCCTCCTCCATAAGATCGTGATTGTCCGTGGATATTAGGCCGGCATTTTTAGCCACAGAAAATAGCTTGCCTACCTTTAAAACAAGATTGCGTATTTCCGAAACTAAAACCTCTTTTTCTTTAAACGAATTACCATTCAAGGACACGGTTAGAGATACAAAGTCAGATGCCAAAGTACGCAAGGTCCACTTAAGCGGTTCTTGGTCACTAAAGAAACTAGTGATTAGATATATAGCGGAAGCAAGCTTTTCTGGTTTGTTATTGTATTCTGTCATATGGCTATATTTATATGTCTTTTATAAACCCCGCCTTATTGTCGGGCAAGTGTCCTTTAACTCTAGCACACTTTGTCCTTTATTGCAAGTAGGTCCATTATGCGTCTAAGAGACAGATTTTGCAAGCCACCTTAACGCAACTAGAAGCGTGTTATTATTAGAAAAATAACTTTTATTATTTATGGCGAAAAATAGAAAGAAAAAATCCAGTAACCGAGAGAGAGATGGACTATCCCTTTTCAACTTTATCCCTCAAGAAACTGCCAATGGCATCTTGGGCGTATTCTCGATAGTGCTAGTTATTTTTCTTCTTCTTGGCGCATTTGATCTTGCTGGACGAGCAGGAACTATTGTTTACATTGGGCTCTCTTATCTTTTTGGAATCGGCTACTATCTTCTACCTGTGGTCTTCCTCTTGCTTGCGATATCATTTCTTCGTGAACAAGAGAGAAACTTCGCTATGCCACAAACTTTGGGTTCAATCCTGCTTTTCTTCTCCTCTCTTGGTCTGGTAAATCTTTTTTCAAACGATGGCGGCATTGTCGGCAAGCTCATATCTAAGCCCCTCGACGCATTCTTCCACGTCTACTTCAGTGTGGTGATACTTGTCGCGCTAGTCATAACTTCCATCTTAGTTATCTTTAATACTTCTATAAAGTTTGACGCCATTTCTTTTATTAAAAAACTTTTCTCAAGAAAAGAGGGGGCCACAACAACCTTAGCTCCGGTAGAAAATGCCGCTATCGATGAAGCTGTGGAGAAAATTGAAAACAACCGACAACCGACAACCGACCCTTCGACAAGCTCAGGGCAAGCAACTAAAAAAAATAGGAACGATGATGAGGGATTCATACCAGAGGTAAGACGTAAGAGTGGTAAACGCTGGGTACCTCCCCCACTCTCTCTCCTAGAAGGAGACCGGGGGAAACCCGGTGTCGGAGATATCAAAGCTAACGCCAATCTAATCAAACGCACTCTCTTAAACTTCGGCATCGTTGTGGAGATGGATGAAATCTCAATTGGTCCCTCTGTCACTCGCTATGCTCTTAAGCCGGCGGAAGGGGTTAAGCTCTCGAAAATTCTTGGACTTCAAAATAACCTTGAGCTGTCACTAGCGGCGCATCCTGTCCGTATTGAGGCGCCAATACCCGGCAAGTCACTCGTTGGCATAGAGGTGCCTAACACATTTAAATCAACTGTTGGACTAGCTTCCCTACTTTCTGACGAGGAGTACACGAGAAGTTCCTTAGCCCTTTTGTTTTCATTAGGCCGAGATATCGCCGGTCGGTCGCACTTCGCAAACCTCGCTAGAATGCCTCATATCTTGATAGCCGGCGCTACCGGTTCTGGAAAGTCTGTAACCATTCATGCCATAGTCACTTCCCTACTCTTCAGAAATCCTCCAGAGAATCTGAAATTTATAATGATTGACCCAAAGCGTGTTGAGTTGACGATGTACAATAGCATACCGCACCTACTTACCCCTGTGATAACCGAACCTAAGAAAGCGATTCTTGCTCTTAAATGGGCGGCCAAGGAGATGGAGCGTCGTTACGATATTCTTGAGAAAAGTAGCGCTCGAGATATTGATTCTTATCACCAAAGCACTAAAGACAGCACCCTGATGCCTTATATCGTGATTATAATTGACGAGCTGGCCGACCTAATGCAGTCTTATCCTAGAGAACTTGAAGCGGCGGTGGTGCGTCTGGCTCAAATGAGTCGCGCTGTTGGAATCCACTTGGTCCTCTCTACTCAAAGACCATCGGTCAACATCATCACAGGATTAATCAAAGCCAACATCCCGGCTCGTATAGCTCTGCAAGTCTCATCACAAATAGATTCACGTACTATCCTCGATACATCAGGGGCGGAGAAGTTGCTTGGCGCCGGTGATATGCTCTTTATGTCTGGTGAGATGTCTAAACCACTACGTATCCAGTCGGCCTACATTTCAGAAAAAGAAGTTAAGGGTGTTACTAAGTATTTAAGTAACGCCTACGTTGATGAGCTCCAAAGTGAAATTAATTTCTCTGGTGACCCATCGACTACGCTCGGGGCAGGAAACCCAATTTTCTCCGCGACTCTAGGAGAAGAAGATTCGTATGATGGAGACGATGACGAGCTCTACGAGGAAGCTAAGGAAACTGTTATTCATGCAGGTAAAGCCTCCACTTCTTTTCTCCAGCGTAAACTGCGTATTGGTTATGCGCGCGCGGCTCGTCTGATGGATATGCTGGAAGAACGCGGAGTGGTGGGGGCTGGTTCTGGAGCCAAACCCAGAGAGATTATCGACTCTAGCGAGAAATCTCCGGAAGACTGGACAAATGGTGATACCGGAAGCACAGGAGAAGTTTCTCGCAAAGAAATCGAGGAGAATAAGACTCTATGAAAATAACCTCGGTCGAGATTAAGCCCAAATATACTTTAATATTCGCCTTGCTTATCTTGTTGGTATCCTACTCTCTATGGGAAGCGCGTTTCCTTATCCTTGGACCAAGGATTTGGATTAGTACTCCGCAAAATGGGGAGACTCTCGGCGAGTCATTGCTAACGATGACAGGAAGAGCAAAGAATGTTGCCTGGATTACCTTAAACGACCACCAAATATTTACTGATGAAAAAGGCAACTGGAGCGAAGAATTGATAGTCTCAAGCGGTATCAGTATAATAACCGTAAAGGCCCGTGACCGCTTCGGCCGAGAAACAGCAAAAAGTGTAGAAATATTTCTAAAATAAAAATGGCAAAAACAAAAAATACGTCCGTCAAAACAGAAAGCGGGAAAAATATAGACTCAACTCTAGATGCAATAAGAGTGAAGTTTGGAGAAGATTCGATTATGAAACTGGGTGATAAACCTAAGGTTGGGATAGATGCCATCTCAACCGGTTCTATTGGGCTCGATGCGGCGCTTGGGGTTGGAGGCCTTCCAAGAGGTAGAATCATAGAAATTTTTGGGCCAGAATCTTCCGGTAAAACAACACTGTCTCTACATGTTATCGCGGAAGCGCAAAAGTTAGGGGGGATCTGTGCCTTTATAGACGCTGAACATGCTATGGACCCAGAGTATTCTAAACGTCTCGGAGTAAAAATTGACGAACTCCTGATCTCTCAACCAGATACTGGCGAGCAGGCCCTTGAGATTGTTGATTCTCTAGTGCGTTCAGGGAAACTTGATGTCATCGTCATAGACTCTGTCGCAGCTCTTACCCCCAAAGACGAGATTGAGGGTGATATGGGCGCTTACCATGTGGGCAAACAGGCTCGCTTAATGAGTCAGGCCCTACGCAAACTCACCGCCATAGTTGCTAAGTCTAAAACTATTGTTATCTTCATAAACCAAATCCGCATGCAGATAGGAGTGATGTTCGGTAACCCAGAAACAACTCCGGGAGGCAAGGCTTTGAAATTTTATACCTCTGTACGACTTGATATCCGTCGCATCGCTCAAATCAAAAAAGGAGATGAGGTTATGGGCGGGCGCACTCGCGTTAAAGTGGTGAAGAACAAGGTAGCGGCCCCCTTCCGACAAACAGAATTTGACTTGATGTATAACGAAGGTATCTCGCGAGAAGGAGAGCTCATCGCCTTAGGAGAAAAATTTGGCCTCGTGCAGAAATCCGGTAGTACATACAAATTCAATGGTGAAAAACTCGCAGTCGGCTACGATGCAACCAGAACATTCTTGCGCGAGAACAAAAAAGTTTCTGACCAAATACTCAAAGATATTCGACAAAAACTGAAAGGTGAGTAGAATAGGGCTCCTATGCTCGAATACAGTGAAATAAAAGAAAAGAAGTATATTGTTTTTGAAAACGAGCCCTTCGAAGTTGTGAGCTCGCACGTCTTTCGTAAACAACAGAGAAAACCTGTTAACGCCACTAAATTAAGAAGTCTTTTGACTGGAAGGATAGTGGAACACTCTTTTCACGTCTCCGACAAAGTTCGAGAGGCAGAGATTGATAAAAAGGAGGTTAAGTATTTATACACAAACAAGGGAGAATACTGGTTCGCCAACGCCGATGATTTATCTAAGCGTTTTGAGTTGACTGAAGAAATTATCGGGGTTGGGGCCAAATTTCTTAAGCCAAATATCTTGGTTACCGCCATGCTTTTCAATGACCCTTCAAATCCTTCAGGGCAAGCTAAAATAATCGGGCTTAATTTGCCTGTTAAAATGGATTTAAAAGTTACGGAGTCTCATCCTGCGACAAAAGGCAACACGGCACAAGGGGCGACTAAGACAGTTAAACTGGAGACCGGAATTGAGCTTCAGGTGCCTATGTTTATCAAAGAAGGAGATATAATACGAGTTAATACAGAGACCGGCGATTACGCAGATCGAATATAAAACCAATCAGGAGACCGACAAAACTCCAGTAAAGAAGCAGGAACCATAGTTCATGGATCATAACTAAATTTTCATCAACAACATTGTAAACAAAGATCAGGGGTAGGAAAATAGGGACAGCAAGATTATCGGCGAAACATCCCGCATCGGCGGACGCAGGACATATTACTTTCAACATAAGTGTCAGCCCAATTAGTGCTGGGCCGAAAAGCGCGCCTTGAATAAAGTATGGTATACGCACTATTAAATTATAACCTACTTAGTGGGACACGCCCCTCTTTTATCGGGACACGTATGGGAGAAGGCCCAAGAAACGAGCTCTCTTGATAGCTAGAGCAAGTTGGCGTTCAAACTTTGAAGGAACACTAGAACGCTTACGAGATTGAATACGAGAGTGGGAAGTCAAAAACTTCTTGAGGGTATCAACATCTTTATAGTCGATATGCTCAATTTTATTTTCTTTGAAATAGTTTTGTTTTCTCATGTTAAAATGGAATATCGTCAGGATTAACGTTGGCTTCTGGATAGTCAATGGTGTCGATAGCTGGAGATTCTTGAGCACCGGCCTGCGCGGACTGGTCTTCTTTAGCATCGCTGGGGGCAGTGGCCGGAGCAGTACTATCACGTCTAGGACCAAATTGAATCCTATCGGCAACTACTTCGGTACGATATTTCTTGGTGCCATCGGCGGCGTCCCAACTTCGAGTCTGCATTCTACCTTCTACCAAAACAGAAGCACCCTTTCGTAAATATTGCGCAGAAGTTTCCGCCTGCCTACCAAAGACAACCACATTGTGATAATCAGTCGATTCTTGTTTGGCACCGTTCTTATCTTTCCAAACCCGATTCGTGGCCACGCCGATGGTGGCTATTTGCACGCCAGAAGGAAGAGCCCGAAGCTCTGGGTCACGAGTCAAGTTGCCAACAATAATAGCGCGATTGTAATACATAGATTTAGTTTATCACTGCTTCTTCAACAGGAACAGTAGTGGGCTCTGGCCTTTCTTCAACTACTTCCCTGGCCTTGGCGGCCTTGGCCAAAGTAAAGGTCGTCTCGCGAGGCGCCTTGATTAAAAGAAATCTCAACACTTCACCCATTTTCTCTACCCCATCTTTGATGGCGCCAATTTTAGCTGGCTCTACTTCAAACTTAATCCAACCAAGATAGGCATCGGAGACCACATATCGGCTGGCGCCTATGATCTTAGTCATAGAGTAAGCTAAATCCTGTTTGATAGGGGCTTCAGCATCAATCTCAATACCCTCTTGTGCGGTAATAACATTTCTAATCAGAGACACGACATCACCCAGCCTATCTTCTGGAATACTAGGCAAGATTAAATAGCCCAGTTCGTAGACAGTGAACCCTTCCCTGTTAGCTTCTTTATTTCTCATAAGTTGAACTAGCCTATCATAGAAAGCGCATTATTGACAAGGGCCGTCCTAACTGTCTCTTCGTCTTCCCCTCTAATCTCTGCAATTTTTTTGACAACCCCAGCCACATAAGAAGGCTCGTTACGTTTGCCCCTATTGGGTACGGGGGTGACATAGGGCGAGTCAGTTTCCGACATAATCTTGTCAAGTGGGGCTGATTTTATAACCTCATCATAGTCATGGGTGAATGTCACCACTCCAGTAAAAGAAATGGTGAATCCAATATCAAAAAATCTTCTTGCGACATCGATACCACTGGCAAAGAAATGAACATTGCCCAGAAGTTTCGGTCCGTGAATTTTTTTTAATGGTCCTAGGATGGCAAGAACTTCTTCATAAGCATCACGAACATGAAGCATGAGAGGTTTGTCATGAGAGATAGCAAAATCTATCTGCTCTAAAAAAAGTTTCTTCTGCCTCTCAAGGTCAGCTTGTTTATCGGCGTGGAAGAAATCCATACCGCACTCCCCTATTGCCACAACTTTCGGATGTTTAACTAATTCAGAAAATAGCGATATATCGCTATTTTTATCAGAATCGTCCACTGGATGAATTCCCACGGAAGCATAGATTTCTTGGTATTTATCTGCCAATTCAACCGCTCTGGTAGAAGATTCTAAATCCGTTCCCACCACTATCGTATAAGTCTCTGTTTCTCTTAGTCTTCCTGTAACCTCCTCAAGGTCATTTTGATAGTGAGAAGAATTCAGGTGAGAGTGGATATCAAAATATTTTGGCATTATTTATTTATAGTGAGCTAATTGAACTAATCTTGGCGTGGGAAAAGATTTTCTGGTTTTTTATTTACTTTTATAGATTCTATAATCTTTTCGGAAGTTTTAGGCATAAAAGACTTAAGGTTATATGCAATCTGACCTAATTCTTCTACCAAATCAGTGATAACTTTTTTATCTTTTGTTTCCCAAGGTTTTTTGTCCTGAATTTTTTTATCTAGTTCAGCGATTTTGCTCCATATATAATCCATCACTAGGTCCTCTCTGTATTCGTCTAGTTTTTCCTTAGTATATCCAGAGAAATTGTAACCATGGGTATCCCAGTCAGTAGTTTCATCGATATTATCTTCGGCCAATTTCATAATGCGAGACACTAGATTACCAAGACCGTTTACTAATCCGGCTTCGTACCACTCGTCCAATCTCCCCCAAGTAACATCAGTATCTTCTGTGGAATGCACATGGCGTAATAAAAGATAACGGGTTGCATCTGTGCCATATTTTTTAACCATATCGTAAGGATTTATAACATTGCCCAACGACTTACTCATCTTCTGTCCGCCGGAATTTATAAACCCATGATAAAAAACCTGGTCAGTATTCTTAATACCTGCAGACATTAACATTGCTTGCCACATAAGAGACTGAAATCTTACCTGATCCTTCCCCGCCAATTGTAGCGTGTGTCCTTCTTGCCAAAATTTTTTAAAGTCTCCTTTTTCATCAGGCCAACCTAGAGTGGAGATATAACTAGTCAAAGCATCAAACCAGACATAAATTACTTGTGTATCGTCGTTGGGGACTGGAATGCCCCAAGTTAAACGACTCTTGTCTCTTGAGATACTGAAATCTTCTAGTCCCTCTTTCACAAAGTTTATCGCCTCTGCTCTGCGCCAGTCTGGGATAATAACTTTTGGATCTTCCAAATATTTGAGGAGTTCTTTTTCATATTTACTAAATCTGAAGAACCAATTTTTTTCTCTCAATAACTGTGGCTCAGTATTATGAATAGAACATTTTCCATTTACTAGATCTCTTTGAGTTAGAAATCTCTCGCATCCCACACAATAAAGTCCTTCAAATTCCTTCTTATAAATATCTTTTTTACATTTGTGCCACAATTCTTGCGCAGCCCTGATATGACGTTCATCAGTGGTACGGATGAACCTTAGGTTGTCCGATAAACCAAGAATTTCTTTCAGTTTTTTAAACTCCTGAGCGTATTTTTCAACATATGACTCTACTTTTTCTCCAGTTCTTGTTGCCGCTTCAAAAATCTTTTGGCCATGCTCATCCGTGCCTGTATTAAAAAATACATTACCATCTCCCAACTCCCACTGCTTCCATCTTGCCAATACGTCCGCTTGCAAAATTTCTAAAGCAAAACCGATATGCGGTTCTGCGTTGACGTAGGGTAGCGTCGTAGTGATATAAAAACTTTTGTTTTGGGACATAAATAATACTAAGCAGAACTATCTTTTGACACTTGAGCAAGTTTACGAGCATCAAAGTCGGCGACAAGTTCCATAATCACAGCTGCCACTGGCACCGATATAAGCACTCCAAGAAAGCCTGCCAGAGTTCCCCCGATAACCAAGGCCATAATTGATATAATTGGCGGTACACCAACCATTTTCTTAACTACCAGAGGATAGATGAGATTACCTTCCAACTGCTGGATAAGAATGTAAAGCCCCACCACAATGAGAGCAATAGTTATACCGCCTGATATGTATGCAATAAATATAGCGGGTATTGCTGCCAAAGTGGCACCGAAAAGTGGTATGAGTTCAAATATCCCCGCAAGAACTGCAAGCAACAAAGCATTTGGAATACCTATAAACAAGAGACCAATATAAACAAGTATCATCACTAAAGCGGACGAAATAAGTTGCCCCTGCATCCAAAGTCCAATCTTGATTTGTGAACGTCTCCACAAATCAACTATGTATTGCTCGTGTTTTAATGGAGTAATCGTTTTCAAAAACTTGCTGACACCATCATCTTGCACCACTAGATAGAAAGACAGAACCAATATGAGAACAAAGTTTAGAATTCCGCCAAAGATTGTGGAGAGGCTTGAGAAAACACCGTTAGAGAGAAAGTTCGCTAAAGAATTTAAGTGCGTACTTAACTCCCTAACTAAAATGGGGGTGTCGAAACCTGTAAACAAGTTTTGGGTTCTAAACATATCGGAAAGAATCCCACCACTTGTGAGCGAATTAAAGTATATGGTCAGCGTTCTGACAAAGTCTGAAATGTCACCAACAAGCGGAAGAACGAGAAAATAGAAGAGCCCGGCAAATATAACTGCCAAGAAAAAATAGACCAGAAGCACTACGGGAAGACGGGGGATTTTCCTTTTCTTAGTCCACACAACGACTGGCTCTATGGCTGAAGCGATAACAACCGAAACGATAATAACCAAAACAAATTCTTTTATCAGAAACAGGGCGTAAAATATGATTAATACAAATAGGGCTCGTACCCAACTATTGATAGTTATATCTAATTTCCCAGTATTATTCATGAAATTATAATAACATTATTTAAATGAAAGGGCCTTTTTGATCGCTTTTTGACGAGAAACATCACCGACAATAGCTAGATTTAGTCTGTCGTTTCTAAAGATATCTTTAGCTACCTTCATGACGTCTCCCGCCGTCACTTTACGAATCTCTTTTTCAAGTTCTTGAGGTGTCTTGAGCTTCCTAAAAATTATTTCCTGACCTGCATAAAACTCGGCCATAGCATCTGTTGTTTCCAAACTCATATGCAAATTCCCGACATGGTGCTCTTTAACTTTCTGTAGTTCCTCTTCGGAAACAAGGGTTTCAGTCAGTTTTTTACATTCCTCCAAAAGAACTCCCACAACCTCTTCAGTGCGAGAAACATTTGCCCCCACAGCAATGGTAAAGGTCCCGTAATTTGTGGCTTGGTTGTGGTCGGCTCGGACGTAATAGCAAACCCCCATCTCATCGCGTAATTTGTAGAAGAGGCGGGAGGACATACCTTTTCCTAAAATCTCGGACAAAACAATTAGAGCAGGAATTCTTCTATCCCTAGCATTAAAGGTGCGGAAAGCCATAACCATATGATTTTGGTTGGTTTTCTTTTGCTGGATGAGCAGTCTGGGTGATTTTTGTTTTTCTACAACTTTTGGTTTTGTCGATTTTCTCTTTGTAGATATATTTTTAAAATTTTTCCTTACCTCCCCTATCACCTGCAACTCTTTAACATCACCGGCCACAATAACAATAGTGGCAGGGGCAACGTAATGCTTGTTACGATAATTAACAAAATCAGCGCGAGTAAAACTTTTGATATTTTTGCGCGTACCGATGATGCTACGTCCTGCTGGCACATCGCCATACATCAATTTAGCCAGAATGTCCCACACAGTCCGCTCCGGCTTATCTTCATACATGCTCAACTCTTCTAATACGACGCCACCCTCTTTTTCAATATCTCTCTTTGGTAATGTTGGATTTAGATAGAGATCAGAAACAATATCAAAAAGTTTTGAGAAGTGTTTTTTGGACGCTTTGGCATAATAACCGGTCATCTCATTGGATGTGAAAGCGTTATTTTGCGCCCCCAAAGAATCTAGTTCTTTTGGAATATCACCTTCCCCTGGCCTCTTTAAAGTGCCCTTAAAACACATATGCTCCAGAAAATGCGAGAGGCCGTTTTGCGCTTTTGTCTCATAGTTAGAGCCGGTCTCAACCATAACCAAAACCATCACTGCCGGATTCCCCTTGGTAGGGACAGTGATAACTCTTAATCCATTAGAAAGTGTAGTTTTCTTGAAATTCATTAGAAAGATAGAATACCTTAAATGATGGAGACTTTCAAATCAGAAATCTTTACCCGTTTCTGTTCCCCGCTGTCTCGGTCGCGCACCGTGACAGTCTCTTGCCCTGAGCTTGTCGAAGGGTCAAGAGTATCAAAATCTATAGTAATGCAGTAAGGAGTACCTATCTCATCTTGTCTTCTGTAGCGCTTGCCAATATTGCCATTATCATCAAACACTATAGGGGCGAGGCTCTTGGTTCTAGCTTCTAGCTTTAAGCTCTCATAAACTTCACGCGCTTTTTTAACTAATTCTGGTTTATTTTTAAGAAGCGGGAATACGGCCGCGCGAACTGGCGCAATATTTTTCGCAAGTTTTAAATAAGTTCTCGGTTCACCTCCAAGCTCATCTTCTGTGTATGCTTCGAGTAAAACAAATAAAACCGCTCGATCAACCCCCCCAGAACACTCGATATCCCAGGGAATAAATCTATCCTTTCTTTCTTCGTCAAAGTATGACAAATCTACATTTGAGTATTCGCTATGACGCTTTAAGTCCCAATCAGCTCTGTGGTGAATACCCCACGCTTCTTTCCAGCCCATAGGAGTATTAAACTCAATGTCCCAAGCATCTTTTGCATAGTGAGCCCTTTCATCAGAAGCGTGCTGTCTAAGTCTGAGACTTTCTTTTTTGAAACCAAGACCTAGATACCAATCCCAAGCAAACTGTTTCCAATATTCAAACCATTTATTTCCTTCTTCCTCCTTAGGCTCGACATAGAATTGTAATTCCATTTGCTCAAACTCCCTTTGTCTAAATAAAAAGTCTCTCGGCGTTATTTCATTTCTAAAAGCTTTACCAATCTGACCGATACCAAAAGGAATTTTTGGATGCATTGAGTCTAAAACATTTTTAAAATTTACATGTACACCTTGAGTAATTTCTCCTCGCAAGTTCACATCGATTTTAGATTTTTCTGACGCACCTAGTTTTGTTTCAACCAACAGATTAAATTTAACTGGTTCGGTCCATTCAACTTTTTCCTTCTTATGCCCTGCTTCATGATCAGCAATAGCTTCTGGTTGATCTGCCCTAATTCGTTCATGGCAAATTTTGCATTCAACTAATGGATCAGTAAAAAGTTCCGTGTGGCCTGACGCCTCCCACACGCGTGCTGGCATTAAAATTGCGGCACTCATTCCATATACATCCTCCCTTTCGGCTATAAACTTATTCCAAAAATACTGTTTGATATTATGGCGAAGCTCCGTCCCCAGTGGGCCATAATCATAGATTCCGGAAAGTCCACCATATATCTCTGAACCTGGATAAATAAACCCACGCCTTTTGCAAAGCGAGATTACTTTTTCCATTAAATTTGAATCTTTGGCTCCCATTGTCGGTTGTTAATTGTAGGTTATTTA
>PCVB01000013.1:15333-18019 GCA_002787855.1 Candidatus Zambryskibacteria bacterium CG11_big_fil_rev_8_21_14_0_20_42_18 | reverse complement strand
GCGCACGATGTGCCACATAGTGAACCGACAATAAATCAAGAACAGCCCAAAGCAGAGAAAGTAAGTCTTCCAGATTATAGGTATCCGGATGGCCAAGATCCTTATAGAGAAGCGCTAAAATGAGATTTCAAGTCCCACAATTTATCGAGGTTGAGGACAAGCTTTTCGGGCCCTTAACTTTCAAGCAGTTTATTTATGTTGCGGGTGGAGTTGGAGCATCTGCTGTTCTCTTCCTTCTTCTACCGAAGTTTTTAGCATTTCTTATTTCTCTACCAATAGTCCTCTTTGCCTTGGCTCTGGCATTCTATAAGGTCAACGGCAAACCCTTCATCGGGGTCGCAGAAGCTTTTGTAAAATATATGCTCACCGACAAGCTTTATCTTTGGAAGAAGATCGACAAAACAACCGACAATAGACAACAGACAACGGATGAAGGAAAACCACTTGAGCAAATATATGTGCCGAAACTTTCCGAATCCAAACTCAAAGAACTTACTTGGAGTCTAGATATTAAAGAGTCAGAGAATCCCACTACAGATGATTCTGAATCTAAACAGTTGTAGGTTATAATAATATTATGTCTCCGACAACGAATGCTACTCAAGAATTTGTTCCTATCAAAGAAGTGCGCGATGGGGTCATTATTCTCAAAGACAATAGCATGCGGGCGGTCCTTCTCTGTTCTTCTATAAACTTTTCCTTAAAATCAAGTGACGAGAAGCAAGCCATCCTCTACCAATTCCAAGATTTTCTCAATTCCCTAGACTTTTCTATTGAAATAGTGACCCAATCTCGCAAACTTGATATCCGTCCATATATTGCCCTCCTGGAGGAACGAGAGAAAAATCAGACCAATGAACTCATGAGAATACAAGTGAGAGAATATATTGAGTTCATAAAGAATTTTACCGAGAATACAAACATTATGACAAAAAACTTTTTTCTTGTAGTGCCTTATAGCCCAGCCATATTATCTACAGGTGCATCCAATGAGATAACATCACGATTGGGGCTTGGTACCAAAAGAGAGAAAGCCAAAGGTAAAGAGGGGGAGTTTGGTGAGAACCGTAGCCAGCTTGAAGAGCGCCTGTTAGTGGTAGAACAAGGACTTATTCGCTCTGGTATACGCGTGGCTCGACTCGGCACAGAAGAGGTGATAGAGCTTTTCTACAAAGCCTTTAACCCCGGGGAGACAGAAAAGCCTATTAAATTATAAAAATATGACAATCTTTGGCTCATTATTTAAGAAAAAAGAGAAGAAACCAGACATTTCATCTATCTTGCCCCAAGAAATCTTCGAGGCAGGGGTACTTGAGCTCAAAGATATTATCGCTCCTTCAGCGCTCAAGATTAGTCCGAAAGAAATTAATCTGGGTGAGAAAATATTACGAAGCTTTTTTGTAATCTCATACCCCCGCTTTCTTTCTGAAGACTGGTTCTCACCCATCATCAATATGGATAAAGTTTTTGATATCTCCATCTTTATTCACCCTATAGAAACTTCAAAAATCCTGCACCAATTCCAGAGAAAAGTGGCCGAAGTCCAAAGCCAGATCCACGGCAGAGAGGAGAAGGGTCTAGTCCGTGACCCCATGCTTGATGTCGCCTACCAAGACTTAGAGAATCTTCGGGACCAACTCCAACAAGCCCAAGAGAAGCTCTTCGATGTGGGCCTATACATCACTCTTTACGGAGATAGCAACTTAGAACTTGATAAGGCGGAATCGGAGATCAAATCAATACTTGATGCCAAACTGGTCTACATCAAGCCAGCCTTATTCCAACAAGAACAAGGATATAAAAGCACCCTTCCTTTAGGTAACGACCTTTTAAATGTGCACTCTAAATTAAACTCATCGCCTCTTTCTTCGCTCTTTCCATTCACTTCCTTCGATCTCACTTCTGATAAAGGAATTCTCTATGGCATCAATAGACACAACTCGTCTCTAGTTCTCTTCGACCGTTTCTCACTTGAGAACTACAACTCGGTCACCTTTGCTAAAGCTGGCGCAGGCAAATCTTATGCGGCAAAACTAGAAATCTTGCGCACCTTAATGTTTGATACAGAAGTTATAGTGATAGATCCAGAACGAGAATATGAGTTTATGGCAGAAGCTACCGGAGGAAGGTATTTCAAAATCTCTCTAAACTCTGAACACCACATCAATCCGTTTGACTTGCCTGTACCTGCGCCAGACGAGAGTGCCGCCAATGTCCTTAGGTCAAATATTATTAATCTTGTGGGTCTTTTCCGTCTTATGATGGGGGGGTTAACTGCCGAGGAAGATGCCATCATAGACAGGGCCATTACTGAAACTTATGCTCTAAAAGATATTACGGTCGAATCTGATTTCAGCACTATTGAACCGCCTCTTATGTCTGATTTTGAAATGGTTCTCTCGGGCATGGAGGGGGGAGAATCTCTCGCCCAACGCTTGAGTAAATATACTAAAGGTACTTGGGCTGGATTTATCAATAGACCAAGTAATGTAGATATAAATAAAAAGTTCGTTGTTTTCTCCCTACGAGACATGGAGGACGAGCTCAAGCCTATCGCCATGTATATTGTGACTCACTATATTTGGAATGCTATTAGAAAGGAGTTGAAGAAAAGACTTTTGGTTATCGATGAGGCCTGGTGGATGATGAAGTCTGAAGACACCGCCTCCTTCCTTATGGGTCTCGT
>PCVB01000013.1:0-15310 GCA_002787855.1 Candidatus Zambryskibacteria bacterium CG11_big_fil_rev_8_21_14_0_20_42_18 | reverse complement strand
ATTACTCAAGACGTGGGAGACTTCCTGAAATCTCCTTATGGTCTGCCCATCATCACTAACTCTTCTATCCAGATTCTATTGAAACAGTCCCCAACCACCATAGATGAACTTCAAAAAACTTTTAATCTCACAGATGAGGAAAAGTTTCTTTTACTGGAATCGGATAAGGGGGAGGGGATATTCTTTGCGGGACTCAAGCATGTGGCCATAAAAAACATTGCTTCTTATACAGAGGACCAAATCATCACTTCTGATCCGTCACAAGTCCTCGCTATCAAGAAAGCTAAACATGAAGCAGAAGAAGACAAAGAGGTTGCTTACGAGGCTAGTAGGAAAGAATTAGAAGAGGCTGAAAATAATAATTAGTAATGGTGGAAGAAAAAAAGAGATTAAGCGAGGCGACAAAAGCTCTTATGGTAGCGGTCGCAATTTTTTTCGACGGACTTCAGCTTCTCATTCAAATTATTCCTGTTGTAGGACAAATTTTATCTATTTTAATTAGCATCTTTGCCTCTCTGACTTTCTACCTCTGGTTTAAGATAAATAATATTAATTTCGTTAATCCCAAGCGGGCTGGATATTTAGCTGGCGGTTTCCTTATCGAACTCACCCCTCTTCTAAACATTTTACCAGCATGGACTTTGGCGGTCGTTCTTTTAATCCGTAACTCCAACGCTAAGAAAAAAGCTCCTAAATTAGATATAATAAAGAAATGAGTATTAGACCGACAACCGACAACCGACAACCGACAACTGGTAAATTGATTAGAATTTTTATTTTGTTGTTAGTTGTTAGTTATTTGTCGTTAGTTAGCTCTGCACACGCT
This sequence comes from Candidatus Zambryskibacteria bacterium CG11_big_fil_rev_8_21_14_0_20_42_18, assembly GCA_002787855.1. GTDB lineage: Bacteria > Patescibacteriota > Minisyncoccia > Phycocordibacterales > Zambryskibacteraceae > UBA5004. The sequence goes on along the minus strand of PCVB01000013.1, from coordinate 14,484 downwards.
CAAAGTGTTGATATTCTCTGGCAAGGGGAGGTGTACACGCCCCCTTTCTACCAAGGAAAAACTTTCTGGTCTAAGCAGTCTCGAGTCACCCTTGTCGCTATTCCCCAGGGCCTCGGTAATACGGCTAATCTAAACTATAAGTGGACAAAAAACGGTACTGTGCTGGGTAATATCAATGGGATTGGTAGAAATTATTTATCCTTTGTGGATTCAATTTTATCCAGACCACAAACTATTGAAGTTGCTATTGTTTCCGGCTCAGGGAATGTTTTAGCAAAAACTTCCACCTTAATTGTTCCAATAACACCCGCTCTTGCTGTTTACGAGAGTAATCCTTTATATGGATTTATGTTTCATAAGGAGGTCGGTGAGATATATGACATTCAGGGGCAAGAAGTTACCTTTTCTATGTTTCCGCTTTTTGTGAGTGCCTTAGGTCGTGTTGATAATGTTTTGAATTACAGATGGGAAACTAATGGCAAGACTACAGGAAGTGCTAACTCTGCTACTTATCGCATTCCAGAAAATGTTTCCGGTTCATCAAAAATTGGGGTTAATTTCTCAAACACAAAGGAAATCACCCAAAGAGCTAATAAAAGTTTCTTGGTACAATTTGAAAATCAATGAAAAAAACTTTTTTAATAATTATTGTTCTCTGTTCATTATCATCAGCAACAATTGTTCTAGCTCAAACAGATTACACCCTTCTTGCGCCGATTGATGGTTATGTTGGAGAAACAACTCAAGCCAATTCATATCTGGCGAGCATCTTCAAATTGGCTATAGCCGTCGCTGGTGGATTGGCGGTGATTATGATTATTTGGGGTGGCATTCAATACATGTCCACAGATGCGATAAGTGGGAAGAGTGAAGCAAAAAATACCATTCAAAATGCCATCTGGGGACTACTTTTAGCTATAAGCGCGTGGCTTATTCTTAATACCATCAATCCTGATTTGGTAAAATTTAATCTCAACATTGAACCCATTAAACCATCAACAACTTCTGATACTTCATCCACCACGCCATAATGAAAAAAGTATTAATAATTTCAATATCGACTCTCTTAGTTGCTCTTATTATTTTTTCTGCATGGTACTTCTTTATTAGAGAAGGAGCTGAAACAACAACATTAAACCCCACTGGTGACGGTCTTCCTTTTGGGTCTGATGATTCTGTAAACTCTGGGGGAGACACGACAACCGACAACTTCACCCCGCCTGAGCTAGGTGGGGCAAGACAACCGACAACCGATGAGTTGTTTGGGGTAGATGGTATGCCTGCGTTAGATGAGTACGGCTTGCTAACGTCAAAGTCAAACCTCTTCAGAATTTCTAACACCCCTGTTGCAGGATTTGTAACCTTTATAAAAAATGGCCGTTTAACCGTACGTTACGTTGACCGGGCTACGGGACATATCTACGATGCCCTAATGCCCGCTTCCACAAGTTCTCTTCCGTTTGAAAAAATTAAGGTTACCAATAACACCTTGCCGAAAGTTTATGAGGCCTACTTCAAACCAGATGGTAATACTGTTCTCTTAAGGCTTCTAAAAGAAGATTCAGATACGGTTGAGAACCTTTCTCTAGCCCTCACACCACCTAAAGTAGCTTCTGGTGAAACTCTCTATACTGCCTCCTCAACGGCATTACGTGGAGATATGGGAGCTATCACAGTTCTCTCAAATAACCTCTTCTTTGTCTTACAAGATACACTCTCCATCGTGTCCTATACGTTTAATGGTTCTGGTACTAAAACCCTCTTCACCTCCGCTTTCACAGACTGGCGTCTCACTCCAGCTGGCAATAACTTGGTTGTATACACCAAGGCAAGTGATGATGCTCTAGGGTATGCCTATACCTTAAATGCTTCCGGAGGGTCGCTTACAAAAATTCTTGGCCCCCTTAATGGTCTAACGATAATCTCCAACACTTCTGGAAGTAAAATAATGTATTCGTACGTTAATGGAAACACGAGGGGGTTGTTTATCAAAGATATTAAAGGCACTGACGTTCTCGAAATGTCTCCATCAACTTTCGCAGAAAAATGTCTATGGGGAATAAAAAGTGTGGAAAAAGTTTTCTGTGGGGCACCGGAGACCCCCTTAGTAAGAGGAGACTTGGATGGTTGGTATAGGGGCACTAAACATCTCTCCGATCGCATTTGGCTCTTTGACACAAAAACAGAAACTGCGCAAATTTTATCAGAACCAAACAAAGACCTTGAAATCGACATTGATTTTTATATGCCGAAACTTTCTCCCAACGAAGATTATCTCTTCTTTATAAACAAAACTGACCTTTCTCTCTGGGCTCTTAAACTTGAATAGTTTTAAGTTTCTTACGAATAAAAATTTCTTGTCCGATACTGAAAAGGTTTGTGGTCAACCAGTAGAGGGCGATGGCGCCAGAAATACTGTAGGAGATAAAAAAGACAATGATGGGGAAAATATATTTCATCTGCATCTGCATGCTACGTGTGAGATTGTCTCCAAATGAATTGCCCTTAGGTTTTAATTGACTCTTCATGGAAATTTTAAATTGAAAAAAGGTGGTTACGGCGGCGAGAAAGGCGATAATCATACTTTTCTGCGCAATGTCTAAGAGACCCAAGAAATTGGTATTGATATAGTCTGGCGCATTTACAAATGAATAGAGGATGACAGCGTTCACCTCCGGGAAATGCAGGAAGATTTGATAAAGGGCTAGAATTATTGGGATTTGGATGATAATGACAAAGATACCGGAAAAAGGATTAACCCCTTTCTCTCTATAAAGAGCGAGTGTTTGCTTGGCCTGTTCTTCTGTTTTGTTTTTATATTTCTCCTTTATCTCTGCTAGAGCGGGGCCGATCTCTGCCATTTTAACTTGGGTAAGTATCGCCTTTTTGGAGAGAGGGAAAATAATGAGACGCACTAAAACAGTTAGAATAATAACCACAATACCCGCATCAGCCCAAGGTAAAACATTAAACAAGGTTATCAATAAATTATAAATGGGGTCGAAAAAGAAGGTGTGGTAGAAAAATGACATTGGTCTATTCTATACTTTTTTAAAGAGTAGAGATAGCTCTTTCTTTAAATCTTGACTCTTCATTCTATCCGCGCCTGATTTTGCAATCAGTAAAAAAAGATTTGGAGGAAGAAGTGGTATAAACTCTTTAAGTACAGAATAGGCGCGACGACGAATCTTATTGCGAACAACTGCTTTCTTAGAAATCTTTTTAGAAACAGATACTGCAATACGAGCCTTTTCTGAAGAAGTAATACGTAAAGAAAAATGTTCCGAGTTAAGGTATTTTTTTGATTCAAGGAGAAGTCCAAAAAGCTTACGTGGTATCCTTTGAGTTTTAGGGAGCATTTCTAAATAGTAAACAGTAATTAGCAGGTTTGGATTTAAACTGCCAACTTACTTCTTCCTTTTCTACGTCGAGCTCGAATAGTCCTCTTGCCGGTAGAAGTTTTCTGCCTAGATAGGAAGCCGTGCGTTCTTGCTCTCTTGCGCTTTTTTGGTTTGTATGTTGTGGACATTTTTTATTAACAAGTTATAAACATATTATAAACATTTTTTAAGCTTTTAACAAGTTTTTATCTGATTCTTAAAAGATATACTGTACTACAAAATAACCGATGATTAACTATAAGCAACTTTGGGAAAGCGTTTTGGTAGAGATAGAACTTAGTATCTCGAGTGCAAATTTCACGACTTGGTTTAAAGATATACGCGTTGTCAAAGAAGATAGTGGAGTAATCATCTTGTCCGTACCAAATGCCTTTGTTAAAGAATGGCTCCTCACTAAGTACCACAATATGATCCTTAAGAGCCTTAGAGGGCTTGAGAGCTCTATTCATGCGATAGAATATGTTGTAAATAAAGAGGAGTCCCATAAAAAGGAGGAGAAAATTGATCAGGAATCAAATACAAAAGAGCTTCCTTTAGAAGAAACGCGGGTAAATAAGGATGACAACCTGAATCCACGCTATACATTTGAAACGTTCATCATTGGGCCCTTTAATGAACTTGCACATGCTGCTGCTCAAGCGGTGATAAAAAAGCCTGGGGTCATGTACAACCCCCTATTCATACATGGGTCCACTGGCCATGGTAAAACTCATTTGATACAAGCAATTGGAAACCATATTAAAAAAACTGACCCCAGTAAAAGGGTTTATTATATGACCTCGGAACAGTTTGGTCAGGACTGTATGAATGCCCTTCAGAATCAGAAAATGACTAGTTTCAAGGAAAAGTATCGTAAGTATGATGTTTTGATTGTTGATGATGTTCAATTTTTCTCAGACAAGCAAAAGTTTCAAGAAGAATTGTTTCATTTATTTAACACCCTATATGACAATAATAGACAAATAATCTTTTCTTCAGACAAACACCCGTATTTCATCACTGGACTCGAGGATAGGCTCAAATCAAGGCTTTCAGCGGGAATGACGGTTGATATTCCTGCGCCAGATAAAGAGTCTCGAATGGCTATAATTTCAGCAAAAGCCTCCCGTCAAGGTATTTCTCTCTCTCCAGAAATTATCGACTATCTTGCTCACACAGTAAATGGAAATATTAGAGATCTGGAGGGTGCGGTAAATACGGTTTTTTGTAACGCTCAACTTAAAAACAAGGAAGTTTCTATGATTGATGTCCGTGATTACATAAAAAACAACGTTAAACCAAAGAAAACTATGGCGGTAAAAGATGTGGTGAGAATTATTTCCGACTTCTATAGTGTTAAAGAAGATAGTATTTATGAGAAAACACGTCACAAAGAAGTTATCCGCCCCAGACAGATTGTTATGTACATTTTGCGTGAGGATTTCAATATCTCATACCCATCAATAGGACAAAAGTTGGGGGGTAGGGACCACACGACAGTTATCCACTCCTGTGAGAAGGTGAAAAACGACATTAAGGTTGACCCGTCTTTATTAGAAGAGATAGGTCAGATTAGAAACCTATTATCTGTGTAATACTATGTGGAGAAATAACAAAAAACCTGTTAATAACTTGTTGGTGGTTGTGGTTAATTGAATGATTATTTTTTTCCTTTTATAAAAATCAATGCTTATCCACAAGTCATTAAAGGTTAAGGAAGAAAAATAATGTTTGTTGTAGTATTAAAATAAACTATTCACATATCAACACCCCTAATAGTAATAATAAATTTTTATATATGAAAATAGAGTGTATTAAAGAACAACTAGAAGAGGCTCTTAATAAGGCAAGTAAAGTTGCTGGTAAAAACATAACCCTACCTGTATTGGCTGGTTTATACTTCGAAGTAAAAAAGAATACCCTTTCTATAAAAGCTACTAATTTAGATCTCGGTATTTCTATCAATATTCCAGTAAAAACGACCGAGCCCGGTATTGTCGTTGTCCCAGCGAATGTAATATCACCTTTAGTCTCTTCTCTTGAGAGAGACCGAAATATTACCCTAAGCGTTAAAAATCAAACTCTTGAGGTAAAAACCTCAAGAGTTAAAACTAATATAAAAACTCTTCCCAGCGAAGATTTTCCTTTAATACCAGAAATAGATGACGATGAGGCGTTCTCGATATCAGCAAGAGATTTTATTTTTGGCATAAAATCAGTCATCTACGCCGCAGCGACAGGAAGCATTAAACCAGAGCTCTCCTCAATCTCAATAACACACGAAAAAGAATTTTTAGTTTTTGCAGCAACAGACTCGTTTAGACTTGCAGAGAAGAAAATAAAGATAAAAAAGAATCCACAATTTAAGCAAATCCTCATTCCTCAAAAGAACGCTATGGAAATAATAAGGATTTTCGACAAAGGGGACGAGGAAATATCTATTTCAATAAAAGAACACCAAGTCGCCCTCCGCTCACAAAATGTTTACTTAACATCTCGAGTCATCGAGGGGGTCTTTCCTGATTACAAACAAATTATTCCCAAAGAAACGAACTCGAAAGCGACCGTACTCAAACAAGATTTAATAAATTCACTAAAAACAAGCCTTATTTTTTCTAATACATTTAACCAATTAACCCTTAAATTATCACCTAAAAACAAAATATTTGAAATAGAATCAAAAAATTCAACAATCGGCGAGAGCACTAATTTTGTTGACGCGGTTCTAGAGGGGGACGATATCTCTATAAACATTAATAATCGGTATTTCACTGATTGTTTTCAAGCCACAGTTACCGACAGCCTCTCTTTAAACTTTAATGGTCAGGCCCGGCCAATAATTATTCAAAGTGTCGGAGATACCAGTTTTCTCTATCTCATGATGCCAATGAATCAATCCTAAATGTTTCTAGTTTAAAAATTTATATTGTGTTGGCTCATCCAAAGATTCACTGAGTACTCCCAGTTCTTAAACTGCGGGTCTTGAGAAGGATCTTGTGGTACTGGCCCTCGAGGATCGTTTTTATCAACCCAATAGAGTATTGAGTGGGCTTCCTGGCCAAGTTCTCCACGAAGTATTGGCTTAAGTAGGGACAACTCCTCTTCTTCAGGTTTTTTAAAACTCTCTACGGGGATTGATGGGAGAATTTTATCCATAAGTTCTCTCCATAAAGGAGAAACAACAAGTCCTGCTACCTTTTTTTCCATTTTAGAGTTGTTGTTGTTCCCAACCCAGGCTCCCACTACAATATTTGGTGTGTACCCAATTATCCAAGTGTCTCGATAATCATTGGAAGTACCGGTTTTAACCGCGACCTCTCTAGACCCAATATATAGGGGTGAATTTGGGCCATAAGCGGGGGTACGCGCAACGTTGTCTGATAAGATGCTCGATATGGTGCGGGCTGTTTGTTCAGGAAGCGCTCTATTGGGAAAAACAGTTTGCCTGTCTATGGTATTTCCCAAGGAATCTTCCACTCGAAGTATTGAGTTGTGTGCATTGCGAACACCATCATTAGCAAAAACTGAATAAGCCGATGTTATATCAAGAAGTGACACTGCCCCACCTCCCAAAACAAGAGAAAGGCCGTAGTCATTTAATTCTGTCAGACTCTCTACACCAAGGTTTTTGGCCAAATCTATCGCATTATTTACTCCCGCTAAATAAAGAGCCTCAACTGCGGGGATGTTAACAGATTGGGCCAACGCATTTCTAATCGTTATCGGACCACGGAAGTTGTCGTCATAATTACCAGGTGAGTAGCATCTGTCATCAGTGGTGAAGTTGTTGGGCTCACAAGCTGGCGCGAATTGAATAGGGGCATCAAATAGTACCGTGTCCGGTGTGTAGCCTTTATTAAATAATGCAGAATAAACAAAAGGTTTAAATGTTGACCCGGGTTGCCTGTAGCCCATGGCCGCGTTGAAATTACCATCAATTTCAGTATCGAAATAATCTCTCGAACCAACCATGGCTAAAATATCTCCAGTTTTCGGATCTATCACAACAATGGCATTATTCTCCCCATTAAATTTTTCTTTATTAATCACGCCATATTTTTTAGCTACAGACTCCGCTTGTTGTTGGATTGAATAATCAAGGGTAGTGATTACCTTAAAGCCACTATTAATCAAAGAATCCTCACCGTATTTTTTAGCCAACTGGTCAATAATGAAGAAAACAAAATGTGGCGCTTTGATGCCCCCAGTGTTTTGCTTCGGTTTAAATGTAACCTCTTCAGCCTTAGCGTCCTCGTATTCCTCTTTAGTGATGAGGTTGTTGGTCAACATTTCATTCAGCACGAGATTTTTCCTAGCCTCTAAATCGTCTCGATGAAGTCCGTATGGGGAGTAATGTGTTGGCGCCTTTGGTAGGGAGGCTAGATAAGCAGATTCTGCTAAAGTTAAATCAATGGCCGATTTGCCGAAAAAGTTTCGCGCCGCCTCTTCTATTCCATAGATAGTTCCTCCATAAGGAATTTCATTTAAATAAAGGGATAAAATCTCATCCTTCGTTAATACTTTTTCAAGTTTGAGTGCCAAAATTAACTCTTTCAGTTTTCTGGTTGGTGTTTTGTCTTTTGTAAGAATCGAATTTTTAACCACTTGTTGGGTGATTGTGGAGCCACCTTGGCTAAAGGAAAGGGTAGTTAAGTTTACCAAGACGGCTCTAAAAAAAGATTTTAATTGAAATCCGTTGTGTGAATAAAAATCTTTATCCTCTATGGCGATGGCCGCCAATCTGGCGTAAGGAGAAATGCTATCAAAAGGGACAAGTGCTCGCCTAGAGTCCTTAGACGTGTCGTAAAGTAAAATTTCACCAGTGCGGTCATAAATTTTTACAGACTGGTCCACCCTACGTTCAGATATGTCTTCGAGTGCGGGGATACGAAGCGAGGCTACCCACAATATAAATATCCCCGAGGCTAAGAGCGCCACTATTGCTATAGCTAAGTAATGGTTTGAACGATGGGGCCTTCTGGGCATTCTTTTTACAAGAAATCTCATTTTAGCACATTTCTTTTTGTCTTCCGAACGTGTTAAATTAGCAGATATGAATAAAGGTCAAGAAGAACTATTAACACGTGGAGTAAGTGAGATAATTGACAAAAAACACCTCGAGGAGAAATTAGTTTCTGGTAAAAAATTGAGGGTTAAGCTCGGCATTGATCCGACAAGCCCTAATATTCATATTGGTCGAGCGGTTCAACTTTGGAAACTAAGGGCTTTTCAAGATCTTGGTCACACCGCTGTTTTTATCGTTGGAGACTTTACTGGAGTTGTTGGTGATACTTCTGATAAGGAGTCCGAAAGACCGATGCTTACGGATGAACAAATTAAGGATAACTTGAAAGATTATTTGAATCAAGCTTTTAAGATTCTTGATCCTAAAAAAACGGAGACCCACTATAACTCAGAGTGGTTGTCTAAACTTGGTTTTCTGGAGTTAGCGAAAATAGCAAACCTCTTTGGTCTACATGAATTTGAATCAAGAGAGGTTATTGCTAGAAGAATGAAGGCCGGACAAAGGGTCTCTTTTCAAGAGCTTATGTATCCCTTAATGCAGGGTTATGACTCTGTTGCTGTTAAATCAGATGTGGAGATAGGTGGTACTGATCAACGTTTCAACCTTTTGACTGGACGTCGAATTCAACCACTATACAAACAAGAGCCACAAGACATTGTCATGTTGGATTTATTAGAAGGCATGGATGGTAGAAAGATGAGTTCTTCTTGGGGTAACGTCATCAATATCACAGATGTGCCTAATGATATGTTTGGGAAGGTTATGTCAGTGAAAGATGAGCTTGTTGCCAAATACTTAAAACTAGCATCTCTTGTTCCCACGGAAGAGGCCAGGGAGATAATAAAAGCTCATCCAAAGGATGCCAAAACTCGCCTCGCTTTTGAAATTACAAAAATGTACCACGGAGAAGAGGCTAGCAAGAAAGCCCAAGAAAATTTCATAGAAACTTTTTCTAAAGGCGGTGTTCCAAAGGATATTGAAACTGTGCGAGCGAACAAGGAGACGTCACTTGTTGAGATACTACTTAAACAAGGGTTGGTTTCTTCCAAAACAGAATTTAATCGGCTTAACAAAGAAGGCGCGATTAAAGAAATAGAAAACGGCGTTTACCGTATTGGCAAACACCGTTTTCTAAGAATCAAGACAATCTAATCTTACATTTCCTCGACGTCATCCATCAAATCCTCTTTATCAAGATCGAGCTCCTCTTCTTCTAGATCATCAAGACTCTCCACGTCCTCATCAAGGAGCTTTTTTCTAGTGTCTATATCATCATCAATAGGAAGGTCGGCATCGTGTTCATCATCTTTGGTCTCTTCGTCTTGCATGGTTTAAATAATCAGTTATTTTTAATTAAACGCCTTTCATTGAATTAGGCATTTTTCTAACGCATTTATTTGTATCAGATACCCCTTTCTGTTGCAAGATGGGTAATCCCCAGGGCGATGGCGTCAATCTCGTCATCCAGTCTTTTCAACGGCCTCTCCGGTAGCGTTACAAGCTTTTTTACCATGGAGGCTACCTGTGTTTTACTGGCTTGCCCGTGGCTTGTGACTGCTATCTTTATCGCTTGTGGACTATATTCAAACATTTTCAACCCCGCATCAGTCGCTTCATAAACGATAACCCCTCTTGCCTCCGCCACCCCGATAGCACTGGTAATGTTGGTATTGAAAAACAGTGTTTCTATCGCAAGTGTTTCTGGTTGCCACTTCTTTATTACGCTCTTTATCTCTTGGCCTATGGCAAGTAAACGCTCTGCTCGGGCTTTTTTAGAATCAGTTTTAAAGCATTGAGAAAACAGAATTTTAGGACGATCTTTCTCAAGCTTCATTATAGCCAAACCAATACGGTCAAAGCCGGGATCGACTGCAAGAATCTTTTTAGATTGCATTGGTGTAAACTTCTTGGACTTCGTCATTATCTTCTAAATCTTCAATTAAAGATTCTAAAATTTTCCCATCTTCTTCTGATAGTTGAATGGTGGTTGTAGGTTGTAGGTCGTTAGTTGTCGGTTCTCTTTTGAACGCCCACGAAGCAGAGCCCTTGACTGCCAGACTAAATCCATGTTTAGATAAAATAAATTTAACTTCTTGTGCGGCCTTATTGCGATTGGTGGTTAAGGCCTCAATGATTAGAGCAGAACCTCCAGGACCATAGGCTTCATATGTAATAGCCTCCAAATTTTCTGCTTCCGAGCCAGCGCCTTTTTTAATAGCTCGGTCAATATTGTCAGCCGGCATATTATATTCCCGCGCCTTTTCTATTGTCGCCCGTAAGATTGGGGAGCTCGTATCACCCCCCACTTGTCTTGAGGCGGTGGAGATGAGTCTTGCCATTTTTGAAAAAACCTTTGACTTAGCCGCGTCTGTTACCGCTTTCTTATTTTTTATCTTTGACCATTTGTTGTGACCGCTCATAGTAGTTTTTTTTGAAAACTGGCTGGAGGAGTTTTGCCGAGGTGTTCATAAGCATGACTAGTTAACGTGCGTCCACGCGAGGTGCGCTCGATAAGCCCAAGTTGCAAGAGATACGGCTCATTAAATTCTTCAATAGTGGCCTCTTCTTCAGAAAGAGCGGCCGCCAGAGTGGAAAGCCCCACCGGTCCACCAGAAAATTTATCAGCAATAACCTCCAAGAATCTGCGATCAGATGGAGAGAGACCCAACTCATCAATACCTAAAAGTTTTAGGGCAAGTCCTACCGTCTCTAGATTGAGTGGTTTACCTTTAACTTGTGCAAAGTCGCGGGCACGTTTGAGAAAATAGTTTGCCGTGCGCGGGGTGAAGCGTGAGCGCTTGGCTATTTCTTTTTCCGCGTCATTTTCTATAGAAACACCAATAATTTTTGCCGAACGGCGCAAGATTTCTGCAATTTCCTCCTCGCTATAGAACTCCAAACGAAAGACACCTCCGGAAAAACGACTACGTAATGGCGAAGAAATCATGGCAACGCGGGTAGTAGCGGCGAGCAAGGTAAAAGGGGGCAACTCTAGTTGGATGGTACGCGCCGAAGGCCCCTTGCCAATGATGATATCTAGTACCCCGGACTCCATGGCGGGGTAGAGTACTTCCTCAATGGTTTTGTTTAAACGATGAATTTCATCTATAAAAAGAATATCGCCCGCCGATAAGTTGGTTAAGATGGAAGCGAGGTCTCCCACCTTCTCAATGGCTGGTCCGGAAGTAATTTTTATTGCTCGACCAGTTTCGTTGGCGACTAGGTGGGCAAGAGTAGTTTTACCAAGGCCTGGCGGGCCATAGAAGAGCACATGCTCTGGTGGGACTCCACGCTCTGTGGCTGCCTGAATAAGGATTTTTAGATTATCTTTGACAGCTTTTTGTCCGACATAATCTTGCCAATTGGAAGGCCTAAGTTTATTGTCTAGAAAAGAGGCGTACTCGGTCTCCTCTTTAGCGGCGGTTTCTTCTAAATGTTTATTTGACATATAAAATATTATGTGCTAGACTACTGTTGAAAATATTTAGTTCCTTTCCAGACCATAAATCTCTAAGCAACGTGCCCTTTGGGCATTTGGACTTTTCTCTAAGGACGTTCTTGGTATCTTTACAGATTTCTGAAGCCATCCTTGAAAGAATCGTTTAGCTTTTGGTGTATTCTGAAAGTGTTACTTAGAGATTTATGTACTGGAATCTTCTTCCATTATTCACGAAAAATGGAATGTCGCAAGCCAATCTCTCAATAGACTTAATTTGCTGATGAAAGTCCAACTACGCGGTCAAGTTCTTTGAACGTGGTAACCCCGGTAAGCACTTTAATGATTCCATCTTCAGCTAAGGTTAAGAGTTTCTGATCTCTAGCCGCCTCCATGATGTCGCGTTCAGAGGGGTTGGTAATAATCGCTTTCTCTATTTTTTCATCCGTTAGAATCGCTTCAAATATACCCACCTGACCTTTAAACCCAAGACCACCGCACTTGATACAACCAACAGAATCCCAAACATATTCCTTCTGTATTTCTTCTATATAGGTTTTATCAGTAATATTTTCCAAAACTTTATCTATAATTTCTTTCTCCTTTCCTTCGAGTAGAATTTCCTTTTTACATTCTGGGCAGAGTTTGCGCATCAAACGTTGGGCTATAGAAACATTGATAGCCGAGCTAATTACTTTGGGGTTTATACCAAGGTCAATAAGTCTAGGGAACGAACTGGCAGCATTGTTGGTGTGCAGTGTGGAAAAAACCAAGTGACCGGTCCATGCGGCGTTAATAGCCACAGTGGCAGTTTCAAAATCGCGAATTTCTCCCACCATAATAACGTCTGGGTCCTGACGCAGGGCGCTCTTTAACCCTTCCGCAAACGTGTAACCTTTTTCTGGGGCTACTTGCGTTTGGACAATGCCAGCGAGATGGTATTCCACAGGATTCTCAATCGTAATAACTTTGATATCTGGTGTATAAATTTTCTTCAAAAAAGCATAGAGAGTGGTGGTTTTACCAGAACCAGTGGGGCCTGTAGTGAGAATCATGCCGTTGGGTTTACTTATTTCTTTTTTTAAAATTTCAAGCAGACGCGGATAAATACCAAGTGATTCAAACTCAACCGCAATAGCATTGGGGTTGAGTAAACGCAAAACTACAGACTCCCCATAAGGACTAGGGATAAGTGAGGTGCGAATTTCTATTTCTGTATCACCAAGTTTGATAGAGAAACGTCCGTCCTGCGCCTTCTCTTTAATATTGAGTTTCAGTTCGCTGACAAGCTTAATACGAGAGAGTAAAAGTTTAAATGTTTTGGAATCAAAATGTAGAATGTCAGTAAGAACACCATCGAGTCGGTAACGTAGACGCAAGTCTGTCTCTTTTGGCTCCAGGTGAACGTCAGAAGCATTAAGACTTATCGCACCAGCTAAAATAATTTCTAAAATTTTTGAGATACGATGGGCTTTATTCATTGAGAGCACCTCCTCGATCAGTTTTTTAATGTCATCCAAGGTTCGCACGCTCTTAGTCATCTCAAGAATCTCTTCATTTGAGATGTCGAGCGCACCGGATTTAGTTTCAAAAGAATACGAGAGGTCTTTGTATCTATCCCAAACTTTCTCAAGACTTTGATGCGAGACCATAAAGACTTCTGGCACATAACCACGTCGTTTTAAGTCTTCAATTGCCTCTACACTTTTTTTATTTTCTGGAGAGAGAATAGCCACATCAATTTTCTTGTCTGTAGCGTTAAAGACCGCGATACTGGCGGCGTGGGCGTCAGCTTCTTTGATGATGCGCAGAGAATCAATGTTAACAGAGTGGGTGGAAAGGTCGATATAAGGAATGCCGTGGTGCGCAGAGAGGGTGGCGGCAAGCTCCTCCTCCTCTTTTTTAAGTAGAGTTTTGACCCTATCCTTCTGCTTTTCTTCATCAAATTGAATCATGATTATATTGTACTCTAAAACCCTTGATTTTAGAGCTATTTCAGGTGCTTGACTTTTAGTATTTATCTATGGTATAATATAGTTAGGAGTAAACAGGTTCACAACAAATCCTTAAGGAGGATTTATGAATAAGTTCTTTGTTGTTTTACTTATCGCATTGGCGATGAGCGGGTGTGTGGCATACACATACCCGAACGGTAGCTCTCGTGGCTACCTGATGTTGCAGGTGGGTGTGGTTGTGAGGGTTATCAACAACTGCGCTCCATTTGTCGATCTAGAACGGGTCGACGGGGTTGTAGTCAGGGGACTGCAATATGGGGCGTCAGCGACGATCCCCATGCAGTCCCAGCCGTTCTCCGGCAGTTATCGGAGGATGCCTCTGGTGGCTAAGGGGTATACTCGTAACAGAGAATATCTAGGTTCTATTACCAAAGAGTTCTCTGTGAGTACCCGCCAAGGGTCAAAGGGGGAAGTCTGGGAGGTCAACAGGCTTAACCTACCAAATAGAAAAGGAGGATGTGCATGAGTGTGAGGGCGGGGTTTAGCATAATGCGACCCCGCCCTTTTTGTTGTCTGAAATGTTAAAATGCTTTTATGAAATATGTCTCTAAAAGTTCTCAAGACACCCACCAGATTGCCCAAGATTTTTTAAATACCATTCAATACCACATAGGAGACTCCTATGTG
>PCVB01000027.1:12812-15398 GCA_002787855.1 Candidatus Zambryskibacteria bacterium CG11_big_fil_rev_8_21_14_0_20_42_18 | reverse complement strand
GAGATGTATAAAGCCAAACTCGAAAGATTCTGGCCTGACTTGCAAGCATTAAAGATTGTTGAGCAGGAGCAAGATGTATTAACAAATAGCGATTTTTTCAAGTATTCTCCCTACAAAGCACTTACGGAGGAGCAGGCGGCTGTAATTAAGAAGCTACTGCGAAATATAACAGCAGAAAAAGGGACGCATATAGTTAACGGTGGACCCGGTACGGGTAAATCAATTGTGGCGCTTAATTTATTAAAAAGATTGCGTGAAGACGAAAAAACATTACATCTAAAGGTAGCCCTTGTCGTTCCTATGGAGGGTCTAAGAAAGACTTATCAAAAAGTTGTTAAACGCATTTCCAAGCTCGGTCCGCAAAGCGTTATTGGGCCAAACGAGGCGGCAAAACAACATTACGACATATTGATTGTTGACGAAGCCCATCGTTTGCGAAGGAGAGTAAATCTAGGACTCGCATTTGGGGCATACGATAAAACAACTGCCGCTCTAGGCCTTCCCAAAGAGGCGACACAACTTGATTGGATCCGCGCCTCCTCGACACAGCAAGTCCTCTTTTATGACAAGCGGCAAAGTGTTGTGCCAGGCGACATTCGACCCGAAGAGATTGAGCGACTACAGGCGAAACACTATGGGCTGGTGAGTCAAATGCGAGTTGAAGGAGGGGAAGATTATCTAAAATACGTAGACGATCTGCTTGCCTTAAAACCAGTGGGTGAACGGAGCTTTCCAAACTACGAACTTAAATTTTTTAGCCACGTAGGAGAAATGTTTGATGAGATTAGAAAAAAGAATACGAAATATTCTCTTGCGCGGATGGTGGCCGGGTACGCATGGCCCTGGAGTACAAAAAAAGGTAAGGCAGATCATGATATGGAAATCGATGGTGTTAAATTAACTTGGAATAGCACCAACATCGACTGGATCTATTCGCCCAACTCTATTAATGAGGTTGGATGTATTCATACCGTACAGGGATACGATCTTAATTACGCTGGGATAATTATTGGTCCTGAACTTTCTTATGACGAAGAGAGCAACTCTCTAGTAGTAAATGAGGATAAATACGAAGACGCAAATGGCAAACGATCCATTTCACATCCTGACGAACTCAAGTACTACATTATTAATATATACAAAACACTACTCACTCGAGGGATAAAAGGAACATATGTGTATGTCGTTGATGAAAAATTAAGAAATAAATTGCAAGAGCTGATAGGTGCTTCTTCTGAGGGAGAGCAGATTACCTACACAAAACCTATACTCTCGCCAATTACCGTGGACATGCTTCGTGTACCAGTTGTTGGTTCTGCTCCTTGTGGTAACCCTTTGTTTGGGGAAGAAAATATTGAGGAGTACATTTTAGTAGATAAATCAAAAATAAAAACTGGTTTCAAATATTTTATCCTCAAAGCCGAAGGCGATTCAATGAATCTTGCCGGCATAAACGATGGTGATCTTGTTTTGTGTCGCCAACAGTTAAAGGCAGATACAGGCGATCGTGTTGTCGCTCTACTGGGTGATAATGTGACAATAAAATATTATGACAAAAGAGATGGGCGTAGAATTCTTTTACCTAAAAGTACGAATAGAAGTCATATGCCGATAACACCAGAAGAAGGGGATAGTGTGCAAGGTGTCGTTCAAGAAGTTTTAGTGAGGAATGATCTAAAAAGTTAATTAAATTTATGAAAAATATATTAAAAATAAGCAAAGCTGTTTATTTCGATCCAAAGCAAGGAGTAGATAGCGGCACTGATGTAACTGTAGAGACGTCATCTCAAGTTATTGATGATAAACTTTTTTACAGCGGTATTTATAATCGTATTTTCCCAGATAATTTTAAAGGGACAAGAAAAAAATTAAGAATAGAACTTGAATATAGGGGTGTAAAAAACACCAAACAGTACGACGAAGACGAAAAAATTAACCTTCCTGGTGATTTAGGTAAAGTAAATGATAAATGGTGGGAAAAAACTTGGGTTCAAGTATTCTTTGTTATTGGTGCTCTTGCAAGCATTGTTGCTTTATATTTGGCCTTTAAGAAATAAAAATAAAAAACCCCCAAAAATAAATCACCTCAACGGGTGATTTATTTTAAGCGAGGTGTACCTTTCTAGCGCCTTTGGTGAGTAGCAATAACTCAATCGGTTCTCTTTCTCCTCAGGTATTCTATAATCCAGTACGTTTGCTCAATTAACCTCTTTTCTTTCTACTTTTCTCTCTTTGCGAAAGGGCGCTTGCTGCTGTGGTTTTTGCAGGCTTGCTAGTATTCTTGCTACGAAGCTGTTTTGAAGCTATCTTTGCTACCCTTGGGCTTGTTTTCTTTCTTGCCATCATGATTCTGAGGATGTTAATTACTAATGAACACTTTTGAACCGACTAATTTCATCTGTGTTGGCTCTATTATAACATTTTACGATGGTTAAACTGAGAAAAATAGCCATATACTGGGGAAAATAATATACTAAACATATGGCCCTTATCATTTTTTTGCTAATAATAATTGTTGGAGTAGTTTTTGTGGTGCGTTTGATTAGATTAAGAGGAGGAGTAGATGGGGCAGAGAAACCGAAATAT
>PCVB01000027.1:0-12718 GCA_002787855.1 Candidatus Zambryskibacteria bacterium CG11_big_fil_rev_8_21_14_0_20_42_18 | reverse complement strand
CTCAAGCACATCTCCCTACATTAGTTGATCACAAGATAAGAGGTCAGGATTGGAGAGCTGCGCTCGCACATATCAATCGCAAGTCGGTAGATTTTGTATTGTGCGATAAACAATATATCTCTCCCAAGCTCGCAATTGAGCTCGATGACAGTTCGCATGAGCGACCAGATAGAAGAGAGCGTGATGAGGAAGTGGAGCGAATTCTAAAATATGCCGGCGTCCCACTTTTGCGATTCCAGAATCATATTAATCTCAATACCACCGAAATCGCTACACAAATTAGATCTGCAATAAATTAACCCCCCAACATATCTCTAATTCGCGCGAATAGGAGAATAAGAATTTAAATAACTAAATACAACCCCCAAACAACACCCTTACATTCTCAAGTATTTAAGGATGTTAGTTAAATAAATTGACGGCGCCAATACTGTAGTATCATAAAGCCATGCTAACAAAAGAACAGAAGACGGTACTATGGGCGTTTGTAGTTATGGTTACAGGATTTACTACAACTTTTATTTTGCAGAAAAATTTTGAGTTTATTGGCTATGTTGTGGTTGTTTGTCTGCTTCTCTGGGTAGTGCTCGCCTCAACAAAACATGTCTTGTATCCAAATTTTGTTCTCTGGGGACTTTTTGCTTGGAGCTTCTTACATATGCTTGGTGGGGTTGTAATGACTAACGGTAAAGTAATTTATACTTTCATGATCTACCCGATTGTTGGTGAGCCATACAATATTCTCAAATACGATCAAATCATCCATGCTTTCGGTTTCTTTGTTGGAACACTCGTCATGTATTACGTTTTAAAGAAATATCTCACCCGACCATTTGGATGGCTAGCTGTTGGCATTGTTGTTGCAATGGCAGGACTTGGACTCGGTGCTTTAAATGAAATCGTAGAATTTATGATGACAGTACTTCTACCAAACACAAACGTTGGTGGATATGAAAACACAGCACTTGATCTTATTTCAAACTTTATCGGCGCAATTCTTGCCGTCTTTTATTTAAAAAGAAGAGAGAAATAAGTAAATAAACAAATTCCAACACATCCTTACATTCTCAAGTATTTAAGGATGTTATTGGCAAAAGATATGAAAATTATCGTTAAGAAAAAGCTGGATGCACAAGAAGTGAAAAGTGGTAGAATTTAATGATGAAGATTCTTACTGCGTTTGTTAAAATTCTTTCCTCAATTTTGCGAAGAGGGGGATTCTTTATTTTAATAATTCTTATTATCAATGAATTGTTGTTACTAGTATCTCTTTATCGCGGTACGACGCAACTTGGTTGGTCTTCTGGGCTAATGGGTATCTCTCTTCTTGTGGCGATTATTTTTATGATAAATTGGTTGAAAAATATACGAAGTGTAAATGCCCAAATTGAAAAGGACGGTGGAGATTTTAAATATGAAAATTATCGTTAAGGCTAAGCCCAATGCTAGGGAAGAAAAAGTGGTAAGGGTGAGTCAGCCGACTTTGGGTTTGGCGGGCGGTCGAGAACAAGATATTTACGAAGTTTCGGTCAAAGAGCCTCCGATTAACGACAAGGCCAACGTGGCCATCATTCGCGTACTCGCCAAGCATTTCAAGGTTGCTCCTTCACTAATTCAAATAGTGGCCGGGCGCAGGGCCAAGCGCAAAATTTTTGATATCGGGTTGTGATAGAATTTTCTTAAATGTTAAAGAAAGTAATACAAGCTTTTGTTTTTACAGCAATCTTTCTTATCGCTTTCTTGGCTACTGAATATATTCTTTCTATTTTCCAACCCGCTTCGTGTGAAAAACCGATTACCTATACGCTTGGCTCTTTTGATAAGCGCTTTGGTATTTCCCAATCAAATTTTCTCTCGGCTATGGCTTCGGCCGAGGCAATCTGGGAGAAGCCCCTAGGCAAAGAACTTTTCACTTATACACCAGAAGCGGGAGAGATTGCGGTCAATCTTGTTTATGATTATCGCCAAGAGGTGACCAAGACTCTTTCCAATCTCGAGGGCGTCGTCAAGACAGATCAAGCGACGTATAACGAACTTCAGGCCAGATATCTAAGTCTAAAAACAGAATACGAGACCGCCAAAGGTGTCTATAGTTCTTTAGTTGAGTCCTTTAACGAGAAAAGTAGTGTTTATGAAGACCATGTTGAAGCATGGAACAGAAGCAAAAGAAATTCTCAAGAGCAGTTTGACAAGCTTGAGGAAGAACGAATAAGTCTAGAATTTGATTTAAAAAAATTGAAGACTCTTGAGGGACAATTGAATACGGTGACGGATGAGATTAATTCTTTGGTGGAGACACTTAACCACATTGCTCAATCGCTTAATCTCAAAGTAGAAAAGTTTAATACCATTGGAGCTTCTCGCGGGGAATCTTTCACCGGTGGCTTGTACACGCAGAGTGAGGATGGGAGGAGTATAGATATTTATGAATTTAGTAGTCAGGATAAGTTAGTGAGAATCCTCGCCCATGAACTGGGGCATGCTTTAGGGCTGGAACATCTCGATGACACAGAGGCAATCATGTATTACCTTAATAAGGGTGAGGCTGGCGTTTTGACCAAAGCTGATCTCGCAGCGCTTCAAGCTCTCTGTTATAATGGGGATATTAAGAATTAATAAATAATTTATGGCCAAAGGAAATTTCCGTGAAAGAAAGGAGAAAAAGAAACCCAAGAAAGAGAAAGCTAAATAGTTATGGGAAAGATAAAAAGCTTTTTTCTTAGACAGGCTCTCAAAGCCAAGATGAAGGATGTGCCTGAAGCCGAGCAGGAGAAAATGTTCGCGCTTATGGAAAAAAATCCTGAATTTTTCAAGAAAATTGGAGAAGAGGTCAAAAGGAGAGTGAAGGCAGGCCAGAGTGAGATGGCGGCCACTATGGTGGTGATGCGTGAACATCAGGCAGAATTCCAGAGATTATCTAGATAAAAATGTTTTCAAAAAAAATCAAAAAAATTTTCATCCTTGTTGGTCATCCGGATATAGATAGTTTCAATTGCACCTTGGCTAGTGAATACGAGAAGGGGGCTTTAGAGGCGGGACACGAAGTGCGTCGGGTCAGTATCTCCCATATGAAATTTGACCCTATTCTTCATAGTGGTTACAGATTGATGCAAGATTTGGAACCAGATCTAGTCTCTTTCCAAGAGAATGTGCGTTGGTGCGACCATTTTGTTGTCCTTTATCCCTCGTGGTGGTCTACCATGCCCGCCTTACTGAAGGGTCTTTTTGACCGAGTTTGGCTTCCCGGATTTGCCTACAAGTTTACAAGCAATATCAGTTGGCAAAGGCTCCTGAAGGGCCGAAGTGCCACCATGATTGTCACCTCTGACACGATTCCCTTGGCCCAAAGGATTATTTTTGGAGATACCACCAATGAACTGAAAAGAGGCATTCTCTGGTTTGCGGGTTTTTCTCCCATTCGTGTTCACAAGTTTGGTTATCTAAAACACTTTGGAGGAACATGGAGACGCGAACGTCTCAAGCGCAAAGTTTACAATCTTGGTCGACAAGCAAAATAAATTTTTCTTCGTTCAGAATATATTTTTTTATGTCTAAACTTTCCGTCGGCATGGTCTGAACACAACAGGCAACTCTCCAGGGCAAGGCAGTCAGAAATTCATCCCATTCGCATTCTCCATAAAGTTACCCTCTCAATCACTTTTTAGACGTACACGCTGACCAATGGTAACGCGTGCAGTAAGCTCGATTCCTAATATTTAGCTCACACTAGCTCAAATTCAATATTTTTAACTAAAGCTAGTTTGGTGTATAGTCAGGACAATCTTAGCTATTATGCACAAAGATAAACAGAGGATTATTAAAAACAAAGCGCTTCCAAAATCCATAAGATCCGTGGTGCGCATGTACCCCTCCAACCAAGTCAACAGACTGTTTTATGGAGGGTTGCCCCATCTCGGGAATGCTCTTTTAGGCTCTTGGAGTTCTCCTGAAATACAAGAAGCAGCCAGAGCCTATGAGGATTACAGTCTTTCTTCGAACCTTCTTATAAAAGGTTTTAAAAGACCCACTTTAGACAAAGTAAGATTGGGCGGTGGGAGTCCTGCCCGTTTTAAACCTTTCGATAAATGCCTTACTTACATAAGGCACTCTTTAGAAAGTAGAGTACTTTCCGACTATCCGCTGGCCGCAGGCGATGATGCCGACAAAGCGCCTGTCATCAAATATTTCAAAAAGCTCTATTCCTTGAAAATAAATGAAAATAATATTATTTTCACACATTCTAGCACTCAAGCGTTCACGCTGGTTATGGAGGCGATATTGGACTATGGAGATGTGGTCTTAATGACGGCTCCGAACTACGGGCTTTTTACGTTTATACCAGAAAGAGCAGGGGGTCGGGTCAGGCTTTTGCAACTGACAAGTACAAATGGTTGGAAGGTTGATCCAAAGAAACTCAAGCGGCTTATTGTTGAAACGAATAATGAACTTGAATCAGATTATGATATAAATCGCGGGAAATACATTTTCAGGCGATCTGATTTGCCACCAAAGGTTGCCGCTTTTGTACATTTAAACCCGCACAACCCAACCGGTGTGGTCTATAGTCATATGGATAAATCGTTGCTGTCCGATATCTCCAATGTTTGCAACGAGACGGGCGTATTCATTGTTGATGATTTGGCTTATGCTGGTCTAGAATATGACAGAAATAATCCCGCGCTACCTATATGCAGTTTAAGTGGCCATTTTGATAATACAATAACGTTATACTCACTTTCCAAGTCTTACGGGTTAGCCGGCATTAGATCAGGTATGATAGTCGCTAACGAAATAATAAGCTCTCTGATACGCGATAGGATATTTCAAATATCTGACTCGCTGTCTTTATTGCAGTCATCAGCCATGAGTGCGGTTTTTTCATCAGAAGTGAATACAGTGAAAGAAAGAGAGGATTACCTTGCCAACATCACCAATACGTATTACCAAAAATACATTTTTGTAAAATCTATTATTGTGGGAGCCGATAATCTCGAAAAGCAAGAAAAGGCGTTGCTAGATAAAACTCTTAACGATATCAGGCTCAATATTGATAGTACCGAGTCCATGAACGGCATTAAGGATGTGAGTATAGCGCTTGAACCTGAGTCTGGTTTTTTTGTAGTACTGGATTTAAGCAGGTTGCTCGGAAAATCTTACAAAGGATTTAGAATTACTGATGACAAAACTATGCTGCAGTTCTTATATACATCAGGCAACATCAAAATTTTGCCGGGCAAAGCATTTTGTTGGAGTGATCGTGAGCAGCTTGTCGTAAGAGCAACTACTGCGTTAGAATACGATGATTTGTTAAAGTCCTTTTTGAGACTTAAGTCGTCTATAGAGCTATTAACATGAAAATATACATTGCTTCTTCAGAGAAGTATGTAGGAAAAATCCATGAAGATATTTATATGCGCGATGCGTGCAGAAACATGAGACTATTCTCAGAGATTGCAACCTTGAGCGATATTACAAATATTTCAGAATCTTCTGATGTGGTTATTTTAAAAAGTATATGGGGGTACCACCTTCACTACAAGGAATTTATCAAAGAAGTATCTCGTCTCAAGAAAAAAGGGGTCATACTAGTTAATGATTATAATTTTATTTTTTGGAACATCGATAAGTATAAATACCTGAATGAAATAAATCACATGAATGTGATACCGACAGCATCCCTGCAGTTAAATGGTCTCGACACAACTTCAGAAATCAACAGTGTGATTTCTGAAACTTGCAGAAGGTTTAATGCAGATACACTGATTATAAAGCCTAGTATATCGGAAAGTGGTTACCTGACTTTTAAGTATAATAAAAATAACAATAATGAAATGGTAGTCGCTGCTTTGTTTAATAATAGGCAGCTTAATTTTATTGCGCAGCCTTATAGATCTTCGGTCTCTGAGGGCGAGATATCGGTCATTATAATTAATGGTGTTCTCCTTTATGGGATTAAGAGGTTTCCTGGGATTTTCACTGATAAATTAGATCCGGTGTATTTAAATCTGTCGAATGTGCCAAGGACAATACAAAATGAAACTGTCGCTTTGAGAAACTTTTTTTTAAAACGGTTTCGGACGTTGCCTAATATATGCAGGGTCGACTTTGTGAGGGTCGATACTGGCTATGAGATTTTAGAAGTTGAGTTGATAGACCCCGATTTATTTTTTAGATATATACCGGAACACATGAAAGAAACTACTGTCTCCGCGCTTTATCAATCATTTACAAATCGATGAAGTTATTTTATACTCTTTTCTAATATGTATAGAAAAGGCG
Source organism: Candidatus Zambryskibacteria bacterium CG11_big_fil_rev_8_21_14_0_20_42_18 (assembly GCA_002787855.1). Lineage (GTDB taxonomy): Bacteria > Patescibacteriota > Minisyncoccia > Phycocordibacterales > Zambryskibacteraceae > UBA5004. The sequence continues at coordinate 6,439 of PCVB01000027.1, read as the reverse complement.
TATCTGCACTTATAATTAACGATAACAAAGAATTTCTTTTGATCAATCTGGAATCTTTTAAAGAGAAGTATTTTGCTATTCCTGGTGGTGGTGTTGAACAAGGAGAAACTTTAGAAAACGCCGTATATCGAGAGATATATGAAGAGTTGAATATAGGAGAAAAATCTCTACAATTCGTAGGTCAAAGCAATATCCCAATAAGATTTACATTCAAGGAAATTAAGATGACTCGTGATGGTAATAACTATGAAGGATCAGAGAGATACTTTTTCGGATTTCGCTTTGTTGGTACTAATAATGAAATAATACCAAGAGATGGGGAGGTAAGACTGTACAAGTGGACACCTTTTGCACAATTAAAAAAGTATTTGCTTTTTGATGATCAGTTAAGAGATACTCAGGATAAAATAAAAGAAATTTTCACCGACTTTAAAAAATAACCCCTTTTTCTAAATATTGGGTAGATAACTAGCAAGATTTTGTGTGATTTCCGAAGCAATAGGGAAATGTTTTGAGCTAAGCAAGATCCTCATATAATTAACACGTGTAAAAAGTGCTACACTCTCATTCTCTGCAAGTAGATCTTCCTTTTCAAGCGTTTTTTTTAAGTTTTGTATTGATTGTTCGGAATTAACAAAATTATTGAATTTTTCTGCGACATTTTGTGGAATTTCTTCTCCGCATAGCCACCCAATTTTCCCGATATCCGTAAGAATGGAAAAGTTACGTAAGCGGGCATCCCCAAAAGACAACCCATTATCTGTCGCATAAAGCTTCTCTTGGCATTCAAATTGTTCATCGTCTTTTAGTCGAACTCTTTCGTTAAAAAGAGCATTACCTGAATGTCTGTCTGTTTCATGAATGAGAATATCAAATAAAGCTAATGTGGCCATCATTTCTATTCTTGATTGTGATTTACTGCTATATTTATCCGGTTTTTTATAGGGGGACCACTCACCAAGAGTTTTAGCGTTTGGTATGAATAACTGAATACTACCCAATCCATGTTCGCCCTCCAAATCTCTAATCACGGTAAGTGGCACAAGATCTAGGTCTAGGTGCTGAGAAACAAGATAAGCCGCCCTCTCGCGTTTATAATAGGTGCCTGGCTTGATCTTTTCCCAGCCGGGGATGATCTTTTCTAAGCGGCGCGGTTTGTAAATTGCTAATTTGTCTTTAATTCCCATAATAAAAACACTTTCGTGCCCGGGAAGCTTTTCCGGTTGTCTGCTTATTTCTCCAACCCGAAGTTCTTCTTCATATAAGGAAAATTCTTCATTTGGTGCGACACTTTTTTCTTTGTAAAAACCTTTCCGCATCTTATTGATAATTTGAATTTTGTATTTTACAATATTAAATATGTTTGAGAATGTAGCAGATTTTACACACCTTCAAAAGAAAGGGCTACATTTGATCGATCGAAAGTTTGATGTCAACAAACCGACGCTTCTTTTTGTTGAAGAATATGAGAATACGCTCTCAAGGAAAGTGACATCAAACCAGACCATTAATCTTGTGTTGCTCAGATTTAAGCATAGCATGTTCTTTAGCCAGACCCATCTCGATGACACCGCTGGTATTCCTTGTTTTGTTTTTGACAAAACAGAATCTGTTGAACATATGGTTGAAAAATTCAAAAGATTCTGCGCCGAAAAAGAAATTGTGATTGATTACTTTTACAACGATTCTGAATATAATCAGGAGAATGTTCAGAAATTCGCTTTCTTGCTCAAACTCTCCGGAGCATTAGACAAATATCAAGCTCGTTGTGTGAGGGACAAAGTTATAATGAAAGATAAACTATTGGAACTGGGATATCGCACCATGCTCTATAAGGAGTTGCTTTCGATTGAAGACGCGCTTGAGTTTGCAGAAAGACGAGGCGGATTTCCGTTTATCGTAAAATGGCGAAAGGGACTATCCTCAAAGGAGGTGTATAAGATTGAGAATAAGAGGCAGTTGGAAGATCTTCATCTTGACTATCCCTCTCAGCGATTCATCGCGGAAACATACTGCCCATACCTGATATGGTGCTTTGACTCGCTTGTGCAGGACGGCAAGGTGGTTGGGACTTTTTTGACGTGGCTTCCTTATACTAATCTTAGCTTCGCCGAGAAAAAAGAAAAGTTCGCTCAAATCACAGTAAAGGAATACCCGAAGAATATCAAATTCGACGGAGGAAAAATAACTCAAAACCTTGTAAGTGATCTTGGCTTGAAGAACGGTTATATTCAAATCGAAATCTTCGTTGACCCTTACGGACAACCTACAATTTGTGAATTTGCGTGGCGAACTGCCGGAGAGCACATGTTGTCAAACCAGAGTGTCGCCTTTGACATCGATGTTTGCTCTTTGTTAGTTGACATTATGGTTGGCAGGAAAATTCAGCCTTTTCCCTCGAAAGGACTGATATGTGTTGGCGACATGTTCTTGCCCTTAACTGATGGAGTAGTGTCGAAGATTTCTTCGTATGATGATCTGAAAGAGCTCGATGGAGTCATTGATGGTAATATAAACTACCAAGTAGGGGATACTGTTCAATCAAAACGGCAATACACAAGTTGCGCCGGCTGGGTTCAGGTCACAGGGGAAAACGCAGATGAAGTTTTAAATAGGATGTTGGAGGTGTATAAACGATTTGAAATTGTGACAAGTTAGGCCCGATGTTTCTCCAACACATCATACGTTGGAGTAATCTGAGTTTAGCAAAGAAAAGCCCGCACAATGATTTGTACGGGCGTTCTATAACATCCGAAAGACCTTAATATTGTCTTCCGCCTCCACCATATTTCGAGGTCGATGAATGATGTTTCTATAACACCTGATGCCTTCAGTTATGAACGGCCCCTGTTCGCCGAATTCAAAACGTATACTGCCCGGAGCGCAGTCAGCAGGGTCTAGTTTGGTGCCTGTTATTTGAAGAAGCACATCGACGGCGTCTTGGCCTGTAACCAGTCCCACTTCAGCCAAGGCATTCTTAAAAGGCCGGAAAACAACGTCTCGATATTTTTCGGCTAGATCAGAATATATAATCTCCAGTGCCCACTTAGGTATCACGAGGTTTTTGCTTTCTGTGATAGTAAGTCCGGCGCTTTCAATCATTGCCCTAACTTCTTTGCGAAACATTAGACCATGAGGTTTAATGATGTAAGCACTAGTTTCCAATTTGCCACCTCCAATTTGATAGACAAAGACCACTAAACAAAATTCCTATCCAACCGATGTATATAATACATCATTTTTTGAGAATTAGCAATATGTGCAAAGTTCTTAGAATTGGATCAAATACTTCAAGGTTGCCTATAGAAGATATGTAAAAGAGCAAAAGCCGCAGCCCCTGTGCGGCTTGAATTTTAAGTAAAAAAAAGCAATAGTGGGTTCAATGCTAAAGATAGGAATTGTCGGCCTGCCAAATGTGGGGAAGTCCACGCTCTTTAACGCCCTGACTAAAAGAAGCGTGCCGGCGGAGAATTATCCTTTCTGTACCATCGACCCTTCTGTTGGGGTGGTGCCGGTGCCAGATGAGAGGCTAGATAAACTCTCGGCTTTAAGCCAGTCAAAGAAGACTATCCCTGCCGTGGTTGAGTTTGTAGATATCGCGGGGTTGGTGAAAGGGGCTTCAGAAGGGGAGGGTTTGGGTAACAAATTTCTTTCTAACATTCGTGAAGTGGATGCCGTGATTGAAATGGTCAGAACTTTCGAAGACCCAGACATTATCCATGTGCATGAGAAAATTGACCCCCTCTTTGATATTGAAATTATAAATATGGAACTTGAAACAGCTGGCATTAATAAGCCAACTCTTTACGTATTAAATACTTCAGAAGTTAGCGGACAAATTTCACAAGAATTTAAATCAAAAATTCCCGGTCCCTACTTAGAAATAGATCCAATCTTCGGCACAGGACTTGATAAGTTAATAGTTGAGGCCTACAAACTTCTTGACCTCATCACTTTCTTCACCACGGGAGTTGATGAGTCGAGAGCCTGGACTACGCGTCGTAACTCTACTGCCCCAGAGGCTGGCAAGGCCATTCACACAGATTTCCAAGAAAAATTTATCCGTGCACAGGTTATTTCATATGAAAAGCTTATTGAAGCTGGTTCATTGGTTAAAGCACGCGAAAAAGGCTGGGTTCGCATCGAAGGCAAGGAGTATATAGTCCAAGATGGAGATGTAATTGAGTTTTTGATATAATGGTTCGATAAGCTCACCATAAATAAACTATGAACACAAAAATAACTGCCAAAGATTTCTTTTTACACATAGCGGTCATTGCTCTTTTATACACGGGGGCGGTAGCGTTACTTAATATTTTATTTCGTGTGATTAACGTTGCCTTTCCTCAAGTCGCCTCATACAACTACTATGATTCAACCTCCATTAGTTTGCCAGTCGCCACACTGATAGTAGCCTTCCCCCTTTTCCTCTTCCTGGCCAATATCCTTCGCAAGAGTTATGTAGCAGACCCAAGCAAAAGAGAATACTCTGTACGCAGAGGACTTATTTATCTAACTCTGTTTATCGCCGGGGCGGTGCTGGCTGGTGACTTGATCACTCTCATCTACTTTTTCCTTGACGGACAAGAATTGACGACTGCATTCTTGCTTAAAATTCTTTCCGTACTAGTAGTGACGGGTTCTATATTTGGTTACTACTTGGATGACCTAAGGGGGCGATTGGATGCTCGGAAAAATATCTGGAGGATAGTTTCCGTAGTTCTTGTGGTGGGCTCTATCGTGGCGGGCTTCAGCGTACTTGGTTCTCCACAAACACAACGCCTAGTTAGATATGATTCTCAAAAGGTTTCTGACCTCCAGAATATTCAATGGCAGATTGTAAATTACTGGCAACAGAAGGGCTCCATCCCCACAACTCTAGCTGAACTGGGGGACCCTATTTCTGGTTTTAGTAATCCATTGGATCCTCAAACAAAAACGTCTTATGAGTATGAAAAGACGGGCAATGTTTCCTTCAATCTCTGCGCCACGTTTAACAAATCTTCGAAAGCTGGTGAAGGCGCGCCTAGCCTTGTAACTTATCCAGAATCAAGAGATAAACTCGGAGACAATTGGCAACACGAAGCTGGTCGACAATGTTTCGAACGCACTATTGATGCGGAACTTTATCCGGTAAGACCTAAGTAAACGTTTCGCAAGATAAAAAGAAAAACACATATGTTTTTCTTTTTTATTTTGCTACGCTATTCATATGGCGAAAGAGTACGACCCTAAAGAAATAGAAGGTAAGTGGCAGAAAATTTGGTCTAAAGATAAGCTCTACCAAGCCGAAGATTTTTCCCCGAAGCCTAAATATTACGTATTAATAGAATTCCCATATCCCTCCGGTGATGGATTACACGTCGGCCATGTTCGTAGTTATACGGCTCTAGATGCTTTGTCTAGGAAAAGGAGGATGGAGGGTTTCAATGTTCTCTATCCTATTGGTTGGGACGCCTTTGGTCTACCGACAGAAAACTTTGCTATCAAAATGGGTAAGGACCCGCGGATAGTGACGCAAGAAAATACCGATACCTTCCGCAAGCAGATACAGGCTTTGGGAATTTCTTTTGATTGGTCTAGAGAGATAAATACGACAGACCCAAAATATTATAAGTGGACGCAATGGTTATTTTTAAAATTTCTTGAGAAAGGTCTAGCTTATAAAGCGCGCATTCCGATAAATTGGTGCCCGAAGGATAAGATTGGTCTTGCCAATGAGGAGGTGGTGGACGGATGTTGCGAGCGTTGTGGTACAGAGGTGGAACAGGTCGAGAGAGAACAGTGGATGCTTGCCATCACTAAATACGCCGATAGACTCTTTGATGATTTAGAAACAGTAGATTATCCAGAGAGGGTAAAAGTGCAACAGAGAAATTGGATAGGCAAGAGCGAAGGCGTGCTTATAAAGTTCGACCAATATGAAATTTTCACCACGAGACCTGACACTATCTACGGCGCAACCTTCTTAGTAAAGTCAGGGAAAGAAGATAAGTTTACCGGTGAGTACGTCACTAATCCGGCAACGGGAGAAAAGATTCCTGTCTGGGAGGCAGAATATGTTTACTCTGATTATGGCACCGGCGCCATCATGGGAGTGCCGGCCAGTGATGAACGAGACCGAGCTTTTGCTATAAAATACAATTTACCTATTAGAGAAGATTATAAGCAAGCTGGTTTCGAAGACTTTGGTAAAAAAATTACCAAATACAAACTCCGAGATTGGGTCTTCTCTAGACAGCGTTATTGGGGGGAGCCCATTCCTGTTATTCATTGTGAAAAATGTGGCATAGTGCCTGTTCCTGAAAAGGATTTACCAGTAGAACTACCAAAGGTAGAGAATTATAAACCGACAGATACGGGCGAATCGCCACTGGCCAATATTAGTGAGTGGGTCAATACCAAGTGCCCCAAGTGTGGTGGTGAGGCGAAGAGGGAG
>PCVB01000020.1:36010-36406 GCA_002787855.1 Candidatus Zambryskibacteria bacterium CG11_big_fil_rev_8_21_14_0_20_42_18 | reverse complement strand
AACGTATGGCCAGTTTTAAAAATAAAAATCTTTCTAAACCACAATCTCATCGACACGCGTATTTTTGTTTTCAATGATGCGGATAAGTTTCTCTAATACTGTAAGTGGAGCAACAATGACACCAAGACCGGTGTGCAAGATAGAATAATACGTGCGTTTCTCGGCCAGAAGGACCTGTATTTCACTCAACAGAAGCTGTTCGGAAGGAGTTTCTTTGTCCATCGTCGTCTTATAAGTATAGCAATTATATGAGGTCACACCACCTAGACTGCCGACCTGTGTATTAGTTGGTTGTTTGACATGGCAAAATGTGATATTAAAAGGAAAGAGAGTTGTTCTTTAATCACTAAGAGGTGCCGAAATGAATACTCCCAAACAAACGTCGCTTGGAAGTCT
>PCVB01000020.1:26454-35992 GCA_002787855.1 Candidatus Zambryskibacteria bacterium CG11_big_fil_rev_8_21_14_0_20_42_18 | reverse complement strand
CACTCTTCTTATTCTTCTTTTCCTTTCTGGATGTGCCACAAACCGTGAAGTAATCCTCGACTCAGTCGAGGAAATCACAGTCTACACGAACAGTGGATCAGTTAAGGTTCGGGCAATAATTGATACTGGGGCAAGAAGTTCCTCTATCGCTAAAACCTTTGTTGAAAAATATGGATTGAGACCATTTATCGAAGACACAGTTAATGAAAAGTGCGAAAATGGCAAGGTGTACGTAGTGAATGCCCTCGGATGGGAATGCCGGACTAGAGTAAATCTTTCCTTCAGTCTAAAGGGAAGGCTTCACGAAACTACGGCGACCGTTTCTGAACGGAATAATCTGAAAACTTTGGTCCTAATCGGTAGACGAGATACAGTTGGTAAATATATTGTACGCCCGATTAGCCATGACAGTATTCAAGAAGATGACTCCGAGGCGGAAGCGGAGGAGGAAGAAAAAGAAGATTGAAAGACCCGACTCATCGGGTCTTTTTTATTCATAATACAAATAAAACCTTGGTGCGGGCTAGTGAAGGATGTTATAATTGCGTTTATGAGAAAAAATAACGTGTTGATATATATTCCCCGACTTTATATGAAAGATAACCCGATACGCCTAACTGAAGAGTCGGAGTTAGACCAACTTTTATAATCGGCAAAATTGGCATCAAAGAATTGTACGCCCAACGATTAGTATTTAGTCCGTACCACTCATTTAATACAGCGATAATTATTCCAATTACAATAATTAACCAACTTTTATTTTTTAGTGCATTCAAATATAAAAATGGTAACAAGATCATAGTAATCAGAAAAGCATCAAAAAGAGATGCTCTTATAAGAATAAACTCTGTAATTTCTCCGCCCATATAATTGCTATACAAAAATGAGTGCAAATTTTCCCAAACTATATTAAGGACAAAAGCTGACAGAAAAATTATTAACAATCTCTTCATCTCAAAATTATACCAGTTTAAGCCCCCTTGAGGAGCATCGTCTGGATTCAACTAGACCACTATGATATATCATAGTGTAGTCATAACATACGATATATCGTATGTTATGACTCGTAATTAACTATATTGGCGCGAGTGATGGGACTTGAACCCACGGCCTCTTCCGTGACAGGGAAGCGCTCTAACCAGCTGAGCTACACCCGCATTACTCTAAATGCGGAACAGATGTAATATTACCAAAAATTACATCTTGTGCCGGAGACAGGAGTTGCACCTGTGACCTGACGCTTATGAAGCGCCCGCTCTTACTAACTGAGCTACACCGGCATGTTAAACAATATAACATAACTAGAAATTAGGCTCGAACATTGTTTCAATACTTGTTGCGGGTATCCGACTTGCACGGATGTCTACAGGTTATGAGCCTGTCGAGGTACTACTCCTCCAACCCGCTATTACGCTTATTATACACTATTTTCTATATTTATCTAGATCTTAAATCGCACCCAATTCCTTAAAAACGTTTTCGAAAAGGGTGATAATACGCCTAGTCTCTCGTTCATTCAATTGAAAATCAGCTGGCGGGTGAGCAATGGTATTACGCATTTTATGAGCCTCCCACGCGTCTTCGAGGGTAAGAAGTTCATCTTTGGTAAGAGACTTAAGTATCTCTCCGAGAGACTCCCCCATGTAGCCTTTTTCTCGTAAAACTTCATCAAGCATGGCATCCGCTTCGATAATCGCCAGTTGCCAATCTGAAGAATTATTGGAGTTCACGTACTCAATAATTTTTTGCCATTTATTCTTTTTAGGCTCAATCGGCAATTCCGCTTTATTAAAAACCGCACCAGCAACAAATGGTTCATAGATAAGCTTTTCTGCAACACTAAGAGCATTAACTTTTAAAGTACTATAGATAATCCCCCAAAGAGCAAGACCGCTCAAAATAACTGCGAAAAGTTTCCAGAATGGCCAAATATTTTCAAGGAAGTAGTCCACTAACCGCCCCCAGAAACCAGCGTGAGTACCCAATTTAAAACTCTCAATATATTCAAGAACACCCGTAGCAATTGCTCCAAGAATAAGGAGGGCGAGTAGTAGAGGTATTATACGCTCTATAGTTCTCGCGTCACTTACATCTGTAAATATCTTGACTTTATTTTTTTCTGCCATAACTCTATTTTATTCTCCTAGAAATTCTTTACCAGCGATAAATAAATTATCTTCTCGGCCAAGGTCAGCGGTCAATTCGATGCCTAGTGGTAAATTACCATCCAGTCCAGAAGGAATAGAGATCGACGGCACCCCGGCAATGTTTGCCGGTACAGTAAAAATATCTGCCAGATACATAGACAAGGGGTCCTTCGTTTTTTCTCCAACCTTAAATGCCGGAGTGGGGGTCGTGGGCGTAAGGATAAAATCTACTTCCTCAAACACATCTCGAAGTTCTTTGGTAATCAACTTCTTGAGACTCAAAGCACTCCCGTAATACTCATCATAGTAACCAGATGATAAAACATATGTTCCAAGAATAATTCGCCTCCGAGTTTCTCGGCCAAAGCCTTCACCGCGAGTTTGGAAGTAATCCTCTATACTCGTTTTCCCATCTTTGTGTAAACCGTATTTCACACCGTCAAAGCGAGCCAAGTTTGAAGAGGCTTCGGCCGGCATAATTATGTAATAAACAGCCAATGAATACTTGATATATTTAAGCTCGACATCCCTGACCTCATAGCCTAGAGATTTAAATTTATTGACTGCTTCTTCAAAATTTTTCTTAACACTCTCATCAATACCTCGGGCATTTACGAATTCACGGGGAATTCCTATGGTTTTAGAAAACTTCTTTTTCGGAGGAAAAGTTTCGTCGGCGATAGTCGTACTATCAAGAATATCTTTGCCTTTTAAAACATTATAGATAGTCTCTGTATCCCCCACTGTTTTTGTAAACGGTCCGATCTGGTCAAGAGAAGAACCCAGGGCGATAAGACCGGAACGTGAGACCCTGCCATAGGTTGGTTTGAAACCAACCACACCGCAAAAAGCGGCTGGTTGACGAATAGAACCCCCAGTATCAGAACCTAGAGCCGCAAGGGCGAAGTTAGCCGCGACAGCAGCCGCAGAGCCCCCAGAGGAGCCTCCAGCAACTCTAGAGGGGTCGTAAGGATTTTTAGTGACACCATATGCCGAATTTTCTGTGGAACTACCCATGGCGAATTCGTCCATATTGGTACGGCCAATGATAATAGCTCCAGCATCCTTCAATTTCTTTATTGCAGTTCCGTCTATAGGTGAGAAAAAATTTTCCAAAATTTTAGACCCTGCAGTTACTCGCCTATCTTTTATAAGCATATTATCTTTAATCGCCATGGGGATACCAAGCAGAGGCAGATCTTCTCTGTTTGCTATTTTTTTATCAGCCTCATCAGCTTGTTCAAGCGCGTCTTCAAAGACTTCAAGAAAAGCGAAGAGGTCCACGTCTTTTTCTTTTATCGTCTCCAAATAAGTTTCTACAAGTTCATGCGCAGAAAACTCATTTTTCTTTAGAGCTTCTCTGGCACTTTTAATAGTCAATCTTGAAAGGTTAATCATTTATAGAATTTTTTTCACCTTAATATAGTTGCCAGCTTTCATCGGCGCTTGTTCAAGGACAGCTTTCGTATAAATACCAGTCTCGTGTGGATTACTGTCTTCACGGAAAACATTACGCAATGTGTCGTCTGTTGTTAGTTTGCTTGCACCGCCTGAGCTAGGCGGGGTGAAATTGTCAGTCACCTCCTTCACTTCTCCAACATAATCAAGAATAGCCTCAAATTCGTGGGTGAGATTTTCCGCTTCTTCATCTTTTAACTCAATTCTGGCGAGTTTGGCCAGATTTCGCACCTGTTCTTTGTCCATATCTACTATCCTAACATAACGAAAAACTCTTTTTCGTTTAGCACCTTTACCCCAAGTTCTCTAGCCTTAACAAGTTTCCCCCCCGGCTCCAGACCCGCCACAACGAAATCAGTATTTTTAGAAACAGACCCTACTATCTTGCCTCCCAGTGAACGAATTTTTTCTTTCGCATCTTCTCTAGACATTTTTCCAAGTGTGCCAGTTAATACAAAACTTTTACCGACGAAAGGTCCTTTGTGCGACACCGAGTGTTGCACAGGGACGATGCGAACTTGCTTTAACAGGCGATCAAAAAGCTTTTTGTTTTCTTTATCAGAAAACCAGTCAACTACAGAGCGGGCGACAATAGGGCCGATACCATCGAGCGCCTGTAAATCTTCGAAAGTCGCCTCCGCGAAACGCTCCGGCGTACCAAAGTGCTTTGCCAAATCACGCGCTGTCTCTTCACCAACTTGCGGGATAGAAAGCGAGGCGATAAAGCGGGCCAAAGTTACTTTCCTTGCTTTGTCTATTGCTCTCAAAAGATTGTCTATGGACTTCTCGCCAAATCTTTCCAAAGTTTCTAAATCCCCACGTCTGATGGTGAAAATGTCATCAAAATTTGAAATAATTTCCGCCTCCATCAGCTGACTGATAATCTTTGGCCCCAAGCCGTCTATATCGAACACACCTCTTGAAACAAAGTAGCTAAGCTTACGCCTCTGTTGTTCAAATGAATTCTTAGCCACACAACGATAAGCGACTTGTCCGGGAACACGTTCAATCTGCCCATCACCACCACAGAGAGGAAAGTGTGTCGGAAATTTGAAAATTTTTTCCTTACCGCCTCTTAATTCCTCCAACACTCTTACCACTTCCGGTATAACATCACCAGCCTTTTGTATCACTACAGTGTCCCCGATACGAATATCTTTGCGCCTGATCTCATCTTCATTATGTAAGGTGGCGCGAGAAACGACAGAGCCGGCGACTAAAACTGGCTTGAGTACCGCCACGGGGGTAAGGACGCCGGTCCTCCCTATCTGAAGAGTAATGTTCTCAACTACTGTAGTAACTTGTTCAGCCTTAAATTTGAAGGCAATGCCAAAGCGTGGAGACTTGCTTGTGTAGCCGAGCTTCTCTTGTGACTCTCGCAAATTAACCTTAGCAACCACGCCATCAATTAAATAATCCTCATCGTCTTTCTTCTCGCCCCATGATTTCCAATATCCTATTAGCCCGAGAATATCATTAAATTTCTTAAAGTTTGGATTAACTTTAAATCCTAATTCTTTAAGTAGTTTAAGTTCCCCTTCTTGATCTTTTGGAAGAGATAGGCCCGAGAGAGAGGCGATGTCGTAGATAAATGAGTCGAGTTTGCGCGCGCGAGTGATGGCCGGGTCAAGCTGACGAACCGAGCCTGCAGCCACGTTGCGTGGATTGGCAAATAAGTCTTCACCTCTAGCTCGCCTATCTTTATTTAACTTGTCAAAGTGTCTCTTTGACATCCAGATTTCGCCTTCTACAATTATTGAGACAGGTTTGTTCAGTTTTTGCGGGATAGATTTTATAGTCAGAATATTGTTAGTCACATCCTCACCCACTCGGCCATCTCCACGCGTAGTGGCCGTTTTCAATACACCCTTTTCGTAAGTTAAAACGATTTTAAGGCCATCAATTTTAAGTTCTGCAAGATATTCTGGCTTGCGACCAAGTAACCGTGTGACTCTCTCGTCAAAGGCGCGGATATCGTCTTCATCAAAGGCATTATCGAAAGACCATTGAGGAATTTGGTGCGAAATCTTTTTAAACTCTTTAAGCGGGACATCACCCACTAGCTGTGTGGGAGAATCGCCCGAGGCAATCTTGGGAAATTTATTTTCTAAATCCTGAAGTTCTCTAATTAAGGCGTCATAAGCTTCGTCAGAAATCTCTGGTTTGTCGTGGGTGTGGTAAAGCTTCCTGTGACGATTGATAGTATCGCGAAGTTTTTTAACTCTCTCTTTTATATCTTTTGGGACTCCTGCCATCATTAATATGTTGCGCGTACGGCACGCTCCACGCGCCGGGCATTTGATTGGTCGCAAGTGTTATACCCTTTGGATTCTATAGTTGTTTTTAAGTTTCCGCCGACATAAACTTTATTGACAGTTACAATGGCGCAATAAGGATTGGGAGTGAGTGTGAAAGAAAAAGTGGAAGTAGCATTAGCATTACCTCCACCTCCCATAGATGGAATAGATGTGTTATTACAATTTATAGTAGAGAAGGTTGAAGTGGCAAAGGCGCTATCATCCCCCCCAGCATTGTTGACGTCCCAATACAGGGCGCAATCCATGCCTGTATCAGCCGCGTAGAAGGCTGCTTGAGATTCTCGTCCAGATGAGGAAATGAAGGCTTGTTTAACCGCTAGGTTTGTTATGCCGGCAGTAATCAAGAGTAGAGTACCCATGACGACCATTGCTACGAAAAGTGTAAATCCCTTGTTCATGTGTTTTTAATAATTTAAAAGATTTTCTCTGGCTGTGAATTGCCTGGAGACAAGTCCTTTTGACCAATAAACGGTTGTCTCAATAGAAATTTCATTAGCGTTTATCTGGGTCAGCATAATCTCTCTTTTAAATATAGAGGGCGGCCAACCAAGAGTGTAGCCGAAGAATTTTGTCTCGGCGTCTTGGTTGAGCATCGGGCAACTTTCTGGTTGAGTGCCACAATAAACAACTTCGTTAGCGATTGAGTCGACCCTGCAGTATTCACCAAATGGACATGGTATAGAAATTCCGGTAAGCCACGGGTCTGGTGGATTATTCAATCTATTGCCATCACGAATATTTCTAATCTGTTCAAAACCTTCTTGGGCTAGATAAAAAGCAATGATCTGGTCCTTCGAAAAAATATATGAAGAGATACCAGTTTGTATCGCGCCAGATGTGCCCACGACAACAAGCACTAAGATAGTAACAGCCACCAAACTTTCTACCATCGTGAATCCCTTATTTTTCATTTTATATCCTTTATGCATAAACATTATGGAGTTAAGTCTAAATCTATGGCACGTTGGGAAACGAGAGTTTGCAAAGTGAAGTCAGAGCGACCTTTAGTCGTGCCGGAGTGGCCGTCAATCTTTATAATTACTTTTGGTTGCAAGGTGTCGCCTACAGTGGTGCCAAAAGCGTAGAAGGTAAGATCATCAATAATAATCTCCGGTGCAGTTAGGGCGATAAACTCACCCACTCCAACTTGTTTCTCAATAGTTGAACCATTTATCTTATAGGTAATTTGAACATCATCGCTAGAAAGAAAGCTCAATAGATCACCTCCAAAGGTGCAGTTTTGAGGGGTTGTCAAAGGAGCATTGGGGGCGGTAGCTGGACCTTCGCAATGATAGTTTGTGCCAAAGCGCATCTCTTTGGACATACTCTCAACAGCGATATTGAGATTGTTGAGAACCGTCTTCAAAGAACGAGATTTGCGATTGGCATCAAAGACCCCAACGATAGAGCCCATAGAGATAGTCATCACGACGACAAAAATCGAGATAGATACCATTAGTTCAATTAGTGTAAAACCTTTTTTCATTTTATTTATAGTGAACATGTTGAACTATTGCTCTGATATTTGACCAGTGCTAAAAACGCTTACCGACCTAGTTGCCCCCTTGGGACTTACAAGCATTATCTTGGCCCCCTTCATGCTGGTTGGTGGGTAAGCGACCCCGTTCAAGTCAAACAATTTAATCTGCGCTTCAGTGTCGGGACGAACAAAACTAATATCTACTCGGCCCACATCACAAACATCAGGACCAGAAACAAGAACAACACACATCGACTGAATAAGATTCCCGCGAGTAATGTTTGTTTTGCTTAAACATTCATCAGAAGGTCCACCCGTCGCACATAACCAATCTCCACTATAGACGAGATCGCTGTCACGGTCAGCGAAATATATGTAATCAACATTAGAACCAGAGTTACCAGAGAGAAGACTGAAAGAGAGACCATAAGAAGAAGAGAAGACTTGAGAACTGGTAGAAAGTTCTCTGACCCCAATACTATAAACTTGAGCTTGAGAAATGGTTAGACTGATTTCATCAGCCAAACCAGCCAGAGCGGCTGTATCTGTGTAAGTTGATTGATTCGAGATAATCACTGTCAATATCACAGTGACAATAGCAATAGAAACCATGAGTTCTACAAGAGTAAATCCGAAACTGTGTTTAGAATAATGCGACATTGATGATATTTAAATTGAACACGAAACTTATCCAAGCGCTTATGATGATGAAGGGCGCGAAGGGAATCTCACTCTTCATTGTAAGCCCTTTTGCGCCTTTTATAAAGCCTGCCTGCGCAGGCAGGCCCACTTTGTTGAGAAAAATAAAAATAAGAGAACCCAAGGCCCCTATCCAGAAAGCGAGAACAATGGCAGAGAAACCTTGTGTGGCGCCCAGAAGTAGTCCAACAGAAAGTCCGAGTTTAGCATCGCCGAAGCCCATCGCTCGACCCTTGCTCAATAACCAAATTAAACCAAAGAAAGCAAAAAGAATAGGCCCCGCAAGCCAATCAAGAGTAGAACTTACTGATAACCAACGACTAACAACTGACAATAAAATTGCTGTATATACGAGTTCGTCGGGAATAATCTTGTGATACCAGTCATAAATTAAAATGACAATGTAGATGGAGAATATAAGGGTAAACAGTAAATAGTAGATGGTAGATAGTAAGTCAGATGGGGCAATTACATTGAAAACAGATGTAAATACTAATCCGGTCCAGAGTTCGATAAGAATGTACTGCCAAGAAATTTTAGCTCCACACTTACGACATTTGCCACGCAGAAAAAGGAAACTTAAAACAGGTACAAGTTCGTACCAAGAAAGATTCTTTCCACATGAAGTACAGTGAGACCGCCCGCCTAAAGTCTCCTCTGTCCCCCAGCGTAAACCTACGACATTGATAAAACTTCCAACAATAGCGCCTAAGATGAAAAGAAGCGTCGTGACCATGTTCAAGATTATAGCAAACTTTCCCAGTCACATAGGGTTACCCTATTAAGCAGCAAGAGCTAGCCACTCAAATAATTCTTTTCTGTGGTCTTCTGGCTTCAAAAAATAGGCCGGAAACTGCTTTGGTTCTAAAATTTTATTATTAATAATATTTAGATAGTGGTTTAAGCTCGAATATTTGTAAGTGAAAACAAATCTCAATAAAACCTCATGACTCTTGTCCGAATTATTCCGCCAATTTTTGTCGATTAACTTTGCTGGGTTTAGATGTATATAGGAGTATAGGTATTTAAGATACTCTTCACTATCTACATGACTAGACTTAAAAACACTTTCGAAAAGTCTACCAGTTCGCTTATATTTTTTATTGAAATACATTGAATACGCTGTCAAAAGTTTGAGCATATAATTTGATATACCACCATCTGTCTTCCCCTTAAGAAGAATATGAAAATGGTTCGGCATAAGACAGTATGCTCCTATGTCGACTATCGTTTCCCCCCTATCAAAGTTTTTATCGACATCCCGCAAAACTATACTCTTCGCCGTATTACATATATACATCAGAAAAATAAAGTGATCGTAATCATTTACACTTTGAAAAATTTTTCTTTTTTCTACACCACGATTATATAAATGATAATACTCATTTACGACTAGTGGATCTTTCCTGCTGGCCATTGTGTATTAAGTATAACAC
>PCVB01000020.1:10089-26445 GCA_002787855.1 Candidatus Zambryskibacteria bacterium CG11_big_fil_rev_8_21_14_0_20_42_18 | reverse complement strand
AAACTAGCATGACGTGCTATTGATAGGTGTGGCGCGAGCTTTGGCGCTACCAGCACTGTCTACACACCAAGAATTTGTGCCTCCGGCACCGGGTAAAAGAGCGGAGATGGCGTAGGCCGTAGCTGTAGAGTAGCAGGTTAATTCAACACCATTGGGATAATTATCTTCTGTAGTAAACTTGACCATCCCGGAAATGATATCGGTAAACATAGAGTTTGCCACAGTACAAGAGCCAAAGATATTGCCGGCGCTGTCATTGTAGTTATTGTTGACACTATAGAAAACTTCAGCGGCCGAACGAGCGCTATTTAATTGAGACCTGACTTTAGTGTCGTTACCTTTGCCTCGAGCGTCACTTAAATACACTAGAACAATGGAACCAATTATGCCGATAATAGCAATTACAACCAGGAGTTCAATGAGAGTAAAACCTTTTTCTTTACCGTCCATAATAAGATTATTATAACTATAAAACCTTTAAACAAAAAGGACGGCTAACCGTCCTTTTTGCAAAGTCAAACCTTTAGTTGTCTTTACGGACAAACTACTATACCTGCGCCAAGCGCATCAGCTATCGCTTTTGAATTACCAGAACTGTCTACACACCAGTTGTCTGTTGCCGCAGCATTATCGGGGTCGAGCGGGATAGATATAGCATAGTCCGTACCGGTGGTCCTACATGTTATGGTTGGGGTACCTGGATAGTTAGAGGCCGTTGTGTAGATACCCATCTTAGATGTAGTATCTGTGAAAAATGCGGCCGAACAAAGATCAGAAGCCGCCGCTCCGTAATTACCATTGTTGTCATAATAAATTTCAGCAGCTGCTCTTGCACCCGAAAGTTGGGCTTTTACCTTCGCATCATTACCTTTACCTCTCGCCGTATTTAGAGAAGCCAACACCACAGATGAGAGAATGCCGATGATGGCGATAACCACCAAGAGCTCGATGAGTGTAAAACCTCTATTTCCTTTACTAATCATATTTTTAAGAATTTTTTATCTATTTACTTATAAATCACCTATTTTAAGTGAATACCTACATTATACGCTAAACTGCGGCAGAATTGGCAATGTCGTATATGGGGATAAGCACAGAAGCAAGGAGTGTCCCAACCCCCAGACCAAGCAAAACAATCATAATTGGCTCTATAAGACTCACTAAGGTATCAACAGCATTGACCACTTCTCTCTGGTAAAAGTGTGCCATGGTGCCCAAAATTGAGCCCAATTCTCCAGATTCCTCCCCCACCCGCATCATCTGGACAAGCATACTGGGGATTTCTTCATATTGGGAGAGCGATTGAGAAAGTGGACTGCCGCCTTTCACGGCCAAGATGCTCTCTTCAAGCAATTCCTTATAAACCTCATTACCAACGACATCAGCCGTTACCTGTAGGGCATTTAGCATAGGGATACCAGAGAGCACCATGGTACTCATGTTGTCAGCGATGATAGATAGATAAAGTTTTTTATATAGGTCGCCAACATATGGCACGGAGAGCTTGAAACGAGCTAGTGCAGACCTGCCCTCTCTCGTCTGAGTATATCGCACTACAAAAAATGCAAGGACAATAAGCGCCACTAAAAGAGCGATACTGTAGTTAACAAAGAAATTACTTACAGAGAAAACAATTTGAGTATAAAACGGTATCGGCTGGCCAGAATCAAGAATGATAAGGCTAATTTTGGGAATAATAACCGTAAACATTAGCACCATGACCGCGACAAAGACGGTAATGACGAAGGCGGGATAAATCAAGGCATTCTTCGCTTTAGAAACAACTTCATAGTTACGGTCTAAATAGTCAGCCAAATGGTTGAAAGTATCATTCAATTTACCGGTTTCTTCGCCAGACTTAACCATATTGACGTAGAAGTCGGAAAAGATGGCCGGATGTTTAGCCAGAG
This sequence comes from Candidatus Zambryskibacteria bacterium CG11_big_fil_rev_8_21_14_0_20_42_18, assembly GCA_002787855.1. Classification (GTDB taxonomy): domain Bacteria; phylum Patescibacteriota; class Minisyncoccia; order Phycocordibacterales; family Zambryskibacteraceae; genus UBA5004. The sequence goes on along the minus strand of PCVB01000020.1, from coordinate 24,535 downwards.
CCTTGGAGATGGGACTACCGCCCTGTATGTCGTCTGCAATCTGAACCAAACTTTTCCTCAAGGGGATATTTTCTACTTCGGCAGAAAGCAGAGTAAAGATTTTCAAAGCAGAGACTTGCGCCTCAAAGAGCGTGGCCATCTGTCGAGAAAGTATCACCACATCTTTATTGGAAATTCCTGAACCGAAATGAATCCTAGAATACCAAGGCTCTTTGTTTGCTGGCTCTATATTGGCAACGACAAGACCCCGTCTCTGCAGAGCAGTGACGGCGACATCCATAGAGACAGCATCAATAGTCCCCGAAGTTTCTTTTCCTGAATTTTCAAGAGCCTTGTAATTAAAAAGCATTTAAGTTTAATTAAAACTAAATCATACGCTCGAGCGTCTTGGTGTTTGTAGAATATTTGAATGCATTTTCTACAGTAATCTCGCCATTTCTAACTAAATCAGCCAGAGAGCGGTTTAGATTGATCATACCTTCCTCTGAACTCGTCTCGATCACCGAGTTAATCTCGTGAGTTCTCTTTTCACGAATGAGGTTGGCAGTAGCGCTGTTATTGATCAGAAGTTCAAAGGCAGGAATAAGACCACCAGAGATACGAGGTATCAGACGTTGAGAGAAGATACCCAAAAGACTTCCCGCTAACTGAATTCTAATCTGCGTTTGTTGACCAGCGGGGAAAGAGTCAATGATACGGTCCACTGTCTGACTTGCAGTATTGGTGTGTAGAGTTGATAGCACTAGGTGTCCAGTCTCGGCAGCGGTAACTGCGGTCGACATCGTCTCTGGGTCACGCATTTCACCAATCATCAAAAGGTCAGCATCTTGGCGGAAAAAGCCTTGGAGAGCCGTATGGAAGTCGGGGGTATCAAGTTTGACTTCACGTTGGTCTATAATCGACTTTTTCGGTTCAAAAATGTATTCAATAGGATCTTCAATGGTGATGATGTGCTCAATACGTTCGGCATTGATGGCCTCTATCATAGTGGCTAGTGTTGTCGACTTTCCCACCCCCACTGGGCCCACCACAAGGAAAAAACCTTGTTGAGACTTCGCAAAAGTCTCAAGAATTGGAGGAAGATTCAGTTCTGTAAAACCCCTAATCTTATTCGGGACCAACCTCATGGCAATACTGATTCTACCTAGCGTAAGGAAGACGTTGCATCGAAAACGAGAACTTCCATGACTATAAGCAAAGTTAGTTTCTTTGAAATCCTCAAACTCTTTGGCGCTTAAAGGGGAGAGGAGTAGAGAAAGGATGCCTTCCATATCTGGACGCGAGAGGGTAGGCATCTTGACCAGAGACATCAAAAAGTTTGAGACGCGGATTACCGGTGGACGCCCCTCGGCCAAATGCAAGTCGGAAGCATTTTCCTTGACCATAATGCCAACAAGTTCTTCTAAAAGTTTTTCCTGTGCAGTAGTGGACATATTAATCTGTGTTTATGTTAGCAATCTTTTTAATCCTCTCTATCACTTCTGACGGGATAGTAGTGGCTTTGACAATGTAACCCTTGATACCAAGAGACTTCGCTTCTTCAATGGCCTTATTGTCGCTCTCGTTGGTGAACATAACAACGGCGGAATCTGGAGTAAGTTTTTCTCGGCGAACAACTTTAAGCAGTTCAAGCCCGTCCATGCCTGGCATAATGATGTCAAATACCAGAACATCCGGCTTGCTACCACCGCGTAGTTTGGTCAAGGCTTCCTCTGCCCCTACCGCCACTTCCACAGAAGCGCCGTCGTTCTCAAACTTCCTTTTATACATATCGAGAAGAAACTTGTCGTCGTCAACCAAGAAAACTGAATATTTTTTACTCATATCTATATTATAGCGTATTAATTTCCTCAAATGGAATAACCCTCTGGAAAGCTTTGAGAATAGCGTCTTCCTTCATAGACAACATCCCCTTGGAACGTATGACTTTGTGGAGTTCCGGTTCGGTTGGATTTGTAAGAATAACGTTTTCAATGTCCTTATCTATTGCAAAAGCTTCAATAACCGCTACGCGACCAGAGACACCATTTAAACACTCTGGTGTTGGCATAACTTCGTAAACCTCTTTGCCGAAAGAAAGTTTCTCCACAAACTCTCTAGGAAGGTCCTCAAACTGTTTGTCTATCATAATTTTAATAGAACCCTCAACTGGAAGTGGCTTACCTCCATCTGGACAGAGTTTGCTTACCAGTCTCTGGGCCATAGCCAGCGCCAGAGTGGGGGCGATAAGATACGGGTCAACCCCCATGTCTATAAGTCTAGGGATAGCGCCCACAGCATTGTTGGTGTGAAGTGTTGAGAAAACTAGGTGTCCAGTAAGAGCCGCCTGGATAGCAAGTTGAGCGGTCTCTTTATCTCGGATCTCACCCACCATAATGATATCAGGGTCTTGACGCAAGGTGGTGCGAAGACCGGTGGCAAAGGTGTAATCAATCTCTGGATGAATCTGGGATTGTGAGACTCCGTCCATGCTGTATTCCACCGGGTCTTCAAGAGACAACACATTCTTGTGTTCCCTATCCATTTCGTTGAGCATGGCATAGAGAGTGGTGGATTTACCGGAACCTGTGGGACCGGTAATAAGAATTAGTCCATAGGGACGAGTGAGCGCCTTCCTTATCAATTTCAAGTTATCGTCTGAAAAACCTAGGTCATCAAGAGTTTTGATGCCTTGAGACTGGTCAAGAATACGCATCACTACCTTCTCGCCATAATAAGTTGGGAAAGTTGAGACGCGTAAGTCGATCTTCTTATTCTCAACCTTGGTAGAGAAGCGTCCGTCTTGTGGTTTACGCTTTTCGTCCAAACGCATATTCGAAAGAATTTTTATACGAGCCACCACAGCCGAATGTACCTTGATAGGCAAGACTAAAGAAGTATAGAGCACCCCATCTACGCGAAAGCGCACTCGGACGTTGTCGTGTGTCGGCTCAATGTGAATATCGGAGGCACGACCTTCAGAGGCATAATTTAGAATAGTGGCCACAATTTTTGTAACAGGCGCGTCTTCTACTATCTCGGCATCTGATATTTCTTTTATCTCATCGCCCCTTGTTTCTCCGGCAATGGGGGCTACTAGTTCTGTCTCAAGTTCATAGAGAGCTTTCGTAACCTCACCGGAGAGGCCTTTGTATCTTTCAAGTATTGATTTAAAATCGCTCTCGCTTATTAGAAAAAGTTTATAAGGCATCCCAATGCGCGAGGAGATGAAGTTGAGGGCGTCACGAGCTTTGATATCGTTAGGATTGAGAGCCCCCACTTCAAGCACCCCATCCTTGACCCCTATGGGTACCACTTTGTAGTACTCGGCTGATTCCTCTGGAATATACTCAAGGATCTTACCTGTGACTTCGACATCTTTGACATCTCTTGTCGGGACGCTAGGGACCGACCCGCGGCTGTTGGCTTGGGTGGTCATGGCTTTTAGTCTCGACCAATACTATTGAAGGGGTTTGGTCTCCCCACTGCTTGCTGTGGTATGGGAACGCTGAAGTCGTTGAGTAAAAGATAGCTCGGAGAAGAGAAAAGTGACTGGTCGAAAGTCACCTTTTTAAGGTCTTGATGCATCTTGAGAAGATCATTGCCAATACTCGAGGCCTCTAATTCGCTGGGGATTGATGATACTTCAGGTTTGAAAAAAAGATTATAAATAAACATTGCCAAGATAAAGAAGCCAACTAACGCCAGTATTCCTTTGTTTGCTAAAATTGTTTTCATAATTTATTCATAGTGAGCTTATCGAACTATTTGAGCCAATATGTCTCAACTGATACTTGGTAGTCATAAAAACCAGACTCACCAACTTGAAATGACACTGACTTTACATCCATGATTCGTAGACTTTTCTCTACATCTGCCATAAGTCGCTTGAAGTTATCATAGCTTGAAATAAAACTGAAAGAAATCGTGGCGCTGTCATACTTACTTTCGTTCTCTGGCAGAACAATGCGACTCGTATCCCTACTCGAACCGGTAGTGGTCTTGATACTTTTGATAGAGATACCGTAGCGTGAAGCCACACTGTCGAGGTCGAGAGCCAGTCGTACGGTATCTATATTGTCCGGCAATACTTTGTTGAGACGATCAACTTCTGCTTTAGGAAGAGAGCCGTAAGCGGCAGAAAGACTATCTCTCAATTCTATTATTTCGGTAGCGTTATCTAGAACATTGTCATATTCGTTAGCCAGAGACTGTAGTTCCTTCACACTCTGGTATTGAGCGTTAGTGAAGGTGTAGAAAAGTCCCAAGGACAGAAGAACTAAAATTATGGCGGTGTTATTTTTCATACTAGTTTTGAGTAGCCGTTGATGTAGTTGATGTCTCCTCGACTGTTTCAGCAGGTATCGCTACAGGAAAATTAGTATCAGAAAGCTCTACTTCTCTTTGGTAAGAGATTAAACTCTCATCCACCACAGCCGAAAAGCTAAATATAACCTCCCCCCTCTCATTTAGACTTAGGTCGCCAAAAAGTGGGTTTTTGAAATACTCGCTCTTGCTAAAAATATCCGCCTGAAGAGCAAGAGCGGCGTACCCCCTTGCCTCGCCCTTCATTTGAAGTTCAAGCCCTTGCGCTGTGACCGAATAATGGAAATCACTAAAACGCACGGTCCTCGGCGTTGAAGTTTCCAGAAATTCGAAGAGGGGTGTAATAAGACGATGCTTGGAAACTAGCTCTTTCGTCGAGATGATACGGTTATCAAAACGAGTTAATTCACTGATAACTTCTGGTTGGAGAGCGGCGCGGGCTTCATCTAGAGCTGCGCCCATCTTTTCGATACTATATTTTAAATAAAACTTATAACCAAAGACCCCAATGGCTAGGACAATAGAAATAGTAAATATAACCACCGCGATAAAAGAGAAGAGCCCACCCTCTTTGTGCCTCCGACTCGACAATGACTCGTTCGCGGTAGAAACAAGAGGACCCTTAGGAATAAAGGACGATTGAAATTTCGGTTCCATTAGTTCAAATTATAGAACAAAAAGCAATTTACTTAAACATGCAAGTGTTCATAACTTGTCTATCGGCTGACTGGCTATTCCTCTTCAACAAGTTTGCGCAGAGCAAGACCGATAGCCACAGCGAATTCTGGCCCAGTCTCTTTTAGAATATTTTCCAGAAACGCCGGGGCAGAAACCTTGCTGAAGGGATCAGCGAGTATCACCTCTGTTTTAAAATTATTTTTTGCCAACTCGGCAAGCCCCTTAAGCACAGCGCCCCCGCCCACTAAAATAGTTTTTGAAATAGTTTTGTTGTATTTCTTCTCAAAAGCAAGAAGAACGCTATTCGCTTCAGCAAAAATGTAATCGAGAGTTAGGGTGATAACTTCATTAAGATTTTTATCCTGACCCGAGACGCCAACTTGTCGTTTCATCACCTCGGCTTGTTCCAATGTCATACCGAGAGACTTGGACATCGTGGAGGTGATATCTTGCGCGCCCCTATTGATAGTATGGGAGGAACGAATAACGCCCCGCTCCACAATGTATAACTTAGTCGTTGCCGCCCCCAAATCCATAATCATCACTGGTCGGAGAGCATCGTCAAGCACTGCTCGCATGGTGCTAAATATTTCAATTTCAAAAAAACTAGCCTCCAACTCCGCCTTAACCACAATTTCTTTGTATCGAGCAATGGTCTCATTGTGTATGGCCACCACCAATACATCCACTTTGGACATTTTAGTACCAGTCTTCGGAGCATCTGTTGAGGATGTGTCTGTAGAGTACTCACTCGAATCTTCTGGACGCACTTCACTCTTGGGAATGACGGACCAATCAAGCATCACTTCGGATACGGGCACGGGGATATATTTGCGAGCTTCAAGTGGCACCATGACGGCCAGTTGTTTGGAACTTACATCCGGCATCTCAATCACAGACATTAGAGATGAAGAGAAAGGGATAGAGATACCGCTCTTCTTGGTGGTGATATTAACCTCTTTCTCTTTCATAAGGTCTACTAGGGCTAAGGCTATTTTTTCTGGAGAAAGAACCACCGACTGCCCCACGCCGAGCCCCGCATAGGGGCCAAGAGCCAATTCGCCATAGGTCTCAAGAATAGCCTGGCCATTCTTCTTTTTTATCTGAACTATCTTGATAGCGGAAGAGCCAATATCAATACCAAGAGCGACTGGTTCAGTCGGGTGGAAAAATTTGGTAAAGAATCTCATATGTTTTATAATATCATAATCTCTCTATGTATTTTCTATCTCGCCTTAGAGATCTATTCATAGACTTTCTCTTTCCTAAAAACCGAAAGGTTTTAGAACTGGAGACCCTTTCTTCTGGGAAACTTCTCGATACTCTGCCCCCGGCGGAGCCATTGAAAGACATAAATACCGTAGCCATTTTCGACTACGGACACCCCGTCGTCAAAGAGATTATTTGGGAACTTAAATACAGTGGCAATGTAAAAATGGCAGAGAAGCTTGGGGAAATTCTCTACGACGTTATCCACCAAGAACTCACAGACCGCGCCCTTTTTGAAAAGTGGGAGAGACCGATATTAATACCCATACCCATTTCAGGTAAACGCAGATTCGAACGGGGCTGGAGTCAATCCGAACTGTTGGCCGAACAAGTGATAAAACACGACAATGAAAAAATATTAAGATATCTACCGAGACAACTTGCCAAACTTCGTCATACGGAAAGCCAGACGAAAACTTCATCAAGAAACGAGCGTTTAAAGAATCTCACCGATTCTATGAGAGTCCTGAATCCTCAATCAGTGGCCGGGGAATGTGTTGTTGTGATAGACGACGTAATTACCACTGGCTCAACTTTTGCAGAAGCCAGACGAGCTTTGCGCGTGGCTGGCGCGAAAAAAATCCTCTGTATTGCCATCGCCCACTAAAAATTTATTTAGTTCGGAGAAGAGTGTTAACGAGAATGATGGCAGTAATATTGAAGGCAGACCATTCTGGCTTCAATATCTCCTCGACCGGTTTGAGAGTTCCGGTAACGGCAATAGTATCTTCCACCTTAAGGTCTGTGTTGGCGTCCTGAATACGACTAATGTCGAGAGCATAGTAGAGATTCTCGCGACTTTTGATACCAAGGGTGCAATCCTCCCCTTCTGCAACAATGCCAACCTTGAGTGGCAAGCAACTGAAACTACCCGTAATAGTGGCCATGCCATCTATTTCATCATTCACTATTTTGTCCCAATCCTTAAATAAGAAAACTCCAAAAATAACAAACGCGACAAGGACCACGAGCCAAATAACGTTCTTGCGAGCAAAGCTTACATTTTCAAAATCTTGCATATACAGATATTATAGATTAAGCGCTCCTTTTGGCAAGTACAGGCTGTTGGGCGATTTATTGCCAATTTCTAAGAGGATTTGTAGGCTATTTTGCCTTATTGATAATATTTTGAATAATCTGGTCAATTTCTTTTGGTCGCTCGCCCAAATCGACTTGCGGGAAGAACTGCGACAAAATAATCGGACGCATGCCGGAAATAAAAGTTTGCCCATCTTTCGTATACACATTTATTTTGCAAGGCAAACAAAGTCCAATTTTAATATCTTTATTCAAAAACTCGTTGGCAAACTTTGCGTTGCAAAATTCAACAATCTTAAACGGCTCTCGTTCAAAACCTTTCTCGGCTAAAGTTTCTTGCACATCATGAACATACAAAACCCGCATGCCCGCTTTGACTATTTCTTCCTGCACACTTAAAAAAGCTCCATCAAAAGTTTTTATTGTAGTTGTGGTGTAATCGAATTCCATAATTTTTTATTAGAACGTTAAAATCTTTATAATAGCCCGCTTATGCCCTTGCGAGCTTCAGCACAGCGAAAGCGGAGACGGACGGATTCGAACCGTCGAGGGCTTTTAAACCCTGCCTCGTTAGCAGTGAGGTGCTTTCGACCACTCAGCCACGTCTCCATTTACTATTTTTCTAAATGCGTTGCCACCTTTAGTGGCCACGCCTGCCCGCCAGTCCAGTGACTGGTCTCCAACAGAGGCTAATTTAACACATTTCCAAGACCTTTCATATTAAAATTTAAAACATCATGTAAAAAGAAACCAAGAAAAAGAGCACGAATCATGGGAAAATGTTATAATCCTGTTTTGTAGATAATACGCATAAAAAATTGCTTGAATTTATAAAGGAAAGAAAGGGTTTTATCATCCTCGTAGCCACTGTCTTGGTGGTTATCGTTATTGTTATAGCTAAAATAAATTCAAATGGTGAGGTTGAGACTGTCTCACCCGTAAGTGGTGACCTCGTACGGATAGTAAAGATTTCTGGCAAGGTAACTCCGCAAGAGAGTGCGGACCTTAGCTTTGAAACATCTGGCACAGTAGTAAGTATTTCTAAAGAGGTTGGGCAAACTGTGAGACGCGGTGACTTACTTGTAAGAATTGATGCTAGCAATATTTCTGCCGATATCCTGAAAGCAGAAGCCGAACTTTCCCTCGCGCAAGCGAACCTAGATAAACTAGAAGGGGCGGGCGTCTACGAAGCTCAGATTGAGAATGCCAAACGCGGTATTGCGCAAACGATCGTAGACTCCTATACGACAGCAGATGATGCTGTATATAATAAAACTGACCAACTATTTCGAAACCCACGTTCAGGAAAACCGGAGATATCATACGCCTTTAAGGGCTACGAAGATTTGAGAGATGATATTAATCTCGGCAGAGTTTCTATGGAAGAAATACTTAATGACTGGGAAACTCTCGTCACCGGACTCACTCTCTCCACATACACCGACAATCATTTGACCAAATCCAGAGAATATCTCTCTCTGGTATCATCTTATATTTCTAATGTTGCTAGAGCGGTGAACTTGTTTGAAGCAAACGATAATATGTCACAGGCGACTCTAGATGGTTACAAAAGTGATGTACTTTCCGCTAGAGATAACCTAAACAGCGCTTCTCAAAATCTCATCACCGCGGAAGATAAATTGAAAAATCTTCTTCTAGACGTCCCCGTGCAAGTAGCCCGCGTAGAAGCGGCTCGCGCCACTCTCCTCAACTCTAAATCGCAACTCTCCAAAACTTATCTAACCTCCCCTATCAACGGGATAGTCTCCAGGCAAGATGCGAAAGTTGGCCAAGTGGTTTCTTCGGCTGTCAGCATAGTGTCTGTGATTAGTCGAGAGCTAGAAGTTGAAGCCTATATTCCTGAAGTGCTTATCTCCGGAGTGGCGGTCGGCAATCCAGCCACAATCACTTTGGATGCATATAGTGAAAAAGACACATTCGAAGCCAGAGTCAGAAGTATTGATCCAGCTGAAACAATCCGCGACGGTGTCTCCACATATAAAGTCAAACTGGCGTTCAGCATTCCGGACAATCGCATTCGTTCCGGTATGACTGCCAATATAAATATAGAAACTTTCAGAAAAAATGGGCTCGTCCTTATCCCTGAGCGCACTGTGATTAGAGAAGGTGATGAAACTTTCATCTATATCCTATCTGGAGACAATAAAGAGAAAACTCCTATAACCATCGGAGAGAAAGATTCAACCGGTAATGTCGAACTCGTAACAGAATTGCCTTTAGACAGTAAATTGATTATCAATCCGACCCAAAATTAAGTCTTAGAACAATGCTTCAGTTTATTCGTCTAGGATTCTTCCTCGCTCTACGCCAAGTTCGGCGTGCGAGCAAATGGACCACGGGGTTAATCATCTTTGTGATGACTCTAACCTTTCTTAACTTGGTAGTGGTGCCGGGAATTTTGGTTGGGCTCATAGAGGGGGCGGTGAGCGCCAACAAGGAGTACTACACTTCTGACATTTTAATCTCTACTTTGGAAAAAAAGAACTATATCGAGCAAAGCCCTCTGATAGAAAACATTATCCGCTCGATGCCTGAAACTTTGGCCGTCTCTCCTCGCTATCTTAGCTCCGGAACAGTAGAAGCCAACTACAAAGAAGCCTCCAAAGAGGAGGAAATTGACTCCGCGGGCGCGCCGTTTGTAGGCATCGACCCTATAGGCGAAGACGACCTTACCGGCATATCGGGCTTCGTAGTGGAAGGAGAATATCTGGCACCCGGAGATTATGACCAAATACTTCTTGGTTCATACTTACTGACAGAATATTTCCCTGTGGAAACAGCAAGCTTTCCAACTTTAGATAATGTAAAAGTTGGAGATAAGGTTCGTATCAGCATAGGCGAAATCAAAAGAGAGGTGACCGTGAAGGGTATTGTGAAGTCAAAAGTGGATGAGCTTTCTTATCGAGTTTATTTCGTCGACACCCAGTTTCGTGACCTCATTGGCAGAAACGATTACAATGTGGGAGAAATTTCTGTTCGTCTCAAAGAGGGCGTGGACCCAAATGTTTTCAAGGAAGCTCTTTTACGTTCTGGGGTTGGAGAATACGCTCGAGTGCAAACGTTTGAAGATGCCCAGCCGAAATTCCTAAAAGATATTAAAGATACTTTCGCTCTCTTGGGCAATATGATTAGTTCTATCGGCCTTATTGTAGCCTCGATCACCATCTTTATCGTTATCTTTATCAACGCCATCACTCGAAGAAAGTTTATCGGCATTCTCAAGGGCATTGGTATCAGTGGGAGGACTATTGAAGCCTCATATGTTTTCCAATCTTTCTTCTATGCGGCTTGCGGTTCAGTCATCGGTATCTTGGTACTCTATTTGTTCTTGGAACCGTTCTTCCTGGCTCATCCCATAAACTTCCCGTTTTCTGACGGTATTCTCGTGGCCCCTCTTAATAGCACTGCTATCAAGATTCTCATCCTCGTGGTTACAACTATTATCGCTGGCTACATTCCAGCCAGGATGATTGTCAGGAGAAATACTTTAGATTCTATTTTAGGTAGAAATTAGTAAATATATGCCACTCATTCAAGTAACAGATTTAATAAAGACCTTTAAAGACGGCGAGAAAGAAACTCGAGTCCTCAAGGGTATCGACTTTGCCGCTAATGAGGGCGAGTGGATATCCATCATGGGACGGTCGGGCGCAGGCAAATCAACTTTTATGTACCTAATGTCTCTTCTTGATGAGGCCACTTCTGGTGAAATTTATCTCTTCGGCAAAGATACTCACAGCATGAATGCACAAGAGAAAACCGGATTCAGACTCAATGAACTCGGGTATGTTTTCCAAGACTACGCCCTGCTCCCAGACCTAACTGCCTTAGAAAATGTAGCTGTGCCCCTTATGATGCAAGGTAAATATAAATCAGAGGCGTATAAAGAAGCTAAAAAGTCTCTTGAAATTGTAGGGTTAGGAACAAGACTTAATAATCTTCCTAGCCAACTTTCCGGCGGAGAACAGCAAAGGACTTCTATAGCGAGAGCCTTGGCACATAAACCAAAAATACTTTTTGCCGACGAACCAACAGCCAATCTGGACAACGAATCATCTGAAACGGTAATGAAACTTTTCCAAGAGGTACACAAACAAGGCCAGACTATTATCATGGTTACCCATGAAGAGACCTTCAGTAAATTCTCCGAGCGGGTCGTTACCCTTGATGATGGTAAGATAATAAGTGACAAACCAGCCTCTTAGTCTTAAGTATGCGTCTTAACGATAATCTTGTAGAAACATTCAGAATCCTACCGACGCAAATAAAAGCGCTTAAGCGTTTGAGAATAGAGACCGTGGGAGATCTACTCTTCCACTTTCCCACTCGCTATGGTGATATGGCAGAGGTAGTCAGTATCTCGAATTTGAAAAAAGGAGATACGGCAGTCGTCTTTGGAAAAATATCTGGCCTAAAAACTTCTAAAGCCTTTAGGAAAAGAATCCCCATGGCCGAAGGAGTAGTAACGGACAGCACCGGTAAGATAAAAATTGTTTGGTTCCATCAAGCTTATTTGGCCAAGATGATGGCCGAAGGTTCAAATGTCAGAGTTGAGGGAAAAGTATCAGATAAAAACGGCCAGTTGTACTTTTCAAACCCTAAAATAGAAAATACCCCTGACCTCTTTACTAAAACTAAATCACACTCTTTATATCCTATCTACCCAGAAACTCGTGGACTTACTTCTAACTGGATTTATCACAAGATAAAAATGATCTTATCCATAATGTCAAAGAGACACTTTGACATTATTAAAGATCCCATTCCAGAAAATATTCTGAAAACCTACAACCTTCCAAACCTAAAAACTTCTCTAATTTATATTCACACTCCGCAACAAGAAAGCCATGCCCAAGTAGCACGCAAACGTTTCGCCTTCGAAGAAATATTTTTTATCCAACTTCAAAGACAGAGGATGAGGTATGAGTTTAAAGAGAGTGCCGCTTTTACCATCGATAAGAAAATGGAAGAGGTTGAAAAGTTTACCGCTCGCTTCCCCTTCATCCTCACTCTCGCTCAAAAGAAATCTATTGAGCATGTTATGGCAGACCTACGCTCTGGCCACCCTATGAGTAGGCTCCTGGAAGGCGATGTTGGTTCTGGTAAAACAGCGGTGGCTGCCACGGCTGTCTATGCGGTGAGTACCAGTAAGCCCTTCGACTCCGCTCAGGGCCGTTTGCAAACTTTTGGGAATTTGCAAACGGCTTATATGGCACCGACAGAGATACTAGCCCAACAACACTTCGAATCTTTTATAAAATATTTTAAACATCTGCCTATCAACATTGCCCTTATTACTGGCAGTGGCTGTAGGAAATTCCCTTCTAAATTAAACCCTGACGGATTTACCGACATCTCTCGCTCACAACTCCTAAAGTGGGTAGCTAGTGGTGAAATTGCCGTACTCATCGGCACCCACGCTCTAATCCAGAAAAGTGTTAAATTCAAACATCTGGCCCTTGTTATCGTAGATGAGCAACACCGTTTCGGTACGGCCCAGAGACAAAAACTTGTTAATAAAAACGAAATCACTCCCCACTTACTCTCTATGACCGCCACCCCGATACCTAGGACTCTTGCCTTGACCTTATACGGCGACCTCGATCTCTCGCTTATAGACGAGATGCCTGTAGGACGAAAGAAAATAATTACAGAAATAATCACTCCGGAAACAAGAGGGAGGGCTTATGAACAAATTGAAAAAGAATTAAAGGCTGGTCGGCAACTTTATGTCATCTGTCCAAGGATAGATGAACCTGATCCGACAAAAGAATCGGCAGTACAGGCTAAGTCAGTTAAGGAGGAGGCCAAACGACTCAAGAAAGAGATTTTTCCCGAATACGAGATTGGCATTCTTCATGGAAAAATGCGACCAGTAGAAAAAGAAAAGACTATGCTAGATTTCTCCGCCCAAGGAGATGGAAAAGGTAAAAAGATTGATATTTTAGTAGCCACGTCAGTAGTCGAAGTTGGTGTCAATGTTGAAAATGCTTCTCTCATCATCATCGAGGGCGCGGAGAGATTTGGTCTGGCGCAACTACACCAACTCCGTGGTCGAGTAATCCGTTCCAATCATCAAGCCTATTGTTATGTCTTTGCAGAAAGCAAAAGTTCGAAAACAACTGATAGATTAAAAGCTCTCACTACTGCTAAAAATGGTTTCGAATTAGCAGAATTTGATTTGGCCCAAAGAGGAGCCGGTGAACTCTCTGGCACCAAGCAGTGGGGGCTCTCGGATCTCGGTATGGAAGCCATTAAAAACTTAAAGATGGTGGAAGCCGCGCGCCAAGAGGCGATGAAACTAATTGAGCGTGACCCGACTCTTTCCCAATTCCCCATCATAAAAGAACGTTCAGAGTCAAACTCATCCAAAATCCATTTTGAGTGAAAACAATATAAATAAAAGCCGATTAAAAATTGTCAACTAAAACACTATGATATATCATAGTGTTTGTATGAAAGTAAAAACGGAAAAATTAGGCGAGAAAGAGATCATGCGTACGCTAGATACCCTGTACACAGCCACCGGTGCTATGCAGGGAAGAGAAGCGGCGAAACTTTTTCTTCGGGATTTATTGACAAAAAGCGAGCGGGTTATGTTGGGCCGAAGGATTATTATCGCGAGAATGCTTCTTAGTGGTATAACCCAAGAAGATATAGTTAAAGGTCTGGGGGTCGGCTATGACACAATTGGTCGAGTGCGGAAATGGTTATCAAATCAGATGTCAGGATACGAGAAGGCGATCAAGGGACTTGAAAAGGAATTTGATAAACGGCAGGAGAAAAAACTTTACACCAAAAGTGTTTTGTACCGGCTCAAAAAGAAATATCCTTTACACTTCGCGCTGTTCCCCACTCCCAAGTTCAAAGATTTCGAAAAGTAACAATATTCGGATACTATGATATATCATAGTATCGAGAGTGGTTAAAGTTGTGATATATTTGTAGTTATTCCCACCCTTAGCTCAGTTGGTTAGAGCACAGAGCTTATACCTCTGGGGTCCTTGGTTCAAATCCAAGAGGGTGGACTAGATAGAAGGATGGTAGGATAATAGATACAAGCTGAATATTAATGCCGCCTTTGGAAATTATTTTTAATATCGTAGTTATAGGAATATCCTTCGTGTATTGGGTA
>PCVB01000020.1:9789-10051 GCA_002787855.1 Candidatus Zambryskibacteria bacterium CG11_big_fil_rev_8_21_14_0_20_42_18 | reverse complement strand
GTAACAAATATGATCAAATCATTTTTATCTATTTTTCGAGACTCAACAAACTCTTTTGAGGGACAGAGGGATGGCGAGACAATCTTACTACTGTTAAGAAAACATATTATTACTCTCTACCTAAAGCTGGGGCTCTTTGTCTTGGCCGCCATTGTGCCCATCGCTGTGGGCCTAACGTTTATACCCTATTTCTCTCTACACAACCTGATCAATGTGTTCCTTTTCATATCAAGTCTTTGGTATCTGGGTTTGTGGTTGGGGA
>PCVB01000020.1:6384-9755 GCA_002787855.1 Candidatus Zambryskibacteria bacterium CG11_big_fil_rev_8_21_14_0_20_42_18 | reverse complement strand
GAACTCAACAGCAACAGGATACAGGATGTCTCTGTCCACACAAACGGAATACTAGAAACTATTTTTAAATTTGGAAACATTACCGTCCAAACAGCCTCTTCAGAAGCCCACTTCGTCTTCCATCAAATTCCAGAACCCGATAGGGTAAAAGATATCATCATGCAAATCACAGCTTCAGTTCATAGTGGAGTAAAGGCTTCTGCGCCACTCTGATAAACTGTGCACAATGTTGACAACTAAAAAATACCGAGTGTTATAATGAGGGCAGGTGCGTGATAATTTAATAATTAATTTATTGTATGAAACTTCACAAAGTAACATTTGTTCTTCTTATCATCGGAGGTCTTAACTGGGGCCTCGAAGCTTTCGGTTGGGGTGTCGGTCAGTTTCTGGGTGAGAGCCTATCCTTGATCGTTTATCTCTTAATTGGTCTTTCGGCCATTTACGAGATCTTCAGTCATAAGAAACTCTGTCGCAACTGCGCTCCACAAGGAGTGTAGTAGGAACAACAAAAAGCAATTTTCGTGCCTCTCGGAGCTCGACGGAGCGAGAGAGCGAAATCAGAGCTCTGATTATCGCGAGGCTAAGAAAATTGCTTTTTGTTATTGCTGGTGTTCTATATCCTGTTTCTTCTTCGGCGTAATGCCGTGTGCTATCAATATTTCTTCAAACTCTTTCTGCTCAATAGTCTCTACCTCCATAAGTCTGGCAGCGATAGCATCGAGCACATCTCTATGGTCTCTTATAATCTTCTCTGTTTTTTTCATTGCCTCACTCATAATCTTGGAGACCTCATCATCAATCATCGCCCCCACTTTTTCTGAATACTCTTTGCCTCCCACGCCCGTACCGAAAAGCGGTTTACCGCCAGAAGTCTCAAGAGCGAGAGATCCAATCTTATCGCTCATGCCATATTTGGTAACCATATCACGCGCAAGAGCGGTGGAAACTTGTAAGTCGTTAGACGGGCCGGTCGTCAAATCTTTAAAAATAGTTTTTTCCACCACATAACCGCCAAGAGCCACGGCGATGTCATCAAGAAATTCTTTCTTGGACTGTAGTTTGCGATCTTCCAACGGCAATTTCAATACATAACCGGCTACGCGTCCGCGAGAAATTATAGAAATCTTATGAACCGGGTCCGCATAAGGAAGAACGGAGGCCACTACGGCGTGACCGGCTTCGTGGAAAGCGGTCAGTTCTTTTTCTTTCTTTGAAAGGATGTGACTCTTCCGCTCCGGACCAAGCATCACTTTCTCAATCGAACGGATGAGGTCAAATTGGGAAACCTTGGTGCGATTCTCACGAGCGGCCAGGATGGCGGCTTCATTCATAAGTGAATAGAGATCCGCCCCAGAGAAACCGGGCGTGCGTTCAGCGATCAGGGCTAGATTGACGTCTTCACCAAAAGGCTTTTTGCGAGCATGGATGAGAAGAATCTCTTCTCTATCCTTCCTGTCTGGCAGATCAAGAGTAACTCGTCTGTCGAAGCGTCCGGGACGGAGGAGGGCTGGGTCAAGCACATCAGGACGATTGGTGGCCGCCATGACAATTACCTTCTCATTGGGCTCGAAGCCATCAAGCTCAACCAAAATCTGGTTAAGGGTCTGCTCTCGCTCATCGTTTCCCCCACCCACCCCCGTGCCACGCACACGACCCACGGCGTCTATCTCGTCGACAAAGATAATAGCTGGCGCCGCTTTCTTGGCCAGGTCAAAGAGATCACGCACGCGAGAAGCGCCCACACCCACAAACATCTCCACAAACTCCGAACCAGAGATAGAGAAGAAGGATACCCCTGCCTCCCCAGCTACGGCACGCGCCAGAAGAGTTTTGCCGGTACCGGGAGCGCCCATAAGAAGTATGCCTTTAGGAATGCGGGCGCCGATATCTAGAAATTTTTTAGGATTCTTGAGGAAGTCTACTATCTCACTTAACTCCTCCTTCGCTTCTTTGCATCCAGCTACATCTTTGAAAGTGACTTTTTGCCCCTTATCATTTGGAGAGGTGAGGCGGGCCTTGGATTGTCCGAAGGTGAAGGCTTGCATTCCCGCGCCCTTAACCTGTCTTGAGAGAAACCAGAGGAAAAAAACTATAAAGGCAATGGGGAGGAGGATGGGAGCAAGAGAGGCAAACCAGTACATAAAGCCTCTATCATTTTTCACTTCAATATTTATTTTCGAAAGAGTTTCTGTGGGAACATCATAATTTTTAAAAGTGGTAGAGAGCGCCGTGCCCGCTTCTTTCTTGGAAATTTTTTCTACTCCGTCTGTGAAAGTGACCTCTAGTCTATCGCCCACCACAACAATGGAGGAAACAGTGCCAAGAGATATTTCTTGTGCCAGATTGGAAATGGAAATCTCTTCAAGATTTTTTGCGGGGTCGGAAATTGACGAATAGAGGCTGACAAAGAAGAAAAAGACAACAACAGTAAGAAGTATTTGCCCAAGAAAAGCTCTCCTAGGAGGAACAGGGCCCTTCTTAGGTGGCTTGGTGATGATAATTTTCTTGCCTCTAGTGGGTGGCATTTTCATTAGGGCATTATAGCTTGTTAGAGAGTCCGAGGCCAGAGTTTGATATGATTTGTCTTATGGCAACTTTCGCCAACAATTCAAAAGCCTTGTTTGATTACGAAATCCTCGAACGCTTCACCCTAGGCCTCGAGCTTTTGGGATTGGAGGTAAAGTCGATAAAGGAGGGTAAAATGAATTTGAGAGGGGCTTTTGTCGCCATAAGAGGCAATGAGGCATATCTCGTGAGTGCAGAAATACCACCGTATCAGCCGAAAAATGCCCCGCAAGACTATGACGCTACGCGCGCAAGGAGATTACTCCTTACAAAAGATGAGGTGGAAAAGCTTAGAGGAGCTGAGCAAACCAAAGGATTGACAATCGTCCCTATTTCGGTGTATAATAAGGGTAGGTTTCTGAAACTCGACATCGCCATCGCTCGCGGTAAAAAGAAATTTGATAAACGTCAGGCGATAAAGAAGCGTGATGTCGAAAGAGACCTAAAGAGAACATTGTAATCTTGCCCCGCCAAAGGCGTGGGTTTAAATATGGGGATGATCGGCCTAGACAGGGAGATCCGTCGGATTGATGCGCGAGAGAGCAGAAGTGACTCTTTAATCCGCTTCAAACTTAAGTGCAGACTCAATTGTCGCACGAGCCAAGTCAATTGTTTCTCCGTATTTTACGGCGAACGACTTCGCTTTCGCTTACGTTCGAGTTTAACTCCAACCTAGCGACATAGCCTTCAAGAGTGTCTCGTGCTTGGAAAGCTGTGTAATCATTCGGGACTTAGAAACAGAATTTCCTTGACCTGTTTTGAAACTTAGAGGATAGAGATTTAAGGGCTTTCGTTTGTTTTGT
>PCVB01000020.1:4402-6360 GCA_002787855.1 Candidatus Zambryskibacteria bacterium CG11_big_fil_rev_8_21_14_0_20_42_18 | reverse complement strand
CGAATTCAATGAAGCAAACTACTTCGCGTAGATTTCATTCTGATTTCTTCTTGCACGGCGGTTCGATTCCGCCCATCTCCACCAAATCAAAAGTGCCAAATACTAGCGGTCGCAAGTATTTGGCACAATTAGATTCGACTGTCCTGAAATGCTTTGAAAATCTCGTAAGAAGTGTGGCCGAGGGAGGGTCGTTCAGATACCTTGCGCCATATCACAGTCTCAATCTCAAAACTTGCAGGATGAATATTCTTATCTGAAACTTCAGAAGTGAATATATAAATGGTGTTTTTTCTATACTCGTATTTAATATCTGGCACAATCGCTTTTATAAAAGTCAACTTGTCGAGCTTAATGCCGAGTTCCTCCATCACCTCCCTTCTCGCTCCGGCTTCTGGATCTTCGGCCTTTTTTAATCCACCACCGGGGAAATTATATTCTCGACCATATGTGTGTTTGAGAAATAAAATCTCATCTTCATGCGTCAAAACTACTTTAACACCACGAGTTTCTGAATTAAATATACGATAGTAAACTTTTATCATCACCCAGATTACCGGTCTAAAAAATTTGATGACTTTCTTCAACATCTCTCTAGTCTAGCAGACCAGACCAAAAATTGATTCTAGAAACATTCAAGCCCCCTACACACAAGGCTTCAGACCAAATCTTTCTTTTTTTCTTCAAACTCCTGCTTGTTGATCTCTCCTTTGACGTATCGCTCTTGCAAAATTTCGAGTGCCGACTTGCCCTGAGTGGAGTCGGGTTTCTTACGATTATTGGTGCCATCAGATTGATTAGTGAGCCACTTGATAAGAGTGACAATACCGACAATTATCAACACCCACCAGAGAATCATAAACATCCAACCGAAACCGCCAAAGTAGCCAAATCCAAAGTTCATCATATTGCTTATTGAGTTATTGCTATAAGGGGAATATAACTTTATACCGAATTAATGTCAAACTTATTCCACGGGAGTCGATACCAATAACCTCGACGAGCGCCTCTGAAGGGCCGATAGACCATGCGGTTAAACCACGGCCATCTCTTTGCGATAAATCTGACTATACTATTCATTTAAATCTATATTAGCATAATCAAATAAGTTGACGCTAGAGGATCTCCACACCATCAAGGCGAAACCTTGATGTTTGTAATATTTAAAATTTTCTATGCTACTCTAAGATGAGAACAGCCAGAAAGGAGTAGCGGACATGAGTAAACTTGGAAAAGTATTGATGCTCGTTTGCCTCTTAGATCTTGGAATAACCCTAGCCCTCGTTACAATGGGTATTGCTGTAGAAGCAAACCCATTACTTAACTATTATTTGGAAAAGTGGGGGTCTGCTGGTCTTGTCATCAGTAAAATGTGGTTTGTACTAATACCAATTTTTGTACTCGAAGCGGGACCGCGCGTATGTCCATCCGCGAGAATACATATCGTTCGTTATTACAACTTTGTCATATGGGCATATATGACGCTGTTTGTAAGTGGAAATCTTATTCAATTCATGTAGGCCGCCTGTCCACAACAGGCGGCTTTTTACTTGTGTGACTTTATTTTTACCTCACCACACTACCCGGTGGGACATCAGTGGCCGGGTGGAGTAGAACGGGTCGTTCGTCAACGATAGCAACGAGGACCATACCAGCGCTTTCATGGCCTCTTATGGTTCTTGGTTCCAGATTCACCAAGATAGGCATTTCTTTGCCCACCAACGATTCCAAGTCGGTATAATATTCGGCAATACCAGAAAGGATTTGCCTCTCTTCCCCGCCAAGATCGAAGATGAATTTCAGAAGTTTATCTGCCCCCTCAACCTTCTCCACGGACTTCACTTTCCCAATCTTGATCTCAATTTTTTTAAAGTCGTCTATATTTATCATCCGTATATTATACATTGTTGACTTTAAAGATTAACTGGCTATATTGAGTTAAGAATCAAGTTGTTATAGAG
>PCVB01000020.1:0-4376 GCA_002787855.1 Candidatus Zambryskibacteria bacterium CG11_big_fil_rev_8_21_14_0_20_42_18 | reverse complement strand
ACACATATATTTTAGGTTTGGTTTACTCGCGATAATAATACCTATCGCACTCTGGTGCCTGTTTTGTTTCTATATGTCGTGGCAAACGGCATTATGAACAAAAAACGGCCCCAAAAGGTTAAACGAGCACGCCCGGCTATTGCCGGGCGTTTTTAATAAAAGCGAGGTCAGGAGGGTGAGGGCTCCTGACCTCGGGGCGAGGACTCGTTGTGAATCTTGCTGAATTTTTGCTGGACTTCGTTGCGACCCGTCCAGAAGAAATCATGAGACTACACAGTACCTCGACCACTAACTAAAATTTATCACGGAAAGAAGTTCTCTTCTACCCTATCTTCTATCTATCTTGTGGATTAGTTCTAAAAGCAATTCATTCTGATTCTCCAGATGAGCAATGATCACTTCAATCTCCTTCTCGGCTTTCTGGTTAATTTCAAAATCAGCTTGGGCTCGCAGTTCGCTAAACCTCCCTTCAAAATTTTGACTAATCATGATCAAAGGCAAAAGCACCAATTGAATGATATTGGAGATGATTAACCAAATGACAAAAGCCGGTGCCGGATCAAAACGCCATTCCAGCGGAGCATAGACGTTCCATAAAAGCCACCCCGCTGTCCAAAAAAAGAGGAGAAGAAAGAATCCCATAGTACCAATGCCACGAGTAATTTTGACAGCCAAACTTTCGAAGAAGGAGAGAGAGCTCCTGATTTCGCGATGAGGCGCTCTTAAAGGTCTTCGTTCGGTTCTCAATTCGGCTAAGGTCGGCGGATTGTGTTTATATTCCATACTATACATAGTAAACAGTAGAAGCTAGATAGTAAACAGAGAGTAGTGTATAATCTTGTTTAACTAAAAGTAAGAAATTGCAACAACCTCGTATTAACCAACAGATAAGGGCAAACGAACTTCGTGTTATCGGAAAAGATGGAGAGAATCTAGGCGTCCTCACTCTTGAAGGTGCCCTCAAGAAAGCCAATGAACTTGGTCTAGACCTCGTAGAAATTTCCCCCAACACCATCCCTCCTGTTGTAAAAATCGCCGATATCGGTCGCTATCTCTATGAAGAAAACAAAAAATCAAAACAGTCCAAAAAATCACATTCAACAGAAGTAAAGACTGTGCAGGTCAAGCTAGGCACCGGCGATCATGACCTTGCTCTCAAGGCAAAGAAGGTTAGCGAATGGCTCTCCGAAGGTAATCGTGTCAAAGTTAATCTTTTCCTACCCGGAAGAGCAAAATATCTTGAAGAAAAATTCCTTGGCGAACGTATTGACCGAATGTTAAAGTTTGTAAGTGTCGATTATAAAATCGCTGACCCTGCCAAAAAGAGTCCAAAAGGGATGACCGTCATGATAGAGAGAGCTTAGATACTGGACAAATATGCTTAAATCCGTATTATGTAGCCTTATCTAGTAGCTATAAGCCCCTAGCACCTAGTTCATATGTCAATAAAAACCAATAAGTCCTATACGAAGCGTCTCAAACTCACCAAGCGAGGTAAGCTTTTAGGGCGTAAATCGGGACAAAACCATTTCAATGCCAAAGAACGTAACGCAGCTAAATCCGTCAAGAAGCGTGATTCTCTGTTCCATATGAAAAATAAGGCGAGAAGTCGATTCTTAGTAAACATATAATAAAAACCGATGTCCAGAGTTAAGAAAGGTGTAAACGCATTAAAGACCAGAAAAAATATTCTCCGCAAGGTGAAGGGTTATAGGTACGGACGTTCAACCAAAGAGAGGCAAGCCAATGAAGCGATTTTCCATGCCGGCACTTACTCCTTCGCCCACAGGAAAGACAAGAAGGGAGACTTCCGACGCCTTTGGAACGTTCGCCTCTCTGCCTTTCTGAAAGAAAACGGCATTTCATATTCAAAGTTCATCCCGCTTCTAAAGAAAAAAGAAATTGCTCTCGATAGAAAAATTCTTTCTGAAATCGCTTCCACTCATCCAGAAGTTCTGAAGAAAATTCTAGAGACCGCTCAAGCGAAGTAAACTAGTTTTCGGTACGGAAAATTTGTTTGAAACCAATTAGGCTTGCGAGAGTTGCACCCAAAACATCTAAGACAAGGTCAAGGAAAGTATCTACAGCATAGGCTTCGGTAGACTTGGCGATGTCATTTACATATTCGAAAACTTCCCAAGCTATCCCCACGACAAGAGCGGAAGCGAACACAATCAAGAAAGAGAAAAACACTGACGTCGGATGTTTATAGAAAATATTAGAGTCAAATAAAAACCAGACGATAATAAGTCCTCCGATAAACCCGGCGAAAAAATGCATGAGGTTATCAAACCACCACACTGTCCAATAAAGGTAGAAGGCCAGAGCAAGGAAGTGTAGCAGGCTGAAGACAGCCACTAGACCAAGGGAAATATAGAGAAGAGAGTACTTTTTCACTTGTTTAGTATAACAAATACTTCGGCCGTACTATTGGTAAGAAAAATCCAGACTCGCGTCTGGATTTTTCTTGGGGTTATTTTGGTATACCCTAGTTTAAAAACTAGGTGGGTGTCCGCAATCTGGTCCCAAGGGACAAGACTATATAGACTCCCTAAAAATATTTTAGCTAGATAATACCTCAAATAACCCTAAACACATTTTAACATAAAGAAATTAAAAATCTGTTGATATCGTATAGACTTCCATTCAAAAATATATTGTATTTCCCCTTATTCTTATTCTTAGAATTACTCTATTCCAAAATACCGTCTAGATTAACATCATAAAGTATCTCTTCTTGTACAAGACGGTAGTCTATGACCTCTTCCGGCTTAAACCAATGACTAATTTCCTTTTCTGCCTCTTCAGGAGAGCCCGAGGCATGGATAAGGTTCCTTACAGCACGGCCGTCTTCATCAGACATCGCATAAGAATCTAAGACATAATCACCTCTAATGGTCCCTACGTCAGAAGTGAGCGGTTCCGTACAACCAACAATCTTTCTTGTGATCTTGACCGCGTGCGCTCCTTCCCAAACCATAGCGATAATGGGTCCACTGGTCATATATTTTATAAGATATTTCCTTATTTTTTCATCCAATTGGCTGTAATGCTCTTCAACCTGACCGCTATTTGCGACAAGCATCTTAATAGCTACGAGCTTGAGACCAACCCTTTCAAGTCTCGAGACTATTTCTCCAATAAGACTTCTCTGGATGCCATCAGGTTTGATAGCGACAAATGTTCTTTCCTTCTTTGGATGGTTCATAATTTACTAATTAAGAATAGAGAATAACGAATAATCAACCGCTAGTCAAGAAATGTACGATATATCGTACATTTGTGATTAGGGCGTATTTGTCGGATCCGAAAATCTTTTCATCAAAGAGACTGGGCTACTCTTGTGTTAAAACGATATGGCCTTCTTCGGTAATTGCAATAGAGTGTTCGAAGTGGGCGCTACGAGAACCGTCACGAGTCTTGATGGTGTAGCCGTCGCTTAAAACTTTTATCCTTGATGTTCCTGTATTGACCATCGGCTCTAAGGCAATCACTAGACCGGGGACAAGCTTCTCTCCCTGACCTGGGGTACCAAAATTTGGCACAAAGGGATCCTCATGCACCTTGTGCCCAACACCATGGCCAACCAAATCTTCAGCCAGAGAAAAGCCACTTCCATCAACAACTTTACTGATAGCAAAACCTATGTCACCAATGTTTCTACCTGGTTTAGCAGCCTCGATACCCGCATAGAGCGCCCGTTTGGTGGTCTCTATCAGTCTCTGGGCTTCTTCATCTATCTTCCCTGCTGGCACAGTAATAGCGGCGTCAGTGATAAGTCCTCGATGGATTAAACCGAGGTCGAGAGAGACGATATCACCTTCGTTGATAATCTTTTTTGTTTCGTTTGGTATGCCGTGAACAATCTCGTCGTTTATAGAGAGGCAGAGAGACGCTGGGAAATCCCGTCTTGCTCCTTCGGGTCTATAACCAAGAAAGGCAGGCTTATCACCCTCCTCTTCTATAAGCCGTAGAGCCTCATCTTCAAGAAAAAAATTAGTGACCCCTGGGACAACTTTAGTGCCGAGTATTGAAAGAATTTTACCGAGTCTTTTCCCCCCTTCCTGCAAAATTTCTATCTCTTCTTTAGTCTTAAGTCTCATAGCCATAAGTAGAGATTATATCGTCATGGACCTTCTCTATTGATTGCTCGCCATTAACTTCTATGAGTCTGTAAAGTTTATTGTTTTTAAAATATTCGATGGCCGGGATAATATCTCTGTTAAACCAATCAAGACGTTTATCAATCCTAGAAAGAGAAGTGTCATCGTCGCGCCCCCTAGCCAAAAGTCTTTCTTCGGACCACTTTCTTGAAACATTTATATAGATAACAGTCGGCCTCTCACGTTTATAAAACTCCATAGCAGTTGAAATCA
>PCVB01000008.1:3682-4888 GCA_002787855.1 Candidatus Zambryskibacteria bacterium CG11_big_fil_rev_8_21_14_0_20_42_18 | reverse complement strand
GGGAGTTTGGATAATTTTTCCAGTTCGCTATTAAAATAGGCCTAGCCATACCAACCATTTTACTCTATTTCTTTCCATTCTAGAATCTCATAACCTCCGGAAGGACCGCTATCGAACAAAACACTAGGCAGGCCGGTATCATAGACCACATTAGCTGATTGGGTTAATATAATCTTATAAGCTGTGACTTCTTTTACACTAACGCTCTGAGATAAGGTGACCTGCCCGTGACTAGCGTAAGCAACCAAGGCAGAAGCCCCTTGATTCATTGAAACGGCGTCCGTCGAACCACCAGTCTCGCCACTATTATTTTGAGAAATAAGAAATACAAATGAGTTGGGTGACCCAGACCCTTCAAAAATAGTAGACTGGCCAACGGTTATTATGCCACTTCCAGATCTATCATTAGGATTATCAGCAACAAGAGCCACATTTTTACTCCCTAACGATGGATCAATTCTTATTGTCGGTCCAGTTTGAGTTGTAAAGTCACCTGTCACCCAAAGTGGACCCGTCAATGTCAATACTCCCGATGAACTCTTAACTAGTAAGTTGAAAGGTACTTTCAGCGGGCCCAGAGACTGACTTCCACTTATAGTACAAGTATTACTAGCAACGCTATAATCATCGCAATCACTAGATAACATGGTGCCTCCAGCCAGAGCATCGTCTTCCCATTCGGTTATCTGTTCATCCGAGATAGGGAGGGGAATAACAGCCTGGTCTGGACTATTGGGGAAAAGAGTCCCAGAGACAGTCACGCCGGCATCCTTGTTAACATAATGAGCATCTTTATCAATAATGGTTTGATTTGATGTCGTCTCACGAATATTATGAGCAAAAGCGGTCCCTGTGGCATGAATACCGTCAATAAGGCCCGAGGGGCCGGCAGAAATCACATCACCATATATATTATTTCCACTTCCTATGATACTCCCCCCAGAAAAAACATTGCCCGTTATACTAGAAGAATTTCTAAGAACAAAACCGCCCATACCAGCTTGAATGCCATAGTGAAAAGAGATGCCATCTCCCAAAGCAACTTTTGCTTTGACCTTGCGGACGCTCTCTCCCACCTCCCCCACCGCGACAACATCCTTACCCTCTGCTGTATCTGTAGTCACCGTCGTAACCGCGTTTCCGTCGAGTGTTATAACCTCATTGGCATCAACAGTCTGACCAGTTTTTAGTCTATAAAGAACATCC
>PCVB01000008.1:0-3617 GCA_002787855.1 Candidatus Zambryskibacteria bacterium CG11_big_fil_rev_8_21_14_0_20_42_18 | reverse complement strand
GATAGGGCCGGCTAGCCCAAAAATTATCGTGACAGAAACAACGAGAAAAAGTATGGTGGAAATCATCATTGCTTGTCCCCCATTTAACGAAATGTTCTGGTAGTCTTTCATAACTATCTTAATATCGCTGAAAAATAAAAATTGTTTGAACGATAGTGGGTACTCGTCCCACTCTCAATCGCTATTTCGGTTCGAATGCCTTCAGAATTTGCCCCCGAAAAACGCTTGAAGACTAAGCTACTTACAGAAGCATCACTTTTAGTCAAGGCTCCAACATCTACGCCGTTTTCAGAGAGCATCAGTACCCCGGAAGATAAATAAAACTTGACTGTGCGCGGATTACCGTCAGCATCTACGCCTTGAAGCACAAGTTCTCCAGGATTTGTGCCCAAAATACTAGAGTCAGTATTCACACTCTGTGCCTGTCGCGTTTCTCTGGTAATACGCTCGAGGCTAATTAAAGTTGAATTTTCTATGTTTCTTAAAGCCTTGATAATTCGCCCAGAACTAATAACGGAAATAATAATGTTCATAATAACTGCAAGCATCAAAACAAGTATAAACATGTAAATAATCATCTCCACCAATGAAAACCCGCGAGATTTATGATTAGTAATCATCTTAGTTATCAAAAAGATTAGTGAGATAAGTCGATATAGATTTCGTGGTGGTGGCACCAGCCTTTAACCAAGAAACATTAGAAACAACTAGGACTGTATTGGGGTCAAGGGTTCCTCCCGAGGAAGTTATGTCTCCCGAGCCGTCTCTATATACCGAAAGAAGCCTGACTCTCCTCTCAAAAATATTGTCCACATAAATATTGGCAACATCGGTCTGCCACACTCCGGTATTAAAGATAAGGCTGTAATCCGTATCAAGAGATAATGGCGTAATATTTGTGCTCCAAGAAGAGTCCCTTAGAAATCTCATTGCCTCCAAACTTTCTTCGGCCAAGATTGTGGCCTTTATCGTCTCACCATTAGAGAGGGCTGTTTTCAAATAAAGACTATGGGCGCTAAGAAGGGCTAGAAGAAAAGCTAAAATAATGGATGTAGCCACAAGCACTTCCACTAGTGTCAGTCCAAAAATTTTTGTGTCTAATTTATCCATAGGTAATACTTATTCTAATTCTACTACCCCGATACCATTAATAGTAACAGTATGAAAGTTCTCCGGTATCGCTATCAAAAAGATTTCTAATGTTCCCGTGTCATCAGTATTGCCAGTTAAACGTTTAAAAACCACACTCGTTCCGCCACTAGACAAAGTGACATCACGGATATTCACCAAAGAATTTAGATTCGTTATAGCGTTGTTGGGGTCAGATGAAGAGTAGGTGTCTCCCTTGAACAGAGTTACTTGCGAGCCTTCTATATAGACACCGTATTGTGAATCACCCTTAGAGGAAAGTGTTAGCGAACGAGCTTCATTGAACACCGAGACAACCAGGTCAGCGCTTTTATCTAAGGCTTGTTGAGAATTAAGTTTAGAAAAAGAAAAAGTGACAATAGTAATAGCAATGGTTAAAATAGCGATTGCAAACAGAATCTCAAGAAGAGTAAATCCTTTGTTTCTCATAAAAATTAAATATAATCTACCAGAGAATACGTCGGCGCGAGCATTGAAATGGCAAAGAATCCTACTCCTATACCAATAATTACCATCAGTACAGGTTCAATAATTGTTGAAAGGTTTTTAGTTTTCTGGTCAACTTCCTCTTCATAGTAATCAGCAACGCCCATAAGCATTTCAGAAATCTTGCCAGTTTCTTCTCCCACGGCAACCATCTCACCAACAAAAAGCGGGTAGAGATGCTCGTTTGCGACAAATACGGCGGACATTGGCTCCCCCTTCTCTATGGCGGTTCTGGCCTGGCCTATAGCATTTTTATAAAGATGGTTCTGCAAAACATCGGCAGTGACATCAAGCGCCACGATAATCTCCACTCCGGCAGAAAGAAGCGAGGAAAGGGTGCGGGCACTACGGGCAGACTCAAACTCTTTAATCATCAGCCCGAGAACCGGAACATGGATAAATAAATTGTCAGAAAAATTTCGACCGATCCTACTTTTCAAAAACAAGGTGAGAGAAGTAGCAAAAACAATCAAGGCGACTAATACCATGAGTATATTGTTAATCAGAAAGTTACTTGAATAGATAAGAACGCGTGTAGAAAGAGGTAACTCGACACCCAACCCCTCAAAAGTAGCACTCAAGGTAGGCACCATAAAGATAAGGAGCAGGATGCCGATAATAATCATTACGAAAATGATTACGGCTGGGTAAATCAACGCCCCACGTACCTTTTTCACTAAGAGATACGACTTCTCCATTTGACTGGAAACGATACCGAGAGCGCCAGAAACGTTACCAGACTCCTCGCCAGCCTTGACCATGGAAACGAAGAGCTGGGAAAAAACTTTTGGCTGTTTACCCAATGATTCTGAAAGAGTTTTGCCGTGACTGACATCCATCTCTAGGTCGGAAAGAAGTTTCTTGTAAGTTTTACTCTTGGCTTGCTTGCCCATCACAGAGAGCGCGCGAGTGACAGCTAGGCCAGCCGTCATCATCATGCCAAGATTTTTTGCAAAAGTTATTTTCTGGTGTGTTTTAATGCCACCAAAGAGATTATTGAGAGAGGAAAAAGATTTAGAACTATTGGCTTCTTTGATAGAAACTACCGTGCCCCCCTCTTTGCGAATGATGTCATATAGGTCAAAACGTTTTTCGACATCAATCGTGCGCTCATATATTTTACCTTCTTTATCTTGCGCTTTGTATTTATAGAGAGTCATATCAAAATATTTCCAGTAAGTTAATTATACAATAAAAAAAATACATTTATTTATAAACGTCGTGGTTACCTATCATTAAGAGAACGGCTTCATTTTTAGAGAGAAAGCTAAAAACGACACGATATTGATAATTCGCAGAAAAACTAAGAAAATTTTTCAAAGGTCCGTGTAGTTTATGAACTTTTAGTCCTTTATGATTTTGGGGGTCTTGAAACAGCTTAATCTTCTCATGCGCTTCTACTTGAATAGCACTATCCAGCTTAGAAAATTCACGTACAAATCTCGGGGTATAAATAATCTTAATCACCTAATTTTTTTAAGAAGTTCACGCAAATCTCCGCGCAAACCTTTACCTTCCACAATCTCTTGTTCTGCTTCAAGAACAGCATTCACTGCCTCTTCTTCTGAAAGTCTGTTTAGGGCCTGACGGACCACATGAGCCCTGTTTGCTGACACGCCACTTTTCACCCGCTCTTTGATAAAGCGTTCTTGCTCCTTTGTTATTGGTACTGAAATGGTTATATTGCTCATTGTTTTATATTAAAATATCATAATTAATATTATATTATCATACATCTTTACTTACTCTAAAGCAAGTGATTTATAAGAAACCCTATTCAGAAACAACTCGCAACACTTCTTCTATAGTGGTTATCCCCTGCGCGGCTTTAAAGATGCCGTCCTCTATCATAGTCATCATCCCTTCCGACTTGGCCTGCGCCTCTATCTCGCCAGAAGTAGCTCCCTTCATAATCAAAGCCTTAATAGTTGGGGTAACCTTGAGAACCTCATGTATGCCGATACGACTAGCATATCCGTCTT
>PCVB01000030.1:31978-45261 GCA_002787855.1 Candidatus Zambryskibacteria bacterium CG11_big_fil_rev_8_21_14_0_20_42_18 | reverse complement strand
CAAGCTCAAAAATTGAAGTGTGCCGAGGAGAGGACTTGAACCTCCATCCCTTGCGGGACCAGTTCCTAAAACTGGCGTGTCTACCATTTCACCACCTCGGCAGTGCGCCCACGAGGGATCGAACCTCGGACCTTGTCCTTAAGAGGGACCTGCTCTACCAGCTGAGCTATGGGCGCATACGCAAATTAACGCGTAGAAGTACAGTATTTCAAAAAAGCAATGATTTATCAATTGTGATAAGGTAATATCTAGCCGGCAGTCTACTTTTGCATGCAAAAGCAGGCGCCGGCGTCGTTCGGAAATAAAGAATATGTAAACATCTTCTTTACTCCTCTCTAGCCGGCGTAGTGGCGAAGTGGTAACGCAACGGTCTGCAAAACCGCTATGCAGGGGTTCGATTCCCCTCTACGCCTCCAGCCCGGGTGGCGGAATTGGTATACGCGCACGACTTAAAATCGTGTCTCGCAAGAGATGTGGGTTCGATGCCCGCCCCGGGCACCAAAATTAATACAGGATGGCAACAGAACAGAAAAAAGAAACCAATCAATTCGAAGGAACAATTCACGTCACAGGTAAGGGTGTGGGTTATTTCCCTATCCCTGATCTTGATGAAGATTTTGAAATCCAACCAGAAAACCTCAAGTCAGCTCTAAACCGCGACAGGGTTAGAATAGAACCACTGGGAAAAGAAAGCTTCGGTAGAAAACAGGCGAAAGTGATAGACATAGTCGAACGTCATAAGACAGAGTTTGTCGGTACTTTAGAAAAAACAACTAGCGGATTCTTCTTGATACCAGATGACAAAAATATGTATCGAGATATTTTTGTTCCAGAAGACAAAATTGGTAAAGCTAAAGAGGGCGATAAGGTTCAGGTCAAGATTGTCGAATGGCCAGATCCAGCTAAAAGCCCTAAGGGAGAAGTAATCAGGGTCATAGGCAAGGCGGGAGAGCATAATGCCGAAATGCTAGGCATCGTATATGAAAACGGTTTTGAAGTAGAGTTCCCAGCCACAGTCGAAGAAGAAGCCCAAGCTTGGAAAGAAAAATACAAAAATGAAGATAAATTAAAAGACCGAAAAGATTTCCGCGACCGCATTACCTTCACTATAGATCCGGCTGATGCCAAGGATTTTGACGACGCACTATCTTTCATGGCGCTTCCTAATGAAGACTACGAGGTGGGCATTCACATTGCTGATGTTTCCCACTTTGTTGTGGAGAAAACGGAGCTCGACCGCGAGGCGCGCAAACGCGGCACATCTATTTACCTTGTAGACCGAACCATCCCCATGCTCCCGGAAGTTCTCTCCAATAACCTCTGCTCGCTTAACCCCAATGAGCCCAAATACGCCTTCTCGGCGGTCTTTGTCATGGATAAAGACGCTCAAGTCAAAGAACGCTGGTTTGGTAAAACTCTCATAGAATCCGACAAACGCTTTACTTATGAAGAAGCCCAAGAGATTTTAGACAAAGGCAGTGGAGAATTTATAGAAGAACTACAAACCTTAAATGTCCTTGCCAAAAAACTCCGAGAAGAAAAATTTAAAAAGGGTGCCATAGATTTCGAAAGTGATGAGGTGAAGTTTGAGCTCGACGATTTGGGTAAACCAATAAGGGTATATAGAAAGGAACGCAAGGATACTCATAAACTCATAGAAGACTTCATGCTCCTTGCTAACCGCGAAGTGGCCACACATATGCACACCGCCAATGCCAAGAACAGCCGCGCGGCATTTGTTTATAGAATCCACGACGCCCCAGATAGAGAAAAGATTATGAATCTTGCTACTTTTGTTAAGGCGCTTGGTTTCGAACTCAAGAATAAAGATGGCGAAACGACAGGAAGAGATATTGCTAGAATGCTCCGTTCGGTGGATGGTTCGCCGACAGAAATGCTTATAAAAACGGCTGCGGTCAGAGCCATGTCCAAAGCTGTTTACTCCACGGCTAATATAGGACACTTCGGCTTAGCTTTCGATTTTTATACCCACTTTACCTCCCCTATCCGTCGTTATCCGGACCTCATGGTACACAGATTGCTTTATCGTTTCTTGACTAGTGGACAGATTGAACAAGATGAAATTGTTAAATATCAAAAACTCTCTGATGATTCCAGTGAACGCGAAATGGAGGCAGCCAAAGCCGAACGCACTTCTATCAAATATAAACAGGTTGAATATATGCAGGATCGCATTGGCCAAGAGTTTGACGCCCTTGTTTCCGGTGTCTCAGAGTGGGGGGTTTATGTGGAAGAGAATATTAGTAAGGCGGAAGGGATGGTGCGACTCCGTGATATGAAAGATGATTTCTATGAACTCAATGAGAAGCTTTATGCTATCGTGGGCAAAAATACTGGCAAGAAATACTCTCTAGGAGATAAGATTCGCGTCAAACTTGTGGCCTCTGATCCAGAACGCAAGACCCTAGACTTCAAGTTTATTTAAATACACATCTATTGGCTTAACATTGATATTTATTTATTGATAGTGGATTTTATTTTTTATAAATAACCTTTTCTCACTTTTTCAGAACTTAATCATGTACCGATATATCGGTACAACAACTAAAATTATAATTAATAAATATTAAAAATGAATTCTAGGATTATGGCGTAAACCGACCCCAATGATTCCAGCGTCCTCTACCAACTCTTGGTGGCATACCCATAAGAATTATTTTCTCAAGAACATCAAGGATTCCCTTTTTACCAGAAATTTTCAAAATTTCATTATATTTACCAATTTCAACATTTAAGGACATTCGCGTGACTGTCGAGATGCTGACGTTTAACTCCTTTGATATCACATGTTGGGGAATACCCCTATCCAAAAGTAGGATTATGGCAAGCCGCTTGGCCAACATTATCTTTTCTGTATACGTGAGAAGCTCGCTGACTATTGCATTAGTTGCACTTCTTTTACCAGCATCTTTAAAGGTTTTAAGGAGTTGACTCCAGAGTTTTTTTGACACAACTTTATCGAGCTTTCTGCTAGATATATGTGGCATGATTAATCTTAATTATATACCGATATATCGGTATAACAAAACTAGAACTAAAAACGGAAAGATGAAGAGATAGAACGGAAAAATAGAATGGAAAGATGGAAGGATTGTATTTTAAGACTACTTAGCTACTTCTGCAGCTTCATCAAAAGAAATGGAAAGCACTTTAGAAATGCCACTTGAGCCCATCGTCACTCCATAGATTACTCCGGCGCGCGACATCGTCTCGCGATTGTGGGTGATTAAAATAAGTTGGGAGTGTTTGGAAAGTATAGTGACCAAATCTCCGTATTTCTTAGAGTTGGACTCATCTAAAGCGGCATCAGTTTCGTCAAGAATTATGAATGGTGGAGGATTAACTTGAGAAATAGCGAAAATAAGGGCAATAGAAGTAAGGGCTCTCTCACCTCCTGAAAGCATGATAAGACCACGAATTTTTTTCTTTGGCAGACTGATTTTAATATCTAAACCTTCTTCTATCTTCTCCTCAGGATCTTCTATCTCCCCTTCCTCCAAATCAGGTTTTTTATTTGACTCCTTAGTGATAAATAGACTTGCCTCTCCGCCCCCAAACATAGCGACAAAGAGTTTACTGAATCCTTCGTTAATCTTTTCAAGTCCTGAGCTAAACTCTACTGCTAGACGAGTCTCTAACTCCTTGATAAGTTCGGAGAGAGTTTCAGCCGACTTCTCCAAATCCGAGAGCTCATGTTCTAAGAAAGCATCACGCTCGGAAGTCTCTTTATACTCTTTATGTACTTCTTCCATACCTGAGACGCTAGAATCCTCAAGTCTAATTTTAAACTTACCTATCTCTCGCTTCCTCCCCTCTTGAGCCTCTCTATCTTCAACACCCAGAGATTCTTGATGTGGGAAATCTTTAAAACGGAAAAGGCTAGGTCCCACTAAGTGTCCGATTTCTTCAAGTTCCCGTTTAAACTCCTTGTCCTCTAAAACAAGTTTATCCTCACGCATTTTCAAAAGATTTAGTTTAGCAATCAACTCATTTTCTTCTGACATAATACGGAAAATGTCTTTTTCAGCATCATGACTAGAATCCTTATCCGTCTCTATCTCTTTCTTCAAAAGCTCATATTTCTCCTGTAATTCTTTGGCTTTCTGTTCTAATTCTTTCAGCCTTTTATCTTTATCAGCACGTTCCTTCACATATTTATCGAGAGCAGACTCCGCTTCCATCAGAATATTTGAGTCTGAGGTCTCTCTCTTACTTTTTATAAAATCGGTAACAAGCTTTTTAATTCTGGTGAAAACGCCTGGATTTTCTTCTTCCGCTTCAATAGCCTGAGCTAATTCCTCAACATCTTTGAGTCGAATCATCTTGTGCTCATCGGAAAGGACGAGTTCCTTTTGTTTACGTATAATGCGCTCTTCGGCATCAATCATGCCCTCCACCTTACCGAGTTCACGTACCAAGGCATCTTTACTAACACGCAAAGTAGCAATAGTGTTCTCAAGTTCTAGTACAGCATAATCCTTCTTCTCATGTAGAGCATTTTTCTCAAGAATCTTTTTAGCAGTAGCAAGTTCTTGAGAAAGTTTTTCTAAACCTTCTTTCAATGGTTTTTGCTCGTCTAGAATAGTGGCGCGAGAAAGAGAAAGGTAGGTATCCTCTCGTTTGAAATAATCTTGTGCAAGAGTTAAAAGCCCCTCACGCATGCTCTCCATCTTCTCAAGTTTCTCTACCTGTTTCTTGAGAAACTTGAGATGTGGAGCAATCTCTTTTCTTAAAGCCTCAACTTGGGCAATATTTTCAAATGTTTTCTTGAGTTTGCGCTCACTTTCTATTCTTTTATATTGATACAGCTTCAATCCAAGAGCGTCTTCCACCATACTTTTTCTATCCTTGGGATTGGCGCTTAGAATCTTGTCAGCCTCGCCTTGCGAAATAATATGGTGACCAGAAGCGCCAATATGTGCCCGGGCAAGAAGTTCAATAATATCCTTAAGTCGAACCGCACTGCCATTTATAAGATACTCGTTCAAACCATCTCTATGCACCACCCGTTCGATAGTTACTTCTGAAAAATCAATATCAAAGATTTTTTTAGTATTATCAAAAACCACTTTGACCGAAGCCCTATTGGAACGAGGTTCACTAGTAGCACCGTTCCAAATCAAATCTTCTCCACGCTTGCCACGCATGCTCTTGATAGACTGCTCTCCAAGTACAAAACGAAAGGCTTCTGCCACATTGGATTTTCCAGAACCATTGGGGCCGACGATAGCCGAGATAGAGGAATCAAATTCAAAAGTATTCTTTTTTGCAAAAGATTTGAATCCGTGAATTTCTATAGATTTCAAATACATTCCGATTTGTCTTACTTCCAGCCTTTAGATTCCAAGGCCTCTCGAGCGGCCTCCTGCTCTGCGTCCTGCTTGCTCTTGCCCTCTCCTTTACCAAATAAATCAGAGGCGATGTAGACACCCACGGTGAAGCGCTTATCGTGGTCGGGGCCTGATTCATTGAGAATCTTATAAACAGGAGTGACACTAAAATGCTCTTGAGCCTTTTCTTGGAAGAGACTTTTGGAATCTATCCACGCCCCAGCTTTGATAATACTACCAATAAGAGGCGCTACATGTGTGAGTATAAAATCTTTGGCAGCATTATACCCTTGGTCTAGATAAATGGCGCCAATAATGGCTTCAAGAGTGTTGGCAAGGATATACTGACGCGCGCGACCCAGATCCTTCGTCTCCCCTTTGGATAGAAGCAGGAAATCATTGGCCCCCAGAGTTTGGGCTACCTGACTACAAGTGTCAGCATTAACCAGAGCCGAGCGCAAAGCAGTTAGCTCACCCTCATTTGAGTCCCTAAGATTTTCATAGAGATAATCAGTGATGACAAGTTCTAAAACTGCATCCCCAAGAAACTCTAAACGCTCATTGTGTCCCAACCCTAATCCTCTGTTTTCATTGATATAAGAACGGTGTGTAAAGGCTTGCTTGAGAAGCGCCTTGTTTTTAAATATTACCCCTGCCCTTTCTTCAAATTTTAATAAATCCATATTTATATCATTTAGACTCTCCAAGTTTCGTTATAGCTTTTGTGATAATTGGCAAAATATCGTCATAAAAATTTAAATCAAGAATATCGGCAAGTTTGAACCAACGCACATCATCAAGCCCGCCACTTTCAGTTTTGTTTTCTAAAGTCAGATCCTTGAATGGGGCCTCGGCGAGAAAATAAGTGACTTGTTTCAAGATTTTTCCTTGTTCTGGATGATAAGTTGAGTAAGAATTTTCTCCCAACTTTTCAATAATAGTTAAGGGTACCCCAAGCTCTTCCTGCCCTTCACGTTTAATACCTTCTTCCTCACTCTCCTTACCCTCCAATTTCCCCTTAGTGAGAGTCCAGTGCCCAAAAACGTCATGAACTAAAGCAAAGTAAATACCACTCTCATGACGAGCATAAACTACTGCGCCGGCTAAGCGTACCACTGGCAATTTCTCTAACGGAGTATCGCCATATTTCTTTTTAGATTTGGAAACATCATTCTTGCCTGGCTCCCCCATTTCCTTATAAATAGCCCCAAGAACTCCGTTTATAAATCTACCAGAAGTTTCCCCGCCAAAGGCCTTGGCGAGTTCTATAGCCTCATTTATCGCCACTTTAGGGGGTACTTCATTGCGGTCGGCAAAAAGGAGTTCAGTAAGACCAATGCGAAGAATATTGCGGTCGACGACAGAGATTCTATCAATAGGCCAATCTGGCGCGGCCTTCTCTATAAGAATGTCTAAATCCTTCTTCTTTTCCAAAATTGACTTCAGTAAATTTTCTATGAAAGGTCTATCATTTGTGCCGGGAGCAAATTCGGAGATGGTGCGTTCAAATATAGGAAAAATTTCTTCCTCTTTTTTATTTTCAAAATCCCATTCAAATAGAGTTTGTAGAACTATGGACCTAGATAAATGTCGGTTGGACATAAAGAACAAAAGAAACTACTTGCTGACTTTTTTTACTTTCTTCTCGAGTTTCTCAATTTTAGCTGATAAATCTACTACTTTTCTCCCGCGGTAAGTGCCGGTTATTTTTGAAAGTCTGTGGCGCAAATGCACATTACCAGAGCTATCTTTTGAGAGAGCGGGCTTGGCCAATTTGTGATGAGATCTCCTGTTTTTGGTATGAGATCTCGTATGTCGCATTCGTACTGTCATAAAGCTACTTTAGCAGATTAATAGACAAAACAAAAGCCCCAACGCAAGCGCGTCAGGGCCATAAGAACCAAGGAAATTAATCTGAGTTAAGAAGAATTGATGCTTGAGTGAAGGAAATTAATGGCCTTTTTAAAAATCTCTTCATGAGAATGAAAGATCCAAGCCAATTCCTTTTCTGTGGCCCAGTACGGCTTAGACAACTTATCGCCATCATCGTCTATTTCCTCCTGTCGAAGCTGACCTGTGCAACTATCATAGGGAACCAAGAAGGCACACTTATTGTGACCAGGGCTTACCACCTTGTCCCAAATTCTAAGCGAGTTTCGGTGCGAGAAGCAGAGCCCGGTCTCCTCTTCCAACTCACGTTTACATGTGTCTTCAGTGGTTTCATCTGGGCATTCCTTGTTTGTACCACCCGGAAATTTTGTTTGTATCGATGTTAGTTTTCCAGTCCTTGGATCTTTCGAACGATAATCAATCACCAAAAACTTCCACTCCCCACTTTTTCTATCTAAAGCAAAAACAACTGCTGCCACAAAGTGTGTGTTCATTTAGCACCTCCATTTTTAAAGGGCGAAATCCACAGGATGTGAATCTCTACTTACTATTATACCATGCACTATGCTACTTTGTCAAACGCGCGTTAAAAAACTTTTGCGATGAATACTTTTTGGCCCATATTTTTTTATCGCTCTTATATGCGCCTTGGTACCATAACCCTTATGGATATCGAAATTAAACTTTGGAAACTTTTTTGAAAGACTGACCATTTTACGATCACGAGTGACTTTGGCCATTATAGAAGCTAGTGATATTACAGGAATCTTCTCATCCCCTTTCACTACTGTTTTTTGATATTTAAATCTTTCAGGAACTCTCAAACCTCCGTCTAGGAAAATTCTATGATTCTCTGACACATTGAGTGTAGATAAACCTTTTTTGATACCAAGATTGATAGCATAAGAAATACCTTTCTTGTCTATCACTTTCTCTGATATAAGGACGACAGTAAAATCAAGTAACCCACTTTTACGGGCCTCGAGAGCTGATTCAAACCATAATTCCCTATTACTCGCGGAGAGCTTTTTAGAATCTTTGATATTTTTGAAAAATCTTTTATCAAACTTTGACGGAATAGAAACTATACCTATAGCTACTGGTCCTGCTAGAGGGCCCCGACCAGCCTCATCAATCCCTACGACATGTTGCATTTTTACATTATAATACGCGTATGTCTCGATTCGTACACCTCCACTCTCACAGCCACTATTCCCTCCTTGAGGCCTTGCCAAAAATTCCAGACCTAGTCAAAAAAGCTAAGCTCTCTGATATGCCCGCCATTGCCCTAACGGATTCAGGCAATCTCTATGGCGCGATAGAGTTTTATAAAGAATGCAAAAAACAAGAAATCAAACCCATTCTCGGTGTTGATTTTTATGTCGCTCTACGAACACGACACAACAAGGAAGCGCGAGTAGACAATGAGCGCGAGCGACTCGTACTTCTCGCAGAAAATAATCTAGGGTATCAAAATCTCCTCAAACTTGTCACTGCTTCTTATCTAGAAGGTTTCTATTACAAACCCCGTATTGATAAAGAACTCATCGAGAAGCATCGTGAAGGACTTATCGCCATTCTGCCTGCCTCTACTAAAACTAATGTCGAAGAAAAGGTGAGGCATTACAAAGAAGTCTTTGGTCCAGACAAATTTTTTATTGAAATCACTCATCGTCCAGAAACAAGAGGCCACCAAGACCAGATGCAAGAAAGGCTCGCCTTAGCTACGAGAGAAAGGGTAGAACTTGTAGCCACTGGTGATGTTTATTATCTGGAAACAGGAGATAAACCCGCTCACAATACTCTACTCTCTATCCAAGGGAACCTGGGACAAAATATGGGAAATGGAGCCTTCGACAATGAAGAGAATGAGGATTTATCTTTCATCTCCAGTGAAGAAGCTAAAGAATGTTTCAAAAATTTCCCCAATGCTGTAGGAAATACAGAGAAAATTGCAGATAGATGCAATGTGGAACTTGAACTCGGCAAGTGGGTCTTCCCAAACTATGAGGTAGAAAGTGGTAAGTCTTATGACGATGAGCTCCGCGACATAGTCTATTCAGGTTTGAAGAAAAAAAACTTGGAGGAAACTCCAGAGATAACCGAACGTATTGAATATGAACTAAAGATCATCACCAATAAGGGCTACTCACCCTACTTCTTGGTTGCCGCTGATCTTCTGAATTATGCGCACAAACACAGCATCCTCACCAACACCAGAGGCTCGGCAGCAGGCTCTATGGTCAACTATCTATCAGGGGTAACTACTGTCGACCCTATAAAATTTGCCCTACCTTTCGAGCGTTTCCTAAACCCAGACAGACCTTCCCCACCGGATGTGGACCTTGATATCGCGGATGACAGACGTGACGAATTGATTGAATATGCTCGCAGTAAATACGGGGTGGACCATGTGGCCCAGATTGGAACCTTCGGTACCATGATGGCTCGTGGAGCAGTGCGAGATGTCACTCGCGCCCTCGGCTTTGGATACACCTTGGGGGATAGAATAGCCAAACTCATACCCATGGGGGCCCAAGGGTTCCCCATGACTATAAACCGAGCGATGAAAGAAAATCCTGATTTAAAGAAACTTTATGATACAGATACCGACACAAAAACTATTATGGACATGGCCAAGAAAATTGAGGGTAATGCCAGACATATTTCGGTCCACGCCGCAGGAGTAGTTATCTCTCCTAAACCTCTCGTTGAATACACCCCACTCCAACACGATACTAAGGGCGACAAAAAAATTATCACTCAATACAACATGTATTCTATTGAAGAAGCGGGGCTTTTGAAGTTCGACTTTTTGGGAATTAGGAATCTCTCCATTATCGCAGAAGCCCTTGTTCGCATTGAAAAAATTGAGGGCAAGAAAATTATAGTAGATGACATTCCGATCGATGACAGAAGAACATTCGATATGCTTGCTCGAGGAGAAACTGAAGGCACTTTCCAGCTCAATGGTGATGGTATGACCCGCGCTCTCATAGATCTGGAACCAAACACCATACACGACATCAATGTCATGGTCGCCCTGTATCGCCCGGGACCAATGGATAACATTAAGGAATACATTGCTAGGAAACACGGCTTGAGACCTGTCACTTATCTTCACCCAAAGATGAAAGACTTCCTAGACACCACATACGGCGTATTAGTTTATCAAGAAG
The DNA here is from genome assembly GCA_002787855.1 of Candidatus Zambryskibacteria bacterium CG11_big_fil_rev_8_21_14_0_20_42_18. Taxonomy (GTDB): domain Bacteria; phylum Patescibacteriota; class Minisyncoccia; order Phycocordibacterales; family Zambryskibacteraceae; genus UBA5004. The sequence goes on along the minus strand of PCVB01000030.1, from coordinate 34,841 downwards.
ACCTTCTTATGACTGCTCTCGAAGTAGCAGGATATACATGGGGCGAAGTAGACAAATTCCGTAAAGCTGTTGGTAAAAAAATACCAGAGGAAATGCGTAAACAGCACATTAAATTTGTCGCCGGTTGCCAAGAACATGGTGCTATGAGCAAGGATAAAGCTGAAGAACTCTGGAAACTTTTTGAACCATTTCAGGGGTACGGATTTAATAAAGCCCACGCTGCTAGTTACGGGCGCATCGCCTACATTACTGCCTATCTCAAAGCCAACTTCCCCGCCATATACATGTCAGCAGTTCTTACAGCGGAATCTGGTGATATGGATAAGATTGGAGTGGTCATAGCAGAATGTAAAAGAATGGGCATAGAAGTATTACCCCCATCTATAAACGAAAGTTTCTCGCAATTCACTGTGGTAAATGAAAAGCTGTACAAAATACGCTTCGGTCTAACTACTATAAAAAACTTCGGACAAGGTATATCTAGTTCTATAATTCTCGAAAGAAAACAGAATGGTAAATTCAAGGATCTTGCCGATTTCTTGGACCGTATCAAGGATAAAAATTTGAATAAAAAATCTCTAGAATCTCTCATCAAGTGTGGAGCACTGGATGAATTTGGAGAACGCGGTATGATGCTTGCCAATATAGAGAGCTTGCTGGAGTATCATCGTGAAAGAGTGAAGACGCCTAAAAATCAAGATTCCCTCTTTAGCCTTATGGAGAGCACTTCTACCCTACCGGCAATACGTCTCTCGAATGCGGCCCAAGCAACACAGAAGGAAAAATTGCTTTGGGAAAAAGAACTCCTAGGTCTCTATATCTCTGGTCATCCCCTTGAAGAACATAAAGACAAGCTTGCCTCGGTTAAAATAAGTATCGACAAACTCACTGATTTGCGAGAAGGTACGGAAGTAGTTGTTGCTGGTATGGTGGAAACTATTCGAGATGTTCTGACAAAAAATAATGAACGTATGATCTTTATGCGTTTTGCCGATTTGTCTGGAGTTATCGAGGTGGCGATATTTCCTAAAACACTTAGCGAGTTTCGTGAATTAATACAAACAGGCGCTTGTATCGCCATTAAAGGTAGAATATCTAAACGTAAAGATGAGACCTCGCTCATTGCCGAAAAGATAAAGGCCTTGTAGGATATAGGCATGAGTGAATTAGAAAACAACGACCACAGAAAAATTGGGCAAGAGCTTGATCTTTTTGTCTTCTCTGACTTAGTAGGACCAGGTCTACCTTTGTGGACACCTAAGGGAACCATCATTCGCCAAGAACTTGATAAGTTTGTCTGGGAACTTCGCGCCAAATATGATTACGCTAGAGTTACTATACCTCATATCACCAAGAGAGATTTATATGATAAATCAGGACATTGGGAAAAATTTGCCGAAGATTTATTCAAAATAATTTCGCGTGAGGGCAAAGAGTACGCGCTCAAGCCAATGAATTGCCCTCACCACACTCAAATATTTTCAAGAAAACCACACTCCTATAGAGAAATGCCCCAACGTTACGCAGAAACGACCATGGTCTATCGTGATGAACAGTCGGGAGAATTAGGAGGACTTACACGAGTGCTTTCTATTACACAAGATGATTCACATGTTTTCTGTCGCACATCACAAATCAAGGAGGAATTCTTAAAGATCTGGGACATCGTAGATAAGTTTTATAGTACTTTCGGTTTTTCCCTAAAAGTTCGTCTTTCCTTCCGTGACAAAAGTACTCCAGAAAAATATCTTGGTACTGCCGAAATCTGGGATCATGCGGAAAACGCTTTGCGAGAAATTGCCAAGGAGCGAAAAGCCGACTACTTCGAAGGGCATGGCGAGGCAGCTCTTTATGGACCTAAACTCGACTTCATGGCTACAAATACAGCTGGCCGGGAATGGCAGGTGGCGACCATTCAGCTTGATATGAACCTACCAGAGAGGTTTGACCTTACTTGTGTAAATGAGAAAGGTGAAAATGAAAGAATCGTGATTATTCACTCTGCTATTACAGGTTCTATTGAAAGAAGCACAGCGATACTTCTTGAACATTTCAATGGTTCGCTCCCCCTCTGGCTCTCACCGGTTCAGGTAAAAATCTTACCTATTGGTGAAGCACATTTTGAATACGCACAGAAAGTTTGTGAAAAATTGAAAGCAGAAAACATTCGTGTGGAACTTGATGAATCTAACGAAAGTTTGGGTAAGAAAATAAGAAATGCCAAAACAGAGAAAGTGCCTTATATGCTAGTTATAGGAGATAAAGAAGTTTCCGAAAATAAAGTAACCCTAGAGAGTCGTAGTGATGAAAAACTTGGTCAACTTAGTGTAGACGAACTTATCTCTAAACTCCACCAAGAAATCTTAAAGAAAAAATAATATACGGTCCTTAATATTAGAATATCATTCATAATATCAGTATAGTATCAGTACGGTATCCTTTATACATTATAACACAGCGGTCGCTTGCTTATAATGTAATTTGCAATTATTAGTAACCTCTTGAATTTATTTCCAAACTCCAATCTGAAATAAAAGAGAGAAAGTAAAATTGAAAATAGCAAAGGGCGGACTGTTGTGTCCGCCCTTGTTGAAGTCATTATGAATGGTCAACGTACCGATTAGACAGACATCCTATCAAAAAACTTAGCGAGACGACTGCTAACAGAGTCGCGAAGCCGGAGAAACGGAGAGATTCCTCTACTTCGGGTAGCCACAGAAACCACGTGACAAGTATCACGCCAGACATAAAGGCAAGATATGAGTAGAGCTCCATGGAAAAACTTTTCTTTCCTAAAAAATGAGTGCTCCCCCCAAAAGCCAGAAACATCGGACCCACGAAAGGTACGACGGAACTGACAGTA
>PCVB01000030.1:15108-31960 GCA_002787855.1 Candidatus Zambryskibacteria bacterium CG11_big_fil_rev_8_21_14_0_20_42_18 | reverse complement strand
TAGACCTATATCTAGTTTCACTTTTATACCCTCCGCCGGGATTACCCAGCACGGTTGTTTTACAATCCTTTCTAGTTATACAACTAGTATTTATAGAAAGCAAGAGTAACAAATTTAATCCTTTGGCTTCAGGGTCGGAAAGAGAATAACTTCTTTGATATTTTTTGTATTAGTTAGAAGCATGATGAGGCGATCAAGACCGATACCAATCCCCCCGTTTGGTGGCATGCCGTACTCCATGGCTTCTAAGTATTCCTGATCTGACGGAGAAATATCTTTATTCCCGGCCTTACCCTTCTTATCTTCTTCAAGATAGCGTTCCCTCTGGTCTATGGGGTTGTTGAGTTCAGAGAAGGCGTTGACAAGCTCCAGACCGCCCATGACAAGTTGGAAACGGTCAATGAGAGACGGGTTCTCTGCCTTTCTTTTAGCAAAGGGATTAAAGGAAACTGGATAATCTATGATAAATGTTGGCTGGATAAGAGTGGGGCGAATTTCTCTCTTATACTCCTCATCTGTAATTTTAGGATATGGCATTATTTTAAATTTGCCCTCTAGGTCAATCTCTTGTCCTTGGTACTCAAACTGTAGTTTGCCGAAAATACCTTTAACCACAAATTTGAAAAGTCTTTCTATAAAGTCTCTCTGACTTACGGCATCCGCGTAGGCCTCATTGGATTCAAGCATGCTGAATTCTGGATTGTGAGAAGTATCAATACCTTCGTTTCTAAAGCGTTTGCCAATTTCAAAAACCTTGTTCATCCCTCCTGCCAAGAGCTCTTTGAGATAAAGCTCCTGGGCTATAGGTAGGTAAAAATCTATATCTAATGCATTGTGATGAGTTTTGAAAGGAAGGGCTGTGGCACCACCAGCCAAAGGTTGAAGATTCGGTAAATCTACTTCGATAAACCCAGCTTCGTTATAAAATTGTTTAATCAGATTAATTATCTTGGCTCTAATAATAAAGCGCTCTTTTACTTCTTCATTTGATAACAAGTCAAGATAACGTTTGCGGAAACGCTCTTCGACATCAGAGAGACCGTGCCACTTTTCTGGTAGTGGTCGTAAAGACTTAGAGAGCATTCTAATTTCTTCTGCGAGAATAGTCTTCTCTTCCTTCTTGGTCAAAAAAAGTGTGCCCTTTATTTCTATGAAATCTCCAATGTCATAGGCTTTCTCAAATAGTTCAAAGGATTCGGAAGATAGTGGTTCCCCCTTCTTAAGAAGGGCTTGGAAACGGCCAGTACCATCATTAAAGTCAAGAAAAATTATTTTCCCTTGCGCCCGTAGAGACATAATACGACCAACCATGTAAAGACTCCTCCCAGCTTCCGCTAAATCTTTAAACTGTACAGTAGCTGTCTCGCAAGACACATCTAAATTAGTATGGACAGGATACGGGTCAATGCCCTTTTCTATAAGAAAACTAAGTTTCTCTAATCTAGTTTGTCGTATTTCTTCTAATGAAGCCATTATTTAATGTCGATAATCTTATACGACATTTTACCATTTGGTGTATCGAAAGAGAATGTGTCCCCCTTGGCTTTGCCCATGGCGGCCAGGCCTATTGGCGAACGAGTAGAGACTTTGCCATTTCTAGCATCGGCTTCTTCAGAACCAACCATAGTGTAAGATTTGCGTTCTTGGTCACTATCTTTTTGTACAGTTATCACAGAACCAATAGCCACGAAGTTAGCGCTCTGTGTAGAAATAATCTTTGCTGATTTTAAAATAATCTCAAGGCGATTAATACGGTCCTCTAGTATCGCCTGACTATCACGAGCCTCTTGGTATTCTTGATTCTCCGAAAGGTCTCCAAGAGATTTGGCATACTCGAGGGCTTCGGCAATTTCCTTGCGTCTTACCGTCTTGAGAGATTTGAGCTCTTTTTCAAGTTCCTCGAATTTTTCCTTGGTTAGATATTCTTGCTCGACTGGCATTGATGAAGATTAAATTAGTGCCCAACATCATATACGAGTATCTAAGAAAAATCAAACTATTGCTCGTTCTCGAAATACTCCGGAGCATTTGTGGCCATCCAATCAAAAAGTTGACGCACTACGGACGTGGCTCCTAAGGTATTAGCGCTTGGCCCCTTCTCCATGACAACAGCCCATGCGTATCTAGGGTGCTCGTAAGGAAAAAAACCTACAGACCAAGAATGTACATAACGTTTGGCTGAACCAACTTCCGCCGTACCGGTCTTAGCTGCCACTTGAACATACGGAACATTTAGACCGACTGACGTGCCATAACTAACTCCCTCTCGCATACCTTCCTGTATCACCTTCCAGTCTTCATCACTAAATTCAACAGTGCGTTCTATAGGTTGATAATAGCCACCAAGCAAAAGAGATGGTTTCAAAATTTTACCTTTATTGGCAATGGCAGAAACAAATCTCGCTGCATTTAGAGGAGTTATCTGTGTGCCGTATTGACCAATAGAAGTGATATAGGTGTCCCCCAAACGCCAGAGACCATCCTCAAACTTTTCTTTTTTCCACTCCGGTGTCGGAATTACTCCACCCACTTCACCAAAGAGGTCTACACCAGTCTTTTCTATAAGACCAAAGAGTTGAAAATATTTATCCAAGATAGAGATACCCAACCCCTTCTGATCTCCAAAACCACCCCCGATCGAGTAGAAATAGGTATCCGAAGAAACAGCTATGGCCTCTCTCATATCTGTCCAACCATGCGCTTTCCAATCTTTAAAGATAGAGGGCTTCGACTCATCATAAGGATTGGGAACACTAATAGAACCGGTGCTTAAAATTTCTTTAGAGGGAGAAATTATTCCTTCATTTAGAGCTCCGAGAGCAATTATGGGTTTCAAAATTGAGCCCGGAGTGTAGAGTCCACCAATGGCTCGATTGAGGAAAGGTTTAGATGAACTATTGAACAAAGAATTAATAGACTTTTTATCAGCCCCTGTCGTAATCACGTTCTGGTCATACTCTGGGTAACTTGTCATAGCAAGAATCTCACCGGTATTGATGTCCATAAGTACAGCCGCCCCGCCCACGAAGCCTCTATCCTTGGCGAGAGATTCTATAGTCTTGTATAAAACTTCTGACAAATGCGCATCAATAGAAAGAACCACAGGGTTACCATCTTTAGGCTCCTCCACCACTGATTCCGAAGTCACTTTCCCATAAACATTTGTCTCTCTTAATTTAAGACCATTTGTCCCCTTTAGAATATCGTCATGGAAGCGCTCCACTCCATCGCGACCCAGATAATCCTCCTCATAATAAACACCTTTACTATCAGCCAACGGGTACTTAAGATAACCAACAACATGCGCCGAGCCTTTGACAGGGGCATACAGTCGGGAAGCAAAATCACTTTCACCTTCTTTGATAGCATTAGTAGCTAGCTCAAACATGTTTCTATCGAGAATAATTCCTCGATTGGCAAAGATAAGCGTTTGTTCAAGACGATTATTTTCAGAAATTTGTCTGTAAACAGCGCCTTCTTTAACCTCCAAAACCCAAAGTTTAGAAACTAATAACAAAACAATGATGGCTAAAACAATTTTTATAAAGAGGAACGTCTCTTTGCCCATAGGTTTTTCTATCCTCCCCTCAAGCCGGTGCTCTTCGAATCCTGGTAAATTGGTCGAGTCAAGAAAAATATCTTCGGGATTAATATCTTCGTACTTTCTCGCAGACTGACGAGAGAAGGACATTCCCTTTTTTACCTTACGCAAGAGTTTCCTAAACATAAGATCTAATCCTAGTTCTAAGAGGTACAAGTAGGATAAGTAAAATCAAAATATAAAAAGAAACTGAGAACGGAAGTGCTGAAAAACTTTCTATCCCACTGCCATAAATAAAATCAATAAACATCGCCAACAATATTCCTTCCCAAAAAAACGGGAAAACGATAACCGCAACACACAAAACTGGAATATAAATCCAGTACGGGAAAATTAATATAGACAAAAAAACAATTAGAGATCCTGTAAGACGACGACTCATGGCGTTACAAATACAAACCTCAAACCAAAGATATTGGTAGGACTCTGGGCTAAAACTTCTTTAAATGAATCTGTCGGACCAACATTTATCTTACCTACCACAGCCATTAAATTTCTATAGATATCGGTAGAGATAATTCTATCACCGTTCTCAACAGCGACACCTTGTGGAAGAGCGAGCTTGAAATTGCCTCCCCCTGTACCAATAAGTTTGACTGGGATAGAATCTCTTTCGAGAATGGCATCCGTTTCTTCTCCACTAGAAGAAAGGAGCTTGACCTTTGCCGTATTTGGGAAAACTTCTAAAACTCTCCCTAAATACGGACCTTCTGGCAAAAACACCCTCGCGTCTACATTGATAGAATCTAGAGAACCAGCGTCAATAATAATAATATCGTAAGGTGTTTGTGGCGGATGAGTTAAAACTGTGGCAACCACTGTGTTTTCTATACGCTCTCGGCCAATCAATTGAAAGAAGGTTTCTTGTTGAAATCCATCTTTTGAGAGAGCCATAAGTTTAAGCTCCAAAGAAGATATCTTTTCTTTTAAAGCAATGTTTTCTTCAAAGAGAGTTTGTTGAGAATTAAAAAAATTAAATCCATTTTGTAAATTACGAACTAAGATATTTTCCGATTTCCAAACAGGAGATACAGCCGAGATTATAACTCTATCAATAAAAGTAAAAAAGAAAACAGCCAAGATAAAAATGACTATGAGAACAAGTATTCGTTTGAGATGCGAATTTTTTAATTTATTTTTTGGGAGGTAATTCACTTTCATTTTCTATAAGAACATCCCTGAAACTCTCTAAATCTTCAAGAATGATGCCTGTACCGCGAGCCACAGCGGTAAGAGGGTCGGCATCTACATGCACAGGCACGTTAATTTCACTTTCTATAAGTTCTCTAAGCCCCTTTACCAACGCGCCACCACCAGATAGGTAAACCCCCCTATGCATAATATCGCTTAAGATTTCCGGGGGGGTAGATTCGAGTACTTCTCTGACAGTTTCTACAAGACTTTCTACTGATTGGGAAAGAGCGTCACGGATATCGGTATCGGTAATAACAATTTCTTTCGGTAGACCATTGACCAGATCACGACCTTTGACCGTCATCTCAAGTGGCGCATGAGTAGGTAAAACTGAACCAATAGACATCTTTACCAGTTCAGCGGTTTTTTCTCCTAAAAGAACCTTGAACTGATTGCGAACATAAGCAATGATGTCCGAATTGAACTTATCTCCAGCCACGCGCAAATTTTTAGACCTCACCACTCCACCAAGTGAAATGATGGCTATATCCGAAGTGCCTCCTCCAATATCTATAACCATATTGCCAACAGGCTCATGTATCGGTAGACGCATGCCAATAGCGGCAGCCATGGGTTCTTCCACTATGTGCACCTCTCCAGCACCAGCGTTGCGAGTGGCATCGCGTACAGCACGAATCTCTACGTTAGTGATACCGGAAGGCACCCCGACAACTACTCGGGGACTTAAAATTTTATTAGAACCTGAAGTCGCTCGGCCCAAGAGATAGCTAATCATCTCTTCTGTAATTTCAAAATCAGAAATCACTCCATCGACCAAAGGTTTAATAGCGAGAATATGGCTAGGGGTACGCCCAAGCATCGCTCTCGCCTCTGTGCCTATGGCAACCACTTGGCCAGTCTTTTGGTTAACAGCTACTACTGACGGTTCATTGATAACAATTCCCCTTCCGCGCAAATAGACAATGGTGTTGGCTGTACCAAGATCAATACCAATGTCGTGAGAAAATAGGTGACGAAGGCTTTTTTTACCAAAAAATTTCATTATGTTTTTATAGTGAAATACTTTTAATAAAATCCTCGAGCGCCATCTCACTAGTCTCACCTGTGGCTCTATCTTTAATCTCTAGCATTTTTGATTCGAGAGTCTTATCTCCGACTACGATTCGTTTAGGAATACCGATAAGATCGGCATCGGCAAACTTTTCTCCAGCGCGTAAATCTCGATCATCATAGAGTACCTCGAAGCTTTGAGAAGTGAGAGTTTTATAAACTTCATCTGCAAATACTTTCGAACCATCTGTTAAAGAAAGTAAGTGCACATCAAAAGGCGACACTTCATGTGGCCAAACAATACCCTTATCGTCTGATAACACTTCGACAATAGTACCCATGAGACGACCAAGACCAATACCATAACTACCCATAAAAACATTACGCTCTTTGCCATCTTTATCTTTAAACTTTAGATGCGGGTCAGAAAACTTTGTGCCCAGCGTAAAAATATTCCCAACCTCAATAGCCTTCTTCTCTTCTAAATCCTTAACGCCAATTTCTTTGTTTTCCGCCTCTTTTTTATTCTCATCAGTGATATAAATTGTATCCTCGCCAGCGAGAGAGAGGGTCTGAAACTCATGTGAGAATTCAGAAAAACTTCCACCAGAGGCTTTAGTCAAATAAGTTGAATCACCAATGCCTACTTTGTTAAAAATGTTTCTGTAGGCGGATTTGGCTCTCTCGTAAAAATCATCATGCTCTTCTGGTGTACGGGAGAAAGAATACAAATCCTTCATTAGAAATTCTCTGCCTCGTAGAATACCGGATTGAGCCCTAAGCTCATTTCTAAATTTGGTTTGAAATTGGTAAACAGAGAAAGGCAGATCATTATACGAAGAAACAAATTGTTCGAGCATGTTTGAAATGGGCTCCTCGTGTGTAAATGCTAGTCCTAACTCACTTCCATCTTTCAGCCTAGTTTTAAACCATATGTCAACATTTTTATCATTCCATCTATCTTGATTGAAATGTTTTTCCCATAATTCTTGCCGTTGTAATGAAGACATTAAAAATTCCTGTCCGCCAAGCGCGTTCATTTCCTCACGAACAATATCTTCAAGTTTTTTAATAACTCGCAAACCTAGCGGTAGATAATCATAAACGCCCGCCCTTTCTTTATTAATAAATCCGGCGCGAGTTAGAAGAATTGCGTTTTTTGAAACCTCATCTTTGGGCGCCTCCCTACGCGTCTTGGTAAAAAGCTTGCTCTGTCGCATTGTCGCCCTATTTTACAGAAAATCACACTAAAAACAAAGTGGGACTACAAAATATTGTAGGCATCTTGGATGGTCAATCACCAAAGACAACTCCATACGTAACCAAAATGTACGATATATCGTACATTTGTTACGTGGAAATTATAACAGAAATACGATAGTTATTTTTTATTACTCTTTTTCTTTTCTTTTAACTTACGAATTCTAGAAGCAATTCTATCCTTCCTCAAAGAATCATCCAGATATTTCCATCGCCCCTTGCCTCTAGGTGGCATTACTCCACCAACAGTCTGAATCATGCGGACGATATCTTTAATATCCGTTTCCTTAAGACCTCTTTCGACTATATAGGAATAATTTTCTGTTTCAAATTTTAACGACATGATGTCAACAGTGGAAGGACTCATGGAGAGATCATCGGCAATGTCATGAATCGGAATATTTTGAGATAACATCGCAATAACCGCTAAACGTTTAACGAGCATAACCTTCTCCGTAGGAGTAAGAAGTTGGCCAAGCACCTGCTTTAATTCGCCTCTTTTACCTGCCCTTTCAAATACAGAAACGGTTTCTAAAAATAAATCTCTGAGATGTTGCTCCTCCAATTTCCTTTTTGACACGTGTGGCATGTTTATTTGTACGATATATCGTACATTTTATTATACTATAAAAATGTATTTACAATAGTGTACTTATAGTATCCGCTGGAGTTAGAGAATATTACGAACGTCTTGAATAGTGATGAGCACCATCAAAAGGATAAGGAAGGCGAAACCTACCGCATTGATAGTATTAAAAATCCGAGGCGGAATAGACCGGCGAGTCACAACTTCGATACCAGTAAAAAATAATCGTCCACCATCAAGCGCCGGAAACGGTAAGAGATTGATAATGCCAAGGTTAATAGAAATAAGTGCAGTAAAGGTCACAAGATAAGAAAATCCGAGTTCACGAATATCTCCCACCATACCCACAATGCCCACCGGTCCTGCTACGCCCGAAAGATCTGCCCTCCCCCCAAGAGCTTGGAAAATAAATTTTCCAATTGCTTGTCCAGTCAAAATGGTTAGTTCAGAAGTAGTCTTAAGTCCGTGCCAAATAGCTTGATGCGGAGGCAGTTGAACTATACCGATAATATCCATGGAAATACCTATCGCTGGTTTGTCTCCAATAATCCCCTCCTCGGGAGTTACAGTTTTGGTAGAAATTTGCCCGTTCCTCTCGACTTCAAATGTTAAAGAAGTCGGAGATAGAGCAATAAAACTAGCGGCCTCTTCCGGAGAAATGGCAGAATAAACCCCATCTCTTGAAAGTGAAATAATAGCGTCTCCAGACTTAAGACCAGCAAGAGATGCAGGAGAAGCAGGTAAGACCGTGGTAATGACGGTGCGAGCATTTTCTATGGGTAAGGAGAGGTCGGCTGGAGCAGGAAGACCAATAACAAACCCAAGTGAGAATAAAAACCATGCAAAGAGAAAATTCCCCACAACCCCCGCTACCAATACGGCAGATTGTATACCGCGATTCTTGGACTGAAAGCTGTCAGCCGGAGCTCTTACCGAGCCCTCCCCTCGGTAATTACCGAGGGGAGGGCTCGGTGTATCTGCTTCTGGATTTTCTCCAAAAATCTTTACGAAACCTCCAAATGGCAACCAGTTGAGCGTAAATGGCGTCCCCTTCCAAGTAAAAAGTTTTTTAGCCCTTGGTGGGAAACCGAGACCAAACTCTTCTACTCTGATACCAAACTTTCTTGCAACCAAAAAATGTCCAAGCTCATGGACAATGATAAGCGCACTTAAGATGATGATAAAGATAATGAGAGACACGATTGTTTTATTCTAAGATTTCTTTCTCTTTCTTCGAGGTCAATTCTTCAAGCTTTTGATTTGTATCGTCAACTAGTTTTTGTAATTCGGTTTTAAATCTTAATTTTTCGTCCTCCCCATAACCACCCTCCCCCTCTCTTTTGGTAAAACTGTTGATACTTTTTTCTCGCTCTGCGCGTACCCTGATTCGCGCTTCTTCCAGTTTTTCTCTAGCAAGCCTAGAAAGTATAACCCGCCTTTCGCCCGTTAATTCAGGGAAGGAGACTCGTAAACCTGTAGCGTCCAAAGAAACAGAGAGGCCCAGATTTGACTCTCTAATCGTCTTGTCAATATCCTTAGCAATTTCTTTATCCCATGGGGTGATGCGGATAGTTCGTGAATCCTCGATGGAAATCGTGGCCAGCTGACTTATGTGCATAGAAGAACCATAGGCGCTGACGGAGATTCTATCCAGAACACTGGGCGCGGCTCGACCAGTACTAATACTTGCGTATTCTTTCTTGAGCCACTCGAGTGATGATTCGCTCGCACGTTTAAATTCCGTAAAATCGTAAGCCATGGAACTATTATAGCACTAAGGACAGATGCTCGATAATTAAACGTGGCGCAAGAGCTGTATTAGACACTAGACGACTAAGGTTATAGACACTCTCGATAGATTTCTTCTTTACACCTTTCTTCCTCAAAAGTAAAAGAAGGTTGTCGAGAAAAATTGGTAAGCTTTTTTCTTCAAGAACAAACTTTTTGGCAAAAATGAGGCGGTCTTTAGGAGAAAGAGAAAGAAACTCTTCTGCCTCTCCATATTGAGATTTAGTTTCCCTGTGCAAATGAACAGTTTGCATGCGGGAACGCAAGGTGGGCACAACAAGCCCCTCTTCTCTAACAGCCAGGAAAAAAAGAGTGTCCGGAAACGGGTCCTCAAAGGTCTTTAGGAGAGCATTCTGCGCTTCATGAGTTAAGAGAGTTGGGGTTATGAGAAAAATCTTTTTACCACCGATGGTAGTAGTTAGAGATTTACGCACCGCTAGCAATCTTAACTCTCTCGCTTCATCAATGCCGAAAGTCTCTGTCTTGAAAACAAAGAAATCTGGACTATTGGCAAGAGTGATGCCTAGACTATCGCAAAACCGACGGAGATAGACTTCCGCCTCTTCTGGAGAAGCAATTAAGAGATTAGCGTGATGATGGTTTTTTGACATCCAATAGTTCCACCTCAAAGATAAGAGTGGAGTTAGCTGGGATAGGGCCTGCGACTTGAGCCCCGTAGCCATAGTCAGGAGCAATGATAAGAGTGCGTTTACCGCCGACCTTCATTCCAACCACGCCATCATCCCAACCGCGAATCACTTGCCCAACCCCAAGAGTAAAGCTGAATGGAGTGTTTCTATCAATAGAGCTATCGAAAACTTTTCCGTCGGAGAGAGTACCCACGTAGTGCACAGTTAAGAGATCACCGGCTTGGGCTTCAAGTCCGGTACCAACCACCACCTCTTGTACCACCACTCCTGACTCTGATGCTTGATTACTCAAGTCGCTAGAACCGGAAGAAGAGAAATTAAAAAGTCCCACGACAAGATTAGGAAATAATAGGTAACCCAAAAAGCCCAACCCAACCACTACCGCCACCCACTGGTTTTTGTTCAATTTTTTCATAATTTTTTTTATGCTTTATAGACATATCGCTTATATGATAAGATAGCACGATGAAAGAATCAACCGAAAATAATTTTATATTAAATCGAGAGAAAATGCACAATCTCGCCAGAAAGCGAGTTGAGGAGATTTCGAGAGAGTTTGCGGACGGTTTTGAATTTTTGGAAGACTATCCGAAGTCAGTAACCTTTTTCGGCGCCAGTCAGTTCAAGGAAGACAATAAGTATTACGAGAGTGCCCGCACCTTGGCTTCGCGTTTAGTGAAAGAACTTGGTTACTCTATTATCTCTGGTGGCGGTCCTGGAATTATGGAGGCGGCCAATCGAGGCGCTTGCGAGGCGGGTGGTGATTCGCTAGGACTTTTAATCAGACTGCCGGAAGAACAACCTATCAATAAATATATTACTGGGAGCTTTTCTTCTTATTACTTTTTCGTGCGTAAAGTTTTATTATCGTTTTCGTCTGAAGCTTTTATTTTCTACCCGGGAGGTTTCGGCACACTTGATGAATTTTTTGAAATCATGACCCTAATCCAAACAAAAAAAATAACCAACCATATCCCATTTATCTGTGTCGGCTCCGAATATTGGAATAAGCTAAAAGAGTTTATGGAACATGAAATGCTTACTCGAGGAACCATCACGAAAGAAAATCTAGAACTTTTCCATATTATAGACAGTCACGATGAGATTATTGAGATGATATTAAAAAACTCCCTTAAATAGAATATAAAGAAGAAGGCCAGCCCTTAAGGGCTGGCCAATTCAAGAGAGGCTGGAAACTAACGATAGTTCTTATTTCTATTGTAGTGACGGAGAGTTACCCCGCCCAACTGTCCCCTTATCCCCATGCTCCCCATGCGATCTTGCCGTGGCCGATGAGCAACATTTTGGACCTTTTCCGGAAGACTGAAGTGGTGATTTTCGGTCCACACCCCAATTTCACATGCAGCAGTTTCAAGTTGACAGAAACTACCCAACTTACTGCCACACTCGAGAGCAAGACAGTGGGTAGCGTGAGCCGATGCCCAGCGCGGAACTCTTTTGCCTGTAACAGACCACGTCTGCCACAATTTATTGCCTATCCTGACAAACGTTTTGTCGAAGACGGCAATTTTGATTTCCGACTGGAGTTTTACCAGCTCCAGGGAAGACCTTAAAATTACAATCGTAAAACCGAGGTCTTGGAGAATCTTTAGAATCCGACAACTTTCATAGTTATCGGAAAAAGAGAAAAACACCACCTTTTCTTGGTTCATTCTTTACTCCTAAGCGATTTGATTACAGAGGACACTATTGTCCTTCGCTACTCTACCTCTAATTTTATAAAAGTCAAAGTGTCTGGTACTGTTTTAGCACTTGCATTTTCTAAACACTTGTTGTATAATTGAGCAGAATAAATTTGTTCTTTAACAGCGCGGCGCGAGGAGATTTAGATGGACGCTTTTCAAGCAGGTCTAGTATTTGTCTTAGTTGGACTACCCATCCTTTGGATAGTTATTGAGATCCTAATCCCGAGAGCAATAATTGCTCTCGGGAACGTAGACTCATGGTGGAGTCCCGTCAGAGTTCGGCCGCCACCAGGAGAGATGTACATCGTCGTCAGAGGAGACCCTAAGGGGCCTTTTGATACGGTTATTGATTCCGTTATAGGATACTTATATAACGGAGAAACCCAACTTATGGAGAAATGCCGAGGGCAACCAACTACACCAGAAACTTACTTTAGTCACCTAGGAGTTGTTTGGGTAGGTTTTTGGCGATACTTCTTGTGGCGAGAGGTCCGGTACGATAAGTGGGAGAAAGAACCAGAACCATCAACCAGATGGGGTCTGGTCTCTAAAGTGCGCGGAGTCAAGGGAAAAAAAGGAGACAGCCCCAGTATCTTTTTTCGCTATAATATGGCGACGAGGATTGAAGCAGCTGAAACTGTAGGCAATTTCCCAGTTGACGCTGTTCTGGTTTTCACCGCCCAAGTTCGAAATCCATCACTAGCATTCTTTTTTGCTGGTGGTTGGGAATCGCAAACTACCGCGGCGGTGCAAGATTGCTTCCGAAAATACGTCTCTAACCTAACCGTTGACGAACTTAGGGAGGAGGTTCAGAAGGACAGAGACGAAAAAACATCTAATTTAAGGGACAAGGGATTAGTCTCAAAAATAAAAGCTCTCGGGAAAGGCAATGGCAAGAACGGCTTGCTGAAACTCTTCGGCATTAAGCTGATAGATGCCCGCTTTGTGCTCTTTGATCTAATCGCTGATGATCCGGAGATGACCAGAGCGGTCCGAGCAGTGGAAATAGCTACCCTTACTGCTAATGCTAAAGCTATCGAAGGCGACGGCGAGCGTCGTCAAAGAGAGGCAAGGGCAACAGGTGTCAGTGCTGAGGTAAAAGCCTGGGGAGCGCATGTGGTTGGGGGACAAGTCGTTATGGCTGAAGCCATCAAGGTAGCAAAGCCAAATGTCCTCGGAGGCAGTATCATCGCTTCAGTGGACAGTAAGCGTTAAGGAACTAAAAGAAAATTGGCCGGGCGACTTGTCGCCCGACTTTTTTATTTTAACTGGGATGTTGCGAAGCTCATGATACATTACGTACTATTGACACAAACCTATTAGATATGATATAATGAAAGGAGTCAGATCTTTTCATTCAAAGGAGAAATAAACATGAACGCTAGAGTGTTGATGTACTTGGTAGGTTCGGTGGTGATACTCACCCTCCTGTTTTTGTTCATGGGTGGTGATACAGTTATCACTACCACTACACCGTTGCTAGAAATCGCGACGAGAACAGTGACCAGCAGTATCCGTTTTTGGCTGTTGTACCTAGCCAGCGGTTTGATCCTTGTCATATGGACTTGGTTCAAATACGACTATAAAAATGGGGTGAGCAGGACGGAGCGCCTGCTAAACGCCAGACCACCAGCATGGAGCTTTGCGGTTCTGTTAGGGACCGTAACATTCCATTGGTTATTCTGGGCAGTAAACCCAGAGTCATGGAGTACATGGCTCCAGTCTCAAAGATTTTGGCCTATGAACGTGGCAATAATACTCGCCATGTTTTTCATAGCTCAAAGGAATGGGATAGTCAGGTTTATTGGTTTGGGTCTAGGAATCTGTGTTCTCTTAGTTGTAACCGGTTTTTATCCGAGGGTAAAGACCCCGTCGCCCGCTGATTTATCTGCGTATCAAAAACAATTACCCTATCACCAAGGAAGGTGGAACCTACCGGCGGATGTCATCCTCCCCATAATCGCGCAATGCGAATCTGGTGGACGGCAGTTTGATGACAAAGGAAATGTCATCGTCTCCCCCACCCAAGATTATGGTAAGTGGCAAATTAACTTGCCGATACACGGCAAGGAGATAAATAGGAGGGCCATCAACATCTGGACCGAGGAGGGTAATGAGCAGTTTGCTCGTATACTCTACGGGCGAAATGAGTTAAGCGACTGGCAGGCCACACGGCACTGCTGGGAACCGAAACTCCTTGCCTTGGGAGGTCTGCCAGACGGAGAAAGAACCTTCATTGTAACGGTAGGCCCCGAGTGGTCCAAGGTGTATAGGTATCAGGGAAGTATGACCGTCGACCATCGGGCAATCGGACCGCAAAAAAGGATTGCAATGATGACGGAAAGTGGTGTATACCACTTTACTCCCGAAAAATCAGATTTTGTGCCCAACCCTGTTAATTGGGCGCGATTCAAATCTCTGACAGATTCAGATGAGAACGTTCGTGTGACACTGTCTAGATGAATTTGAATAAACCAAACTAAAACACCCCGGACATGATGTCGGGGTGTTTTTTCTTATCTAGAAAACTAATTAAGCTGGACTTGAGGAGTCTCAAATCCACCACCGCCTCCTTTGTCGAAAAAGTCTACCACGAAGCGGAACAAATACCAGACAGAAATTATCACAAAAAGTATGGCAAGAACCCAAAAGATAATTTTCTTTACACTTATTTTTGTTTCCTCTCTGTCACTCTCGTTATCTTTCCCCTCCTCTTTTTCCCCATCTTTCTCGCGTTCCATTACTTAGTTAATAGGATAGCCCGGAGTAATACCGAAGGTACCCGTAATCAGACGAATCAGGCCGTAGGCAGAAATCATGATAAACATACCGAAAAGACCCCAGAAAATTTTCCTTTTACCTTTTTCCCGATTGTCATCAGAAGTCTCTGAAGCGATAAACTGTAAGACCCCCCAGAAGAAAACGAGGGAGGCCACAGCAAAGGCAAGGAGAATTAACGGGTTCAGTATGTACTGACTAATCTTGCCTAGAAACTCTTCGATATTCATTAGAACTTATTTGGTTCTGATTAAACTCCCGGAACTGTTGGAACCTCTATATCCCCACCCTGATCAACGCCTACCGCTTCTCCTATGAATCGAACTAGACCCCAGACAGAAACCATCACGAATAGAGCGACAAGGCCCCAAATCATAATCTTCTTTGCGTCAGCTTTAGACTCTTCGTTGCCTTGAGCGAAGATATATTTAACAAGTCCCCAGAAGAAAGCCAGAAGGGCAAGGGCTACCACAATTGGGAGCGCAGCGCCTATCAATTGGCCTATAGAATCAAGAAGGGTGTCCAAATTACCTAGATTTTGAGCAAAGGCAAAGGTTGGAGCTAGCGCTAGAAGGGCTAAAATAACTTTATTCATTTAATTTAATGTTTACTAATATACCTAAACGGTATAACTATATATTAAGCCTTATAGACTTGATACGCAATGCAGTTATCCACCACTATTTTCTACTGAGGAGGACCGGATGGACCAGTATAACGACCACCAACCCCGCTACTAGTACTACCACTATTAAGTCCAAGAAGGTCCTGTTGAATCAGCTCTATAATCCCCCAGACAGAAACCATGACAAAAAGGGCAATAAGCCCCCATTTCATAATTCTTTTCCCGTCTTCAACCGCCTTCTCGTCACCACCAAGGCGAAAAATAAATTTAGCCAGACCCCAGAAGAAAGCCACAAGGGCAAGACCCACCGCTAGAGAAAGCAAAGGATTTATAAGCCCCTGTATTGAAGTTATTAAATCTTTTACCCCCGTAAGAGCGGCAAAGGCTACGGTCGGCAAGAGAAGAAGTACTATTATTGATACATTAAGGTATTTTTTCACTTTCACTTTTTATTAATTATTCTTTTAAGAGTGGTAAACCATAAGAACCGCCGAAACCAATATCTGTGTAGAAAAAACTAAGTATCGCATTGAGTGACAGCACTATGAAGAGAGCAATGATTCCCCAAATCATAAGCTTCTTTCCTTCCCCTACCGCTTTCTCATCTCCACTAACGCGGAAAATAAATTTAGCCAGACCCCAGAGGAAAACTACAATAGAAAGACCAATAACTACAGGGTAGGCCGTATATATCACATCAAGGAATATATCTACAAGCTCGCTGAAAGTGGTTGGTTCTGTGGTCATTTGGTCTTATGTAGCACACGCCGGTCCACCTAATAATCCAATAGTCTGGCAAATAACATTGGCGAGAACCCAAGAACCCAGAAGCACCGCTGTACCTATGGAGGTGTAGAGAAGGGCTCTGTGGGCAGTCTTAAGTTGTGACTCATCACCCTGTGCTGTGACATATAGGAAGCCAGAGTAAATGAAGGCAAGAACCGCAAGAACCCCACCTATAGGAAGAACAATATTATTCATAATGCTCTTAAGAAGTTCAAAGAGTGAATCGCTTCCATTGAAAGGATTATTGAGAGTAATAGAACCGTTTCCATTCGTAGTGTTTGTAGAGCCGGGGTCCGTTGTGTTTTTAGAACCATGGTCGGCTGTGTTTGTGCCACCAAGATCAGTCGGGGGAAGAATAATATTAGGTTGAGTGCACCCAGCTGGAAAACCTGGGGTAGTACACTCCACAGCTCTAGTAGTTTGAGGAAAAAGGAATCCGCCTACTATAAAAACAAGAACAAAGGTGAAAAAGAGAGTTGAGATGCGTGTTAAATGTTTTTTCATAATTATGGTGCGCCTAAGATAGAATATTCTGGGTCAAGCAAGACACTAGTTATAGTGTAAACCAAAAGCCATGCTCCGAGTATCCACAGGTAACCGATAAGCACTTTTTTAAAAACTTCTTTAGCTTTAGTCTTTTGGGACTCACTACCGCCAGAAACTAAGAGTATAAACCCCGCATAGGCAAAGGCGATGGCCGCGAGAAAGGTGGAGATGATAATTAAATCCGTAATAAGATTTTGAGCAAGAGTGACAAGGTCATTAAAGTTACAATTCGCCCCTTCGCAAACTATCAGTTTTTTCCAAATACCATTATCCATGTAAATTACATTTATTTTATTAGTGCCTCTACTTTCTTATTAGCCT
>PCVB01000030.1:11614-15088 GCA_002787855.1 Candidatus Zambryskibacteria bacterium CG11_big_fil_rev_8_21_14_0_20_42_18 | reverse complement strand
AGTTCTCGCTCGACCGCTAGTAACGGACTCTATCGCTTCTTGAAAAATCACTTTAGTTGCCAGTCTATTGGGGTCAAGCCAGCCGTTGGACTGCAAGGCAGCATCATAGAATACCGGCCAGAGGGCATCAGTGGGTCTAATAGATAGGAGGTCGCGTCTTGGCGGTGGCAAAACAAGTATGCTAGAAAGGGCGGAAGTGAGCTCTTTTGAAGCAAGCTTAGTAGCAACAATAAATGCGGCGGTAGGATTTTTAGACCCGCGCGATATGGCTACGGCCTTCATTTGTCCGAAAGTAGTAGTTTTACCAGAGACTCTTGACTGTGGTACCGGAGAGACCCCAAAGTTGAGATTGGGATTTTTGTTTTTGATAATTCGATACTCTGAAACAAATCCAAGATAATAAGCAGAATCACCAGCAGTAAAGTGAGTAAGGGCATCTATAAGCGAACGATTCCAACTGTAATAAGTCTTAGTCGGATTAGAAAATTGCGTGTAGAAATCTAGAGCCGAGACAGCGGGCACAGTAGGAAGTCCTGAGTTATAGGAGATCTGCGCGCGTAAATCATCGCCAACGAAACCGGTTATTGGTGTCCCTGCTTGAAGAAACAATAATGAGAGAATATCTTTGGCATGAGGAATATTTTTTGCTTCACCCAAGGCTATGACGGAGGAAATAATATTTCCGGCAGGGTCTTTTTTGGAAAGATTTTGGGCAACGGCATATATTTCGTCCCAATATGATATCGGTTGGGCCAAACCGGCGGAAGAAAGCGCGTCTCTATTGTAATAGAGCACCAGTGGGTCTATAGAAAGAGGCAGGGCATAGATACCTGTCTGGTCCAAGAAGAGCTCACCCTCTTCAATATATGTAGCCTTGAAATCGCGTTCGCTAATACTTCCATAAGGGATGACAGAAAGTTTTGGTTTGTTTTCCAAAAACCTATCTTGAGAAATGATGATTAGATCTGGGCCAATACCTCGCGCAAGGGCTTCGGTAAATTCGGCATCAATATTTTCAGTTGATTTCTCTACGTAGCGTATATTGGGAATCTCCTCCTGTTTCAAAGACTGCAATTTCAGCAAGTCATTAAACTCATGGGAGCTAATGTCTCCCCAAATAGTTACAGTAACGTCACTTACGCCGCCAGACCCGCGATAAAGTGAGAAAACCAAAACCCCAAGGACAATGAAAACTCCAAAAATAACAAGTAGAATAGTTTGGAAATTAGACATAGGTACTCATATATTGTAACAAAAAGCAGACTAGTGACAACGGATAACTTCTAGAAACAAATGAGGGATGCCAACGAATCATTGTCTCTCAATTTCATAATACGGACACCTTGAGTCTGACGACCTAATATTGGAATCTCTTTGAGATCGACTCTTACGACCTGACTCTTTTTTGAAATAGCAATAACTTCACCTTGTTGGCCGTTCACTACCTGTGAAGCGATAACTACACCAGTTTTTGCCGTGACTTTGGAAGTCAAAATACCTGTACCTCCCCTGCCTTGTACCTTGTATTCAGAAAGAAGGGTGCGCTTGCCATAACCATTGGCAGAGATAACTAGAAGATGTCCGGACTTCCAATCTGGTTTTACAGTATGAGCCCCGACAACCAAATCTCTCTTGTCGAGCTTAATGGCTCTTACTCCTCCGGCACCACGACCCATTTCGCGTATTGCTGACTCCTTGAAGCGGATGGACTGTCCCTTCTTGGTTACAATAGAAACGTCATCGTTCTTCTCAACTAATTCAACAGATATCAGTCGGTCACCGCTAGAAAGTTTGATGGCGATAATGCCAGAAGACCGCACATCCTTGAAACTTTTGGCAGAGACTTTTTTAGAAGTACCATTTTCCGTGACCATAAACAATGCGCCTTCTATATTTTTCTCTTCTTTTGGTATGGCGAGAATAGAAGTAACTTTCTCATCATCTGAAAGCGAGATGAAGTTCATCACAGACTTACCTCGAGTAGCGCGCTTGCCTTCTGGTATGTCGTACATTTTTATCTTATAAGCCTTACCTTTGTCGGTGAAGAAAAGCAGGTCGGCGTGAGTGCTTGTGGTCAGGAAATTAGTTACGAAATCTTCTTCTTTGGTATCGAGATCCACCACTCCTACCCCTCCACGTTTCTGACGTTTGTACTCATCTGGATTAGTGCGTTTGATATAACCACCGGAGGTTAGAACTAGGGCATTTTCTTCTTCTGGCACCAAATCTTCGACAGAAAGGGCTTTAACCCCGCCCTTTATTACCTTGGTACGACGCTCGTCTCCGTACTTACTTTTGATATCTCCAAGTTCCGTTTTAACTACCTTTAGAATCTTGGCGGGCGATGAAAGTAACTCTTTAAACTCTTTTATCAAAGCCTGGATCTCCTTAAGTTCATCCTCAATCTTCTTGCGTTCAAGACCAGCAAGTTTCTGAAGCTTCATCTCTAGGATAGCGCTAGCCTGAAGTTCGGAAAGTTTAAATTCTTTCATCAACCCCGCTCGGGCATCATCAACGCTCTTGGAAGCGCGAATAAGTTTGATCACCTTGTCTATATTGTCGAGAGCCTTAACTAAACCAAATAAGATATGCTCACGCTCTTCGGCGCGGGTAAGATCGTATGCGGTGCGACGTTTGATAACACTCTCCCTGTGCTTAAGAAACTCTACCAACATTGTCTTGAGCGACAAAGTCTGTGGCACACCGTCTACTAAAGCTACAATGTTGAAATGAAAAGTCTCTTCGAGTTGAGTATGTTTATACAGAGTGTTTAAAATTTTCTGTGGCTGACTGCCCCCTTTGAGATCGATAACAATGCGAATATCTTTAGTAGACTCGTCTCTCAAACCCTTGATACCTTCTGCCTTCTTTTCCCGAACAAGGTCGGCAATTTTTGTAATTAAATCGGACTTATTTACTCGATAAGGAATAGCTGTAATAATAATTTGAAATTGGCCTGCTTTACTTTCCACTATATCCGCCACACCACGAGCCACCACCGGTCCACGCCCAGTAGCATAAGCATGATGAATATCTTTTTCATTAAAAATGATACCTCCAGTTGGAAAATCAGGACCTTTCACAAACTGCAATAAATCTTCTGTTGTGGCCGAACCATGGTCAACCAGAAAAATGCAGGCATCAACCACCTCCACTAGGTTGTGGGGAGGGATGTTGGTGGCCATACCGACAGCGATGCCCAAGGTGCCATTTAACAATAAATTCGGAGCGACGGAAGGGAGAACTGTTGGCTCAGACTTCGTACTATCATAATTGGGACGGAAGTTTACAGTATCCTTGTCTATATCCTTGAGCATCTCACCGCCAATGCGAGACATTTTCGCCTCTGTATAACGATAGGCGGCAGCGCTATCTCCATCTATGGAACCGAAGTTACCTTGTCCAATAACCAAGGGGTAACGCATGGAGAAATCTTGCGCCATCTTGACCATGGCCTCATAGACAGAGGAGTCA
>PCVB01000030.1:11212-11560 GCA_002787855.1 Candidatus Zambryskibacteria bacterium CG11_big_fil_rev_8_21_14_0_20_42_18 | reverse complement strand
TCATTCATCGCATAAAGAATTCGACGATGCACTGGTTTAAGACCATCACGTACATCAGGTAGGGCGCGGTCGGTAATAACCGACATGGCATAGTCAATAAACGACTCCTTCATCTCCGCCGTGATAGTGCGGGGAAGTATTTTATTTCCTTCCTTTTTATTCTCCATAAGTTTCAAGGGCTCCGTCTCTCATATCTGTATACTCGGCCTCAAGATCTATTGCTTCGACTCCGGTTTTTAATTCCCCGAGACTGCTTTTGAGAGCATTAAAACTTGACGCAAGATTCATGCGTAATGATTGAAAAGGACCCACTTCTTCATTTGCCTTCGCTATAGTCTTCGTATCACT
>PCVB01000030.1:9415-11194 GCA_002787855.1 Candidatus Zambryskibacteria bacterium CG11_big_fil_rev_8_21_14_0_20_42_18 | reverse complement strand
GATCTGGTTTTTTGTAAAGCTCGTTTAAATATTTTCCCATGTTGTTTAATATAAACTAATTATTCTTCTTTCAAAACCACTATTTCGCCCGTCTTGCCCTCTAGGTCTTTCTTTTTTACCACAAATTTGTCCAAAAGTTCCACATTAGCCTTGCCACCTTCTTTTATAAACTGCCCCAAAGCTTGTTTAGTGTAGTACATCGGCACAATAACGCTTGGCTCAATAGAAACAGCCAGCTTGTAGGCAGACGTCGGGTCAAGTGTCGAACCTTCCCCTAAAGGCACAAATAACATATCAACATTTTCCATAGCCTCCTGTATTTCTTCGGGGAGGATCGGATTAGCAAGCGCGCCAAAGAAACAAATGTTAACTTCCTCAAAGGATACGAGATAAATAGTATTTATTTTTTTACCTGGGCCTTCAGAAAGGAAGCCCTTTACGAACACGTCCTTGGTTTCGTATTCACCAGGACCATTTATAACAAAAGAAGATTTGTCCCCGCGAGAAGTCTGATCAACACCGTTGAAATCAGGCAGATTGGTTGTCACTAGGGTAACGTCGGCTCCAAATCTAGTTGTTTTCGACTTGGAATCCTTTGATATGGGATTGAATGCCAAAGTGACACTTCCTTGGGTGATTTTGAAGCATTCTGCGCCGTGATAAGTGACTATCATAGGAGTATTTTATCATAAATCACTTGCATTTACCAGCGTTTTTTGATAACTTATTGAGGTTCTTCCTCCTTCGCTATAAGCTACGGACGGACAAGTTATTAACCCCCGTTTTCGTTACCCCTCCTTGGTCTGGCAAACATTCTGAAACCTTGAGGACCGAAAACGGTAAATAAAATTGACTACAAACAATATCGAAGTTGACGCGTTCTTAACGAATCTTCCCAATCCCCCATCCATAGACGAACTTGTGGAGGGACCGGTTATTAGTATTGATAAAGGTGCGGTCTATATAGATCTGCCTCCTTTTGGCACTGGCATTATCTATGGGCGCGAATTTATAAACGCCCGAGATATTATCAAAAAAATAAATGTGGGCGACATCGTTGCCGGCAAAGTTGTCGGGATTGGAGGCAAAGAAGGTTATATAGAAATTTCTCTAAAAGAAGCCCGCCAAGCGCTTGTCTGGAGCGAAGCCGAAGAAGCTATTCGTGACAAACGCATTTTCGAATTACAAATCACAGATGCCAATAAGGGCGGACTTATCATCAACTGGCAAGGCATCTCTGGCTTCTTGCCTGCCTCACAACTTAAACCTGAACACTATCCACGCATCTCAGATGGGGACAAGGATAAAATCCTAGACGAATTGAGAAAACTCGTGGGAGAAAAACTACCAGTCACCATCATCAACGCCAGTCCCAAGGAGGGTAAGCTGATTTTCTCTGAGAAAAGTCCTGATACCAAAGATAAGGAAAACATCGTAGCACACTATGCTCTTGGTGATGAACTTGTAGGTGAAGTGACTGGTCTGGTGGACTTCGGCATCTTTATTAAACTTGAAGAAGGTTTGGAAGGGTTGGTACACATATCAGAAATTGACTGGGGTCTCGTCGAGAATCCAAAAATAATGTTTAAAATAGGAGAGAAGGTTAAAGTAAAAGTTATTGAGATAAAAGATGACAAGATTTCTCTCTCAATAAAAGCTCTGAAAGATAATCCTTGGAAAGAAGCTGAGAAGAAATACAGGAAAGACGCCATCGTCGAAGGGGTCATCATCAAGTTCAACAAGTACGGCGCCCTCGCTTCTATAGAAGAAGGGGTGGCT
>PCVB01000030.1:8802-9396 GCA_002787855.1 Candidatus Zambryskibacteria bacterium CG11_big_fil_rev_8_21_14_0_20_42_18 | reverse complement strand
CTTGTGCATGTTTCAGAATTCGGTTCGGAAGAAAAACTAAGGGAAAAACTTGAAATGGGTAAGGCTTACAGTTTCAAAATAACTCTCTTTGACCCAAAAGAACAGAAGATGGCTCTCGCCTTCGTCGAAAAGTAGAAAAAAATATTAGAAACTAGTTAAACTTGTTTGCTGCCATCTCTCGACCTTCTGAAACTATTGTCTCAATAATTTCGGAAGATGTTTTGAATATTTTTTTCAAAACCAACTCTTCAGAAGATTTAAATTTGCCTAAAATAAATGCCAGGACTGCCTTCTCGCCTTTGGGCTTTTTAAGTTTGCCTCCTGGGGTAGATGGTGAGATGCCAACACGAAGACGGATAAAGTCTTCTGTCTTTAGTGCGTGGATAATAGATTCAACCCCCCTATGACCACCAGAGCCCCTACGAAAAGAGACCTTCAATGTGCCTAGAGATAGGTCTAGGTCGTCGTGAATAACTATTAATTTGTTAGCTGAGGATTTACTTTTCACAAACTTGACTATCCCTGAACCAGATTTATTCATAAAAGTCTCAAGAAAAATAAATTTTGCTTTAGCCTTTACTTTTGTAGAAGCAA
>PCVB01000030.1:0-8783 GCA_002787855.1 Candidatus Zambryskibacteria bacterium CG11_big_fil_rev_8_21_14_0_20_42_18 | reverse complement strand
TCTCCTGGATTTCCTAAACCTACAACAATATACATATCACTATTGTGTCAAATGAAGTTAGATAATACAATCTTAAGAAATTATGAATCCTAATTTCTGGAAAGAGCTCGCGAAACTTATTTTGCTTTCCCTCTTGATCGTGGTGCCCTTTCGTATCTATATCGCCCAACCATTCATAGTGGAGGGCTCATCTATGGACCCCACTTTTAAATCTGGAGAATATCTTATCGTCGATGAAATCTCACACCGCTTCCATACCCCGGAACGCGGCTCTGTGCTTATCTTCAAATATCCTAAAGATCCCAAGAAATCCTTCATCAAACGCGTTATCGGCTTACCCAATGAAACTGTCTCTATCAATAATGGCCAAGTTACAATTATCAACTCTCTAAATCCAGAGGGGTTTGCATTAGACGAGCCCTATGTAAAACTCGCCAAACTAGATAGCTCCACCTACGCGCTTGGAGAGGGAGAATATTTTGTCTTAGGAGATAATAGAGCGGCCAGCGCAGACTCTCGAATGTGGGGACCGGTGCCTGAAGCCAATATCATTGGCCGTCCGGTTATCCGCCTTCTTCCTCCGACACTTATACCGGGAGACAGTTCGAAGTTTGTAGAAGAAATAAGTAAAAATTCTCAATGACTGCCAATCAACATAGCGGATTAGGCAAACAGCTGAACAAATTTGATAAGGCCCTTGTTACAGGAGCTTACTTTGGATTCTTGCCTATCGTGGCGCCAAAGATAACTAAGCACGATATCGAATTGACTCAAGATTGTGGTAACCACCCTTACTATGATGCGGCAGAGAAGATGGCTGTCATGCGAACATACATGGAACAAAACTTCGCTTCCCTCTCACATCCCATAGCCTTCATTTATGAAAAGCCGGCTGTTAGAAAAAAGTTAGGTAGTTTCGCTCTACATTTTATCGGCTCCTCTTCAGGTATAGCTGAAGCGACACTAATCCGCACAGCACTCTCCATTCTCTCGGAAGAGGGGTACAAAAATTTGCGAGTAGATATAAATTGCATTGGAGACAAAGAATCTATAAACGCATATGAACGCGAACTCTTGGGTTATGTGCGTAAATCAAATATTAATCTTCCTGACGAACTAAGGCGGATTATAAAAGAAAACGTTTTTGATATTTTCAAACTGAACACGCCGGAAACAATCCTGCTTTCAAATACAGCCCCATCCTCTATCACTTTCCTTTCTGTCCAAAGTCGAGCTTATTTCAAAGAAGTCCTAGAATACATAGAAGCTTTGGGTATAGAGTTTAGACTGACACCGGAACTTGTGGGAGATCGGAATCATTCTTCACACACCATCTTCGCAATTAAAAATACAGAAAGTGAAGAAGACAACACTCTAGCCGTCGGCTACCGTTACTCACGGCTAGGTCGCTTTCTAGGTTTAAGAAAAGAAATCCCCATGATAGGAATCAATATCTTCCATGGACCAGAAAGAAATACCAAGAGACAAATATACAAAAATTTGCCAAAGCCTAAGTTTTATTTAATCCAACTCGGCCGAGAAGCCAAGATAAAAACTCTTTCTCTTATAGAACTCCTGCGCCAACATCATATACCTATGCACCACTTTATTGGCAAGGATAAGATTACTACCCAACTCTCAAATGCAGAAAATTTACGTGTCCCCTATCTCATTATCATCGGACAGAAAGAGGCCCTAGACAACACCGTCACGATTAGAAACGTAAGTACTCGCGCCCAAGACACCGTCGATATCTCTAACCTGCCTTATTATCTCAAACACATTTCTCTCTAATCTTTTCTGTGACTCCTGTTTGCCTCCCTTTATATAGTGTGTTAGAGTGCCATACGTAATATATAGACATGATAAACATTGAGGTCATCAAAGGTTCAAATGAAAATAACTTAAGCGTCCTCAGACGCTTCACTAGGCGCGTCCAAGCGTCTGGAGTACTACCACGAGTTCGCGCCAAGCGTTATACCCTCCGCACCCCATCTCGCAACACTGGACGAGCCAAAACTGTTGCCCACATCAAGAAGAAAGAAATCACTAATGAGCTTATAAAACTTGGTAAAATAGTCGAGGTAAGAAAATTCACTCGTCGCCGTTAATATGAATACAGCCCCTGCCCGCCTGCCGGCAGGCAGGTTTTCTATACCTTTTACTAATCTCAAGAACTCTGTTTTAGGACTAGACTTTGAACTCTCCCTTGTTTTTGTAGATAATATTTTCTCAAAACGACTCAATAGAACATACCGAGGGAAGAATAAGTCAGCGGATGTATTGAGTTTTCCTCTTTCAAAAAAATCTGGGGAAATTTTCATTGACCTAATCACCGCAAAGAAAGAGATGGGGAAATTCCAGATGCCTTACAGAAAATTTGTCACTTTTCTCTTTATCCACGGACTTCTGCATTTGAAAGGAATGAAGCATGGGACTACAATGGAGCGAAGGGAAAAAAAATTATTAAATGACGCGTCAAATTATAGTAGGTATCGACATAGGGACCTCTGAAATCAAGGTGGTTATCGCCGAAGGATTACTTGAACAAGGACACACTGTCGCAAAAATTGTAGGGACCGGCTCGAGTGAATCTAGAGGTGTGTATCGAGGCTATGTCACAAACCCAACTGAAGCGGCTAAAGGCCTTGAAACGGCTATCAAACGTGCGGAAAAAATTGCAGGAATCAAGGTTAGGCGTGCTTATGTCTCTTTCGGAGGCATAGGTCTTGGTAGTGTTGTGGCAAATGGCACGACAGTCATCTCTCGAGCCGATCTAGAAATTACTGATAAGGATATCAGTCTTGCTCTCGAAGCGGCCGAAAATGCTATACCAAAACCTGCATTAATAAACAAACGAATTATCAACACTGTTCCTATTGAATATAAAATAGACAGTAATCCCGTGTGGGGACAGGCGCTTGGTCTCAAGGGGCAGAAGCTTGAAGTCAAAGCGCTTTTCATCACCTGTCTTGAACATCACCTCGCTGATCTTATAAACACAGTTGAAGAAGTTGGAATAGAAGTTATAGATGTCGTCGCAGAACCAGTGGCCACTAGTTTTGTGACTCTTTCTAAGAAACAAAAAAGAGCAGGATGCATACTTGCAGACATCGGAGCAGAAACGCTGGCTATAGTTGTCTTTGAGAACAACAACCTCATCTCTCTTGAGGTCTTCCCCATGGGAGGAAACGATATCACCAATGATTTAGCTCTTGGATTGAAGGTAACGCCAGAAATTGCAGAAAATATAAAGCTTGGAACCGATAGAAGTGTGACATTTTCTAGAAAAAAAGTTGATGAGATTGTAAAAGTAAGACTTCGTGAATTCTTCGAACTTATAGAAACACACCTCAAATCCATAAATCGTAACGCCCTACTACCAGCGGGTATCATCATCGCTGGCGGTAGCGCAAATATTTCTGGTATAAAAAATATTGCGGAAGAATCTCTCAAACTTCCTTCTCAACTTGCCGAGGTTCACTTCGGTAATACGACAATGGGTAAAATAAAAGATCGCACTTGGGCCGTTGCATGCGGTCTTGCTTTGGTCGGATTTAATGCTGGCGAAGAACAACACTCGATAGGTATTAGAAATGCCTCCATGATCACCGAGGGTGGGAAACGCTGGGGAAGAATTATCTCTCGTTGGTTTTCTCAATTTTTACCGTAAAATGAGGAAACGATCTTTCTAATTAGTCAATTGCTTTCCTTTTCTCTGGCCTTTGGTAAGATGAGCCCATCTAAAATTTAATTAAAGAGCATGCCACAAGTTAAACCAGAAGTAGAATCATTCGCCCGTATCAAAGTTATCGGTATTGGTGGTTCAGGGAAAAACACAGTAAATCACATGATCAACTCCAAGGTTAAGGGGGTTGATTTCATCACCGCCAACACAGACGTGCAAGATCTTCATTATTCTTTGGCTAAAAAGAAGATTCATATAGGTAAAAACCTAACTCGCGGACTCGGTACAGGCATGAATCCCGAGCTTGGTAAACGCGCCATTGAGGAAACCAAAGAAGAGATGCAGGAGGCGCTTAAGGGAGCAGATATGGTCTTTATCGCCGGAGGTATGGGAGGAGGTACTGGTTCCGGAGCCGCTCCAGTCATCGCCCGCACTGCTAAAGAGAATGGATGTCTTACGGTAGCGGTCGTCACAAAACCTTTCTTTTTTGAGGGTTCGCAGAGAATGAAAATAGCAGATGTAGCTATTGAAGAGCTTAAACAAGCTGTTGATGCTCTTATAGTTATCCCCAATGACCGCTTACTCCAAACAGTAGAAAAAGATGTGACCGCTAAGAACGCTTTTGCCATCTGCGACAATATTTTAAAGGAAGCGGTTGAGGGCATTTCAGATATTATTACTACTCCAGGCGTCATTAACATAGACTTCGCAGATATCCGCTCGGTTATGGAAAATGCCGGAGCGGCTCTTATGGGTATTGGTTCAGCGTCCGGAGAAAATCGCGCGGTCGACGCAGCCAAGGCCGCTATCAGTTCCCCCCTGCTTGAACTGTCTATCAATGGCGCTAAGGGTGTATTGTTCTCGATTGCCGGCGGAGATGATATTACTATGTTTGAAATTCAAGATGCCGCTAAGGTGATTACCGAATCAGTAGACCCTAACGCTAAAATTATTTTCGGCACTGTCCGTAGCGACCAACTCAAAAAGGGTGAAATAAAAATTACCGTCATTGCTTCCAATTTCTCTGAAAACTTTTCTAAGAAATCTGCATCACTCTTTCAGGGTTTCAGTAATGATGATGATTCTTCTGTAACCAAGGGAAAAATCTTTAATACTGCACCCCAGATACATAAGGATGCCCCTAAGTCACCCGTAGTAACTGTTGAGAAGAAAGGAGAAATCAAACAAACGCCCCCACCCCCTATAGAAGACAGTGACGACGACTGGAGCGCAGTGCCGGCATTTCTCAGACGCTCAAAATTGAAGTAGAATAAGTGAATGTTTGATCTAATTATTATTGGCGGTGGTCCGGCTGGTGTCGCCGCGGGGGTTTATGCCACGCGCAAAAGACTCAAAACTCTTTTAATTACAGAATCTTTCGGAGGTCAGAGTACCGAGTCTCTGAATATCGAAAACTGGATTGGGGTCAAAAGCATTTCAGGCGTAGACTTTGGCAAAGCTCTTGAAGAACACCTGCGTTCGCATACTGATGGAACAGTAGAAATCAAAACCGGTGACAGGGTTGCAGGAGTACTGAAATCTGGCGAAAATTTTGTAGTTGAAACAACTACTAATTCTTATACAACCAAGACGGTGCTAGTCACCACTGGAAGCACGAGAAAAAAGCTTGATGTCCCCGGAGCCCAAGAATTTGAAAATAAAGGTATTAGTTACTGCGCTTCTTGTGATGGACCACTCTTTGCTGACCAAGATGTCGCCGTTATCGGAGGTGGTAACGCCGCCTTTGAAACAGCAGCGCAATTACTTGCCTATGCAAAGTCAGTTACTCTCTTAAATAGAAGCGACACACTTAAGGCCGACGAAGTAACAGTTGAGAAACTTCTTGCTCATCCAAATATGAAAATTATTAAAAATTCTTCGCCTATAGAAATAAAGGGTGATAAATTTATAAGCTCATTAGTTTATGAAAAAGCTGGTGTCAAAAAAGAACTCCCTGTTACAGGTATTTTTGTAGAAATTGGTCTTATACCCACCACTAACTTTGTTAAAGATATAGTTCCTTTAAATACTTTTGGACAAATTCCCGTTGACCCAAGAACCCAACGTACTGATGTAAATGGCCTCTGGGCTGCTGGTGACTCCACAGATGGGCTCTATCATCAAAATAACATCGCCGCCGGCGACGCCGTTAAGGCTCTTGAAGATATCTACCTTTACCTACACGCGAAGTAGTCCGTCACTCCACTGTCACAGATTTGGCTAAGTTTCTTGGTTTATCGACATCAAACCCTTTGTTCGTACCGACGTAGTAAGCAAAGAGTTGCAGGGGCACAATTGTCAAAAGTGGCTCAAAGGGCTCCAGCGTTTTAGGAACATATATCACCTCGTTAGCAAGTGATGCACTCCTCTCGTCCCCTTCTGTAGCTATTACAAATACCGGCCCTTTCCTTGCCTTGATTTCTTCAATATTTGAAAGCATTTTATCTGAAACACTGTTTTGGGGAATGATGGCCATAGTTGGAAAATCTTCACTAATCATCGCAATTGGTCCATGCTTCATCTCCCCCGCTCCATAGCCTTCTGCGTGTATATAAGAAATTTCTTTTAGCTTAAGCGCCCCTTCTAGAGCGACAGGATAATTATAGCGACGGCCTAGGAAAAGGAAGTTGTCATAACCCCTGCATTTCTCTGCTAGTTTTTTAATATTGTCTGATTGAGCAAGAATTTTTTCTATTTTCGCAGGGATATCTTCAAGTTCTTTTAATATGACCTTAGTCGATGATTTATCTTTAGAAAGATAGATGGCCATCATAATTAAAACAGTAAGTTGAGAGAGGAAAGCTTTTGTCGAGGCTACACCTATTTCAGGCCCGGCATGATTATAAACACCTGCGTCTGTTTCTCTGGCAATAGTGGAGCCAACCGTGTTGACGATACCTAGAGTTAGAAGATCTTGTTTCTTAGCCTTCTCAAGTACTGCTAGAGTATCGGCAGTTTCTCCTGATTGAGAAATCACTATAACCGCAGTCCCTTCATCAAACGGTTCATCGCGGTAACGAAATTCAGAAGCGAAGTGCACTTCAGTAGGAAGTTTGGTAATCTCTTCAAATAGATACTCGCCGATAAGACCCGCGTAATACGAGGTGCCACAGGCCAAAATAATAATTCTTTTTACTTCTTTTAATCTTTCTCTAACTTGTTCTAATCCACCAAGTTTTACTAAATTCTTACTGCTCCTTACTCGACCTCGAAACGTAGCTCGAACCACTTCAGGTCCTTCAAAAATCTCTTTGAGCATGAAGTGAGGATAATCCCCTTTCTGCGCTTGTTCCAAATTCCACTCAAGTTGGATAATCTCAAACGGTGACACTTCCTTCTCCAGATTTATAACCCTAATATCTCTAGAATTTATTTTAGCTATTTCTCCATCCTTTAGATATATAACCTTCTTCGTCTTCCCTATTAAAGCAGAGGGGTCCGATGCTAAAAAGTTTTCACCGACTCCTGCGCCGACGACTAGCGGACTAGATAGTTTGGTGGCATACAAAGTTTCAGGATTATCCCTATCAATGATAGCAAGAGCATAGGCTCCCTTAACCATTTTGAGAGTATCAATAAGTGCCGTATCAAAATTGTTGCCCTGTTTTAAAAAATTCTCTATCAGATGTGGCACAACTTCTGTATCCGTTTCCGAGGTGAATTTGTGGCCTGCTGTCTCTAAATATTTTTTGAGCTCCTTATAGTTTTCGATAATGCCGTTATGAACCACACTTATCCGACCGGAACAATCCGTGTGAGGGTGAGCATTCGATTCGGTAGGAGCCCCGTGAGTGGCCCAACGTGTGTGACCTATACCTAAGTGGCCTAAAAATTTCTCATGCTCTAAATCTTTTTCTAATACCTTTACTTGCCCGACACTTTTTTTAACTTTTATTTCCCCATCTACCAATATAGCCACGCCGGCAGAATCATAGCCACGATACTCAAGGGCTTTAAGACCGTTTATCAAAACGGGTAGTGCCTCCTCTTTTCCAATATAGCCAACTATGCCACACATAACTTATAACAAGTGTAACACTCTTAAAGTTTCTTTAA
This sequence comes from Candidatus Zambryskibacteria bacterium CG11_big_fil_rev_8_21_14_0_20_42_18, assembly GCA_002787855.1. Classification (GTDB taxonomy): domain Bacteria; phylum Patescibacteriota; class Minisyncoccia; order Phycocordibacterales; family Zambryskibacteraceae; genus UBA5004. The sequence continues at coordinate 1,039 of PCVB01000030.1, read as the reverse complement.
TTGGTGCGCGATACAGGACTCGAACCTGTGACCCTCCCCACGTCAAGGGGATGCTCTACCAACTGAGCTAACCGCGCTCTGCGATTCCTTGCTCTACTTCACCCCGCCTATATCAGGCGGGGCAAGCTGAGCTAACCGCGCGTAACCGAAAAAATCTTAACATTTTTACCTAAATTTGCTAGTATAGGCTGACTCCCCATGGAGGCGTGGCTGAGCGGTTGAAGGCACCGGTTTCGAAAACCGGCAGACTCGCAAGGGTCTCAGAGGTTCAAATCCTCTCGCCTCCGCCCACACAAAAAACAAAAAACTAGGCCCTATCGTCTATCGGTTAGGACACAAGCTTTTCAAGCTTGGAAGCCGGGTTCGACTCCCGGTAGGGTCACAATACTTGACACACTAAAAAAATAATGATACATCTAGAATAGATTTTCTTTAAGGATTAAGGAGAAGGGAGATGAAGAGTCACCTACAACACCTAACCGAAGCTCTGGAAGGTCAACATCGATGCCTAGAGTGCAGAAACATACTGGATCCATTTCAATTATTCTGTATGAAGTGTGGGTCGGAAAATCCAGAATTTTCCGAAGATGCATTAGAAGAAGAATACAGAACTCGCAGTATTCTAGAAGTAAGAAATAGCGAGTGTCCAGAATACCACACGGTCTCCACCAGTGAAGCTACTCACGAAACCAAGGAGGAAATCCTTGAGCATCTCAGAGGGTGCCCATTTTGTCCACATTGTGGCGTGAACATTTGGAAAATCGCAATTCACTAGAAAAGCTCGAAGATTCTCGAGCTTTTTTTTATAAAAATGTACAAAATAATAATTCTTAACATAACGTGGTAAAATGAAATAATTATGGAACATATCTTTAGAAGCGATAAATGTAGAAAGTGTGGTGGGGATGCCCCGCATTGGAAATGCCCTAAGTGTGCTGTTACATCTAATTCTTTCGACCCATCCCACTGGCAGAAGTGCCGTTTTGAGGCGAAACAACAGGCCCAGTGCCTCAAGTGTGGCGAAGCAGAAGATAACTGC
>PCVB01000001.1 GCA_002787855.1 Candidatus Zambryskibacteria bacterium CG11_big_fil_rev_8_21_14_0_20_42_18 | reverse complement strand
AAAGCGAGATTACTTTTTCCATTAAATTTGAATCTTTGGCTCCCATTGTCGGTTGTTAATTGTAGGTTATTTAACTACTATATCATCCCCTTGGATAAACGCTGGGTCGCTAATCAGTCGAGTAGTTAGAGAAGAATTATCGACCATAACAGTCTCCCCCGTAACAGTATCCCTACCAGTAAAGATGATACCTGTAACCAAATTGGGCACAGTACCAATCTGACCCAAAGAAGGTGTGAGGGCAACTTGGAAACTTAACTCTCTTGGACTAGAAGAGAACCCTGTATCAGATTGAAGCGTGCCGATATTCCAAGTAATCGTATTTGACACTTGATCATAAGTAATATCCTCGCTTGTAAAGCTCGAAGCTCCTAGCCAACTCACATTTTGACCTAGATGCGCTACAACTTTTGCATCTGCCAGATTGCCTCTAGTGTTACCGATACTAAAGACGGTCGTGTAAGTAGTCTCTTCCCCCACCTTGGGTGGTAATGGACCAGAGTTTGCAAATGAACCCAAAGAATAAAGAACTTTCGAAGAGAAATTAACCTGTGAAGATATTTTGATGGTACGCGTATCACTTACTGTCACCACTTTTTGACCAACAGTTCCAATGGGAATTCCTGTAACTGAAAAATTCAATCTAATATCGCTAGAGACTACTGGCAAAGAAAGAGCGGGTAAGGAAGAAAATCTTAAAGTGACCTGACCGTCTTCCCCGGGGGCAAGTTCTGGATTACCTAAATTGTTTGTTAGATTCCAAACAACTTTAGAGGTCTGGGGGTCATAGAAACCACTGTTACCAGGCATCACAGATAATTTATCTAGAGCAACACCAGAAAGACTGACTTCAAGACGCGGGTTGAGTAGTTTATCTGAAAGGTTGTTCTCAAATCTAATAGTAGTAGCAATGGTGCGGGCAGGCGGAGCTATGTAGGTAGAAGCGTTCTCCCCATTAAACAAAACTTCGAGACCAATGAACGGTCGGTCAATCATAATGGTATTGAGCAGAGAGATGATGGCAATCTTTAGGCTGTGGTTTGTACTACCGCCATCAGAAACACCGACGTAGAATCTAAAAGTTCTCTCTTCGTTGTCTTCCCCTGCCAGCCGACCACGAATAGTAACTACCTTTTTATCTTCAGGAGAAAGGTCACCCAGAACCCAAATGTTATCATCCGCTATCGCCCTTGGTGTCGCGTCGAGTACACTGTATCCATAGGGATATTCAGCTTTCAACACAACGTTTTTCAAAACTTCACGAGATTTTAAGGTAATAGAAACATCTGTGGTAAAGCTGTCTCCAGAAATCACCGTATGGGGGCTCTCCACTGTTAAAAGAATTGGCGTGTCCCCGATAGTAATTTCAAATATCTTGTCTTTGAAAAAAGTGGCGTTTGAGCCTTTGACCTTATATTCAACCGAAAACTTAATCTCTTTCGTCTCGCCTGCGAGCCCCAAGAGAACTAGGCGCACATTAGAAACCGTCTCTCCACCAGCTTTTATCACCCCCAGGGTATCTTTTGTATAAGTTAGAGACTCATTAGTATTTTCTGGATTACGACTACCTTGCGGATATTGAATGGAGAGATCAGCAAACTCAAGATCAGCGTTATTTGTGTTTGAAATACTGACACCGAGCTCAAATACTTCTCCAGTAGATACAGAGGTGGGACCAAGCACGCTAATGTCTACATTTCTAGAAGAGACGAAGGTGGCTCCTCCAATGAACACAAAGCCCGCCACAACAACCGTGGCAATAAAAAACAATATGGCAAAAACGAACACTTTTTTTATTAAAGGGTGCACTTCTGAAACAACACGCTCATGTTTGAGCATCTCGTCAAGCTCTGGAGTCTGCCACTTCTCCGAAACATCTGGAGACTCAAACTTTTTAACAGGAGCACGCTTGTCTAGAGGGTCTCGGTAACGTGTTCGAGAATAAAGTGTGTCGTTAAGCTTCTCAATCTCACCTTTTTTTTCTTCTTCCATATTAATTTATTGTAACACTTTTTATAAATGACTAGCTTGGATACCGTTATTTATAGCTTTGATTAAAGACTCTTTGTTTAAATCCATGTCTGATGCTTTGAGATAACCAAGATGAAGTAAAATTTTAGAAACTAGTCCAACTTCAAACATCTTGTCCTCGTGGTCAGAAGAAAGGATTGTCTCTTCTATGGCACCAAATAATTCAGGATGTGGAGCCTCTCCCTGAACAAGCTGACTGAGGAGAGAAAGCGGCCTTGCTACAGATGGTAAAGAAGGGATGTTTTGTATATATTCTGCCGAAGTTAATCTCCAGTATTCCCTACCACGGACCAGAGAAACAGAGGTCAAAGAAAATGGCTCTATATTGCCACGTAATTTTGATGCTTCCTTGCGCACCCCAATGGCCATGGCGCGTATCAAACCCAAGTCGCAAGTAAGAATAGTATAAATCCTATCGGCCTCGCGTATAGGTCTCTCTGCCAAAACTATCCCTCGGGTGGTGTAAATATGATAAGACATTACTCTAACTCAACATTGGTGGCCAAACTTATCTCTTCTCTATGCTTGTCATAAAAATCCTCTTTCCCTTGAGGAGCTTTAAATTTAAATACATCACTAGGTTTAAGACCATTTTCCTTTCTCATATCTTGAATAGCGCGAATTTCTTCACGTACTAACCCCTCCTCTTCAAGCTCTGGTGTGAGAGTAGTGTTAAGCCATACTTCTTCCTTAAGATTTTTATCTATAGTAACTTTTTTTACATTTAATTCCTCTTTAATAAGACCGAGAAATTCTTCGCTTAAGTTATTATTCCTTATCTTCAACTCGCTTAGCGGTTGACGCACTTTGATATTAGCTTTCGAGCGCGCTTCTAGAGCTATAGATACGATCTTCCTAACCTCAACCATATTCTCAATAATTCTTGCATTGATCTTTTGAGCTTCTGGCCAGTCTTCAAGATGTACACTCTCGACGTCATTATCTGTTCTTAATTTTTGATATAAATCTTCTGCCACTAATGGTGTCAATGGGGCCACAAGTTTAGAAATCTCTTTAAGAACAAAATACAAAGTTTGCTTAGCCTCTTTGTCTCCGTCCTTAATTCTGTCTCGCGAACGTCGTAGATACCAAGTGGAAAGATTGTCGAGAAATTCTCTTACAGCACGAGCGGGCTCTAACAATTGGTAATCGTCTAATCTAGAAGTTGAGGTTTCAATAAGTTCGTTCAATTTAGAAAGAATCCATTCATCCAAAACATGTTTATTTTTTAATTTAAAATTCTCCTTCTCTAGTCCCCTGTCTCTATACAAATCATAAAACGCATAAATATTATCCAAAATGTTAAAAACCTTTCTCGCAATCTCGGCTACTGAAAACGTGTCAAAATTTTTAGACTCTCCAGGCTGATTCACGGAATACATCCAGAAACGTAAAGCGTCTGCCCCGTGCTTATCGATCTCTTCCCATGGGTCCACCACGTTACCGATTGACTTGGACATCTTCTTCCCTTCTTTATCTAAAAGATGGCCTAAACAAATAACATTTTTATACGCAGCCCCCTTATCCATAAGAACGCCAATGGCGTGAAGTGTATAAAACCACCCACGAGTTTGGTCTATAGCTTCAGAAATGAAGTCTGCGGGATACAAAATATTCTTAGGGTTTTGGGCGAAAGGCATTGCACCAGAATCAAACCAGACATCCAAAACTTCTTTAACTCTTTTGTATTCTTCTCCATCTTTTTCAAGTACAACCTCATCTATGTATGGTCTGTGTAAATCAATTTCAAAGTCTTCATTGTGAGGCAGTGGAATAAATGGCAACTCACGTATTTCTGCATTTTCGAAATATTTAAAATCATCAACAAAAACATATTTACCGGACGGACTGTACGTTCTGTTCTTAGGATCAAAGAAACCAGCATTTATATAAAAGTGCCAGGCTGGCCCGCCGTGCGTCACAAACAAAATATTTTTCCCTTGATACTTTTCCTCTATTTCATACAAAGACTCTCCAACTCTTTTCCGACAATCAGATAGAGGTTCGCTGTTACCTAAACTGGCATTAAACCAATTTTTACCCAACTTAGACATTGCGTCATGATAATCGGGCCATGATTTACCATCATATTCTCCAGGATTTATCTCCTGAATTCTTTTGTCAAAAATAATATCGTCAGAATTAAGCCCAGTAATCTCAGCGACAATTTCAGCTGTCTCTCTAGTGCGGACAAAGGGCGACGAAATAATTATGTCAATTTTGCCTTTGAGTTTTTTTGCCGATTTCTTAACCTGCTCTTTGCCCTCTCCCGTCAGATGATCATTTGCTTCATCTTTATAACTGACAATCTCTTTTTTATTTCCCTCTGTACCCCCATGTCGCATCACAAAATATTTATTGCCACTAGACTTGGTGTATTTCTTCAGCGTGTCAATAGAATCCACCAGCAACCTTTTTGACTCGTCAGCATTCTGCCAAATCGGTAAGGGGGTACCCCAATATCGCTCGCGAGAAATGGCCCAATCTTTTATCTCCCGGAGCCACTCTCCAAATCTACCTTCTTTTATATGTTTAGGCTCCCAATTTATATTTTCATTTTCTTTTACTAATTTATCTCTTAGTTGAGACATGCCTATATACCAAGAATCACGAGCATAGTAGATAAGTGGCGTCTTGCAACGCCAACAATGTGGGTAAGAATGCTCATATTTCTCTTTCTTAAACAAAAGACCTCTGTGTGCCAAATCCTTTATAATCTCTACCGCAGTTTCCTCATCTCTTACAAATCGCCCAGTGAGAAAATCTGTTTCAGCAATAAAATGCCCCGTTTCATCTACCAAGTGATACTTTGGTAAACCAATCTTAGTGCCCAACTCAAAGTCGTCCTGCCCGTACATTACAGCCGTGTGCACTATCCCTGTGCCCTCTTCTGTATTTACAAAATCAGCTCGATAGATTTTAAAAGACTTATCTGACTTATCATTGAGAAATGGGTACAAAGGTTCGTATCCCATGCCAACCATTTCTTTGCCTTTATGTTCGGCAACAATTTCATATGGTTCAGTAATTATAGAGAGCCGTTCCTTAGCAAGAACCAGTATCTCTTCTCCGACTTTTATTTCTACATAATCAAGATCATTTCCTACCGCCAAAGCAACGTTACCAGGAAGGGTCCATGGGGTGGTGGTCCATGCGAGAAAATAGGTATTTTCTTCACCCACTACCTTGAACTTGGCATAAAGAGAGAGATCCTTAACATCCTTATACCCCTGCGCAAGTTCATGAGAAGAAAGCGCTGTACCACAACGTGGACACCAAGGCACCACTTTATAATCCTTGTAGAGAAGTTTTCTTTTTTCTACATGAGAAAGAATTGACCATACTGTTTCTATGTAAGAATTATCATAAGTAAAATATGCATCGTCTAAATTCACCCAGTAACCAATACGGCCTGTAAACTTTGACCACTCACTAATATATTTACCAACACTCGCCCTACATTCTTTGTTAAATTTGGCGATGCCATATTGTTCTATTTCTTTCTTGGATTTTAAACCTAAATTTTTTTCAACTTCTAGCTCCACTGGTAGGCCATGAGTATCCCAGCCGGCTTTTCTTGGTACACGAAAGCCTCGCATAGTTTTGTAGCGAGGAAGAGCATCTTTGAAAGCCCTAGCCTCTAGATGGTGTATCGCGGGCCTGCCATTTGCTGTAGGGGGGCCTTCGTAGAAAATAAAATCTCCCTTAGGAGACTTTTTCTCCAGAGTTTTTTCAAAAATCTTATTCTCTTTCCAGAATTGTAGAATTTTCTCTTCCCTTTCAGAACGATCTGATTTTTCAGCCATATTTTACTAATTTTAACACTTTTTCCTTTTAACTACATCCTTTCGGGAGCTGTGATACCGAGAATTGTTAAACCATTTTTCATCACTATATTAAACGCTTTCACTATAGCTAGACGATAAGATGCTTCAGGAGAATCACCGATGACTTGTTCATGCGTATAAAAATTATTGAAACTTCCCGCTAGTTGAGTGAGATAAGTAACAATGTGGTGAGGGGCGTATTCTTTGCCAGCCCTTTCCACTATCTCTGGAAACCTATAAAGAAGTCTCTCGACTTCATGGGTATTTTCTCTTGGAGCATTTGTACTTATTTCTTTATCCGCCTTCTCCAAAAGTGAGTTAGTACGTGCATAAGCATATTGCAAATAAACTCCGGAATCCCCTTCCGTAGAAACAGACTTTTCAATATCGAAAACAATATCATTACCTATCGCCTGCCTAAGAATCATATATTTGATCGCACCGATAGCCACAGCTTCATCACCCACCCCGCCTGGGCTGGTCGGGGCAAGCCTTCTCTTTACATCTTCAATCAACTCTTCGGCGGTAATAATATCCCCGGTCCTAGAAGACATCTTGCCAGAGGGTAGGCGTAACATGCCGTGAGAGAGATGGCTTAATTTACCTTTTATTTCCGGCATTACTTCCCCAATCACGACTTCAACTACTTGGAAAAACGCATCCTGCTCATTTCCCGTAATCGTCATAGAAAGGTCAAAATCAAATTTTTCCTTCTTGATCTTAACCAAACCAATTTCCTTTGCTTCATATGTTGGCAGACCATCAGAGTTCAGAAATACTCGTGTGTGCAGACCAAATTTTTCACCTTTAAATACAATTGCTCCCTGACTCTCTTCAAATACCTTTCCCATATTTTGCAGTACGATTTTTTTTCCAATGTCGGCAGCCTCACTTTCAAAAAAGTTGAAATCAAAATTAGTTTCTAGTTTTTTATAGATCTTCTCAAATTCTTCAAGGGACCTTTTTCTACCATTTTCATATCGAGAATTTATCTCGGGATCAGATTTGTCATATATTTTTTTATTTATATCTTGTATTTCTGCCTTTGCCTTCTCATCTTCTTCGAAAGCCTTTGAACCCAGAACGTAATCGCCTTTCCATAAAGCCTTGGCCACATGCATGCCGACATCACCATGATAACTGACAGTTTTCACTTTTGCCCCATTCGCGACAATAATCCGAGCAACTGATTCACCAATTGCATTATTCATTAGATGCCCAATATGAAATGACTTGAAAGGATTCGGTTGGGTATGTTCAACCATCACCTTGAATCCCTTGGCGTGTTCGCTTTTACCAAAATTTTCTTTTCTGTCTAAAATCTCTCCCAAACTATTTTTGAAAAATTCTTTTGAGAGATAGAAGTTAATAAACCCCGGGCCGACCAATTCAACCCTCTCTACCCCGTCTGGTTTATTTTGTACGATATATCGTACAAGTTCATCTCCATGTCCGTATTTTATAGCGACATTAGTAGAGTAGTCTCCCATCTTAAAGTCAGTTGGATGTTCAACGACAAAACCTGCCTGCGCAGGCAGGTCACCCGCCTCAAGATTGAGTTCCTTCAAAGCTTCTGAAATAAGGGTTTTTATTGATTCTTTGGTCACACTTTCATAATACCTGAAATACTTTATAATGGCGAAATGGCTTTATCCGACAAAAGAATCCTCGAGGCAAAAAAGGCTGGCGATGTCATCATTGAACCTTTTCATAGAGAAAATCTAGCCACATCAAGCTATGATGTCACTTTGGGTGAGTTCTATTTCTCTGAACAACCTTCTAAGTACGACCACAATATTTATAATATCTGGAGTAAGAGCCACACTGACCATGTCTGGGGCACCAAAGCAAAAGAGGCTAAAAAAGCCAGTGAGGTCTTTAAAAAATACAAATTTAAATGGGAAGGCATAAAACCTTCTGACAAAGTCATCTTGCTTCAACCGGAGGAAACAATACTAGCCCACACTAATGAGTTTATAGGAGGTAGAAACCACATCACCACTATGATGAAAGCGCGTTCTTCTCTCGGCAGAAATTTTATTGAAGTCTGCAAATGCGCAGGCTGGGGTGATGTCGGATTCTTCAATCGTTGGACTATGGAAATTACCAATAACTCAAGAAACTACGCTATCCCTCTCGTGGTTGGCAGACGTGTCGCTCAAATAATCTTCTTTGAAACAGGTCAAATACTTAAAAGTGATTATGCAAAAACCGGTAAATATCAAACTTCTAGTGATATTAAAAAAATGAAAAAGGAATGGAAACCTGAAAGCATGCTCCCCAAACTCTATAACGACCGAGATATCAGAAAATAAAAAAACAGCGGGGTTGCTAGTCCCGCTGAACTCGCCCGAAATTCAGACTGCCACTGATCCTCGGATAACTGGCCAGGGATCATATCCTTCGAGCGTGAAGTCCTCATACTTAAACATGAAGACGCTGTTCACATCGGGATTAATCATCATGGTTGGTAGTAATCGTGGCTCACGCGAGAGTTGCAACTTCACTTGTTCCAAGTGATTCAGATACAGGTGAGTGTCACCACCAGTCCAGATAAACTCGCCAAGCTGGTAACCACACACTTGGGCAAACATCATGGTGAGCAGTGCATAGGAGGCGATGTTGAAGGGTACGCCAAGGAAAACATCACAGCTCCTCTGATATAACTGGCATGAAAGTTTGCCATCGGCCACATAGAACTGAAATAAACAGTGACATGGCGGTAACTTCATCTTTGGCACATCTCCAGGATTCCAAGCTGTGACAACAATGCGTCTTGAATCAGGATTCTCCTTGAGAAGTTTGACCGTATCAGCAATCTGATCTATGGCAATATTCCTCATCTCCTCTGGAACCCAGTTGGGCCAATTTCTCCATTGGTACCCATAAACTGGCCCCAGGTCACCATCTTCGTCTGCCCATTCATCCCATATTTTCACACCACGCTCTTGTAGCCAGCGAACATTAGTATCTCCGCGTAGAAACCACAGAAGTTCATGGACGATAGACTTGAGATGGATTTTTTTGGTTGTCAGGAGAGGAAAACCTTTCGATAAATCAAAGCGCATTTGATAGCCAAAAACACTGATTGTCCCGGTTCCTGTCCTGTCTGACTTCTTTGCGCCATACTCTTGGATATGTCTAAGTAAATCAAGGTACTGCTTCATAACCTACTCCTGTTTGAGGTTTACCAGACTGCACTTTACCTCTGAGAAAAATAAAAAGCAAACTACCTACTTCACATCAACACCCATAGAGCGAGCGGTGCCGGCGATGATATTAAAAGCGGCTTCTGGAGTTTCCGCGTTTAAGTCAGGCATTTTTTTCTCTGCAATTTCTTTAATCTGAGCCTTAGAAAGAGTCCCTATTTTAGAAGTATTGGGGGTACCAGAGCCTTTTTCCTTCCCTATTGCTTTTAGAATCAATGCAGAAGCTGGTTCAGTTTTATAAGTGAGGTGATAACTCCGGTCTTCAAAGACCTCAACAATCGTGGGCACAGTCTCTCCGACACGATCCTTTGTCTCATCATTAAAACGCTTAACGAATTCACCAATAGGAATACCGGCGGCACCGAGTACGGGTCCTAACTGTTGACCGGGAACAGCTTTACCACCGGGGATTTGAAGCTTTAAAACTTTTACAACTTTCTTTGCCATATTAGAGGGTTAGAATACGTTAAATCTTTTTAACTTGCAAGAAATCTAATTCGACCGGAGTCTCGCGTCCAAACATGTTGACCAAGACTTTCACCTTGCCTCGTTCCTTATCAATCTCTGAAACTTTACCTTCAAGTTCTTTAAATGGTCCATCAATTACAAGGACGGCGTCATTCTCAATAAGATTAATAGCATGAGTAACTTTGTCGACAGACATCCGAGCAAAAAGAGCCTCAACTTCTGCTTTATCAATAGGCACAGGGTAAACTCCTGAACCCACAAAGCCCGTCACTCTCGGAGTGTTGCGAACCACATACCAAGAATCATCGGTAACGATCATATCTACTAAAATATAGCCGGGGTAAATTTTTTCTTCTTCTTCTACCCTCTTGCCACCCTTGATCTTTATCTTCTTTTCTACAGGAATAATGACATTAAAAATTTTATCCTCCATGCCTAAGGACTCGATGCGCTGTTTGAGATTACGCATCACTGCATTTTCGTAACCAGCATATGTATGAACAACGTACCAATTCCTACCCTCGGAGATTTTTTGTTTGGCCATGGGATTATTTTATAGAATAAACTTCTGGAGAATAAAAGAGAAGATATAGTCAAAAAATCCCAGAAAAATAGACACAAGGATAGAGATGGCGATAACCACAACTGTGTAGACAATAGACTGCTTTCGCGTTGGCCAAGAAACGTGTTTAAGCTCACCTCTAGTATCTTTGATGTAATTTATTAGTTTGCTCATAGTTATTTATTATAAAAAACACCCCCTCCGGGTGTTTTTTGATACTACCATACGAGACCCATAGAAGTCAATGACTCGAATTATCTTATTTCGTAGACTACAGTGACATTCATTACAACCTTGTTTTCTCCAATGGGAATACTGGGAGCAGAAGAGGCGGAAGTCTTAACCATGTCTCCACCCATACCTTCTGCATAATACGGCATAGGTCCGCCACCAATATTGTCATAGTAACTCACCACGCGCACAAGTCGTACACCGAGTTCGTCTGCGAGCATTTCAGCCTTCTTCTTAGCGTCATTAATAGCCTTGGCCCGAGCTTCATCTAAAACCCTTTCCTCATCATCAACAGCAAACGAAATACCGGAGAGATTCGTGGCACCCTTGTCTCCCACCAGAGCAAAGGCCTTGCCGACATCTTCAGTTTTTCTAACCTTCACTAAAACGCTATGACTTACGGTGTAACCATCCTCACGTTGCCGAGTCGGTGGACAATATGTTGGTGAGCAAATTGTGGGTTCATAACTATACTTAGGCCAAATAGAATAATCAGAGGTCTTAATATCTTTTTCTTCGATACCTATGGCTTTAAGTTCTGACAAGATACTGTTCATTTTTTCTGTCACCTGCTTTTGAGCGTCACTTACCACCTTAGCATCAAGAGAAACAGAGAAAGAGAAGGTGGCAATATCTGGAATGGCAACCGCCTCGCCCTCTCCATTAACAGAAATAGAGTTATAAACCGGGTTGGTATAAGTTAAACCTCTAAAAGAGCCCAGGGCTTGAATAGCCAGAAATATCGCCAACACGATAAGCACAATGCGGGTCCACTTCATAACTTTTTGAGTTTCTTCTGTGTTCATGTTGTAATCTTAGTTAATAATTATATTTTTTGTATTATATCACAAATGCATTCTACTTTTTAGTGAGCGCCTGCCTTCAATCAAAATATTGAACGCAAGGATAGTAAAACTCACAGACAGAAGTCCGAGCGCAATACCACCCAAGATATCGAGTGCCCAATGAGCCCCAAGATAAAGTCTCGAAAACCATATAAGAATAGCCCCAATAAATGAGCCTGCTACCAGTATGATCTTGCCTCTTAGCGTCTTCATGTAACCAAAGAAAGAGTAAACAAGCAGGAAGAAAAAAGCTGTTGTAACCGTCACGTGCCCTGATGGGAAACTCCATTCACTGGTATTTATAATATTGTAACTAGGTCGTGCGATTTGAAAAGTATTCTTGAGTACTAAAAGCAAGATAACGGAAATTAAAAGACTGGTGATAAAAAGAACAGCATCATAGTGCCTGCCTCGGACAACAAGGAGGGTAGAGATGAGCGCGGTAGCAAAAGAAAGAACGAAGGGGTCTCCTAATCTAGTGATAAAAATAAAAAAAGTCGTTAAAAACGGAGTGCGCATGTGCGTCACGGTCTGCTCGATAACAGTATTAAGTGGAGTAAGGTCGGTGCCTGAAAGTAATCCATCAATAATAATCACTAGCACTAAACTAGAGATCATAAAAACTAGAAGAAATAAAATATTTTTTGCCCAGTTTGGAAACATGGTGGTCTTAAGATTAACACAAAATCAAGTAATTCTAGATAGTTCTCCCCAGGGCGTCCACAATGATCTCGAGCTCCATATTGGCTACCCCAATCACCTTGTCCGCGGCGCCATAATAAATATAAAGGAAACCATCGCGCACTACCATACCACAAGGAAAGACCACATTATTTACAATGCCCTCTTTTTCAAAAGTCTCTTCCGGCTTAAAAATAGTGTCGGTTGAACGAGCCAAGACAATTGTCGGATCCTTGAGGTCAAGTAAGGCTGCTCCAAGTCGATAAGTATGATGATGTTCCGAAACGGCATGATAAAGCAGGAGCCATCCTTTTTTTGTTTTAATTGGAGGAGCGGTTATGCCCACCTTCTTGCTGTCCCAAGTTCCCGGTCTCGGACCAAAAATTCTGATACATTTATTAACTACCTCTGTTTTGAAATCCAGAGAATTAAGAAGATCGCCGCAAATGTCGCTACCAATACGGTGAAGAATAAGATACTTGCCATTAACTTTTTCTGGGAAAATACAGGCATCTTTATCATCAACTCCCGAGGGGGTAATAATTTTAGGTTTTTTCCACTTCCAGCGACGGGAAAGAAAATCCTTTTCTTTGATAGAAGTAATGGCCACTCTAGGGGGCCCTATGCCGTCAAAAGCGGTGTAACTCATGTAAAGGGCACCTCCTACTTTAGTAATACGCGGATCTTCACATCCGGAGTTAGCGTTTGCTATTTTCTTGGTTTCAAAATCTTCGGTTGGCAGATAAACTGGTTCAGGCAATCTCTCGCTTATAGATACCCCATCACGGCTGGTAGCATAACCAATACTTGAAGTATTGTCTTCAGAAAGAGCCCTGTAAAGAATATGGACCGAGCCTTCAAGCTGGACGGCAGCAGGATTAAAAGTGGCTTTTGATTCCCATTTATGATTTTTATCTGGTTCAATGATGGGGTTATGACCGACACGTTGGAAATGCCATCGGTGTTTTGTCTCATCACAAATGCTTGATATCAAATCATCTAAAAACAACCTCACCGAGCAAGTCGTGGTGTCGGCGGCGCCATAATAAATCGTTAAAACATCATCTTGCAAAAGTGCCCCCGAAGGAAAGACTACGTTAGAGACATGGCCCGTGGTCTCATAGGCCTCCTCCGGCGCCAAGATGGGACCTTCGGTGCGACCAATAATTTTGCGCGGGTCCTTTAAGTCAAGGAGAACAGCTTCAATACCGAACTGGGGTCTGATATTTTCTGATGAAGGAAAATAGTGCTCAATATGGGAATAAATGAGGAGCCAGCCGAAGCGCGTTTTAATGGGCGGAGCCCCGACTTCAACATGATCGTGGTCAGTTCTACGAAGATCAATGGTGTGTTTATCCATATCACGAAGCTGTTTCTTCCAAAACATAGGTGACCAAAATTCTTCTACATCATCGGCCTCAACAACAACCATTTTAGCCGGTGGAGTGTCAGTGTAGGCGCTAAAGATCGCCACGACCTTGCCATTCACCCGTTCGGGAAAGAGGGTCATGGCTTTAGCATTAAAGGGTGTGACTAGGTGACGCTCATGGACCTTTTTTAAATCATCCGAGATAGCCACTGCCACCTTAATGCCCTCGGCTGTAAAAGGGAAAAGAGAAAGGGCAGTATAAAAAATATAATAACGACCTTCAAAAAAAGTTACTCGCGGGTCTTCACAGCCAAACTTTTCCCACTCCTCCTCTGGTACGACAAACTGTTTGCGGTCATCAAAGTGAACCCCATCAGGGCTCTTGGCTATTCCTATTGTTGAAATCTTGTCCGGAGATCTAAGATTATCAGAACTGGATATTGCTCGATACAAGCCGTAAATACTGCGACCTTTTTTAACAACAGACATATTGAATGTGGCAGATGCTTCCCAGTGATGGTCACGGCGAGGTACCAAGATGGGATTTTCTTGTGATCGTTTTACTATGAACATGTCACTTTATTTTACTTTGGTCGGTCTGGTCGCTAAGACGATATGCTCATTTTTCATAAGCTTGTCGATAAAATCGTCCAACTTAGTGTAAGCAACGCCAATATGTTTATCACCGCCACCATAATAAATAAAAAGTGTATCACCCTTAACTACAGCCCCGGAAGCATAGATAATGCCGGGTTTCCAATCATTTTCGTACCATTCATCAGGTTCAAGAATTGGGTACTTTGAACGATAAAGAACCTTCTGGGGATTATTAAGATCAAGAAGCATTGTTCCGAGTTTGTAGCGATTAGGGTCACTTTTATCCATAGCATGATAGAAAACGAGCCAGCCATATTTTGTTTTTATAGGTGGGGCGCCAGCACCGCGTATCCAACTCTCCCAAGTATAGTGAGGATAAGTTTTGTCTTCACTTCTAGAACTCGTGATAACCTTGCGACCGCTATGGAGCTCCTCAAGGGTACCTAAGTAGTCCACCTTAACGTCAGGGGACACGCTATGCAGAATAGCGAACTTGTTATCCATCTTCTCTGGAAAAAGCATCCAGTTTTTATGTATTTGATTGGGAGGTGAGAGGAAAAGCATTCTGCGCCAATTCCAACGACCTTGTTCCAAATCATCTTCGCTTATAGATGTTACCCCTACTCTAATCGAGCCCCAGCCGTTGAAAATATTGAAAGTTAGATAGAGGCGACCACCAAGCTTTACCGCTCGCGGATCTTCACATCCACCCCAACCACCCCCAGACATATAAAGCCCCCTATCGTAAGCGAGCCTTGCCGGCGAAGTATACGGGTGATGCGTGGCAAATTCTTGGTCAGTTTCTGGCATATAAACTGGATGTGGATGACGTTTGTCGAAATCAATACCATCCTTACTTGAGGCATAACCAACGCGTGATATGCCATCAGGGCCTAGGGCACGGTAGAAAAGGTGCACCCGATCGCTCGAAACAACAGCTCCCGGATTAAATACCGCTTCTGATTCCCAATAAGAATCCGACTTAGGATTAATAATTGGGTTCAATTTAGATCTCTTGAGATTTAGAGGTCTTACTTTTATTTTTGCTTTTCTTTTTGTCTTTTTGACAACTTTTTTACTTGTCTTCTTTTTGACAACTTTTTTCTTCGTCAGCACTTTTTTCACTATTTTTTTCTTGTTAGGCGCGACCATAGTTATCTTTAATTCTAATGATATCACCTTCATCAAACTTTCCTCTTGATACTTCAAGTATCTCCACATCATTAAGCGGTGCAAAAATGCGATGATTGGTTTCTGCAGAAACCTCAAATTCATCACCTGCTTTTGCGCTAATCAACTTACTGCCAATAGTAATTTCTGGTTCTCCCTTCAACACTCTCCAGAATTCATCTCTATGCAAATGTTTCTGTAAACTAAAAGCCTCCCCATTTTTTACATAAAGAATTTTAACGGTGCTGGGTTCATTTTTTATAAATTCCCGAAAGCTTCCCCACGGACGCTTTTCAGTGAAAGGTTTGAGTTTGTTCATTTAATTACTATCTTTCAATTGTAACATTTTTAGATTATGTCAAAAGTTCCAAGATAACCTTTTTAGTCTCTTCTGGACCCTTAACTTCCTTATATTCTATACCTAAAGCTAGAACAGGAGCATCATTGCCACCCTCTGAAAACTTATCCCCAACGTAAAGAATGTCGTCCTTGGAGAAATTCGTTAACTTCATGAGTTTTTTGAGTCCATAGCTCTTGTCAATACCACTTCTTGTAATTTCTATAGATGTTGTGCCACCAATACGCATCGAAAAACCGGGCAAATAATTTTTGAGAATTTTTATTATCAGTTCGCGATTTTTATTATCCGGATCCCACTTTTCTTTAAGTTCAATTGGGGCGTCTTGGCCCAAGGCTGAAAAATTGAGTTGAGCCCCACGATCTTCTACCAGTTCTCCGTAAAGTTTTTTAGGTTTTTCCAAACCAGATTCTTCAAAAATGTTTTCAAAAGCTTGGGCAATGTGGGTTTTATCTTCTGGAGACATCGCCGGATCGGCCTGACACTGCCAGTCCCCGTTGTATCTACAGAAAACAGTGCCGTCGGTTGGCAACAGATATAAATTTTCTAATTTTGATCCGTTAGGAAGATGGTCAAGGATCTGCCATTTAAACTGTTCAAAACCAGCCCCGGAAATGATGGCCAGTTGATATTTCTCTATCAGGAGGGAGAGCAGTTTCGCTATTTCTTCATCTAAGGGCAGTTTACTCCGCGTCAGGGTTCCGTCAATATCAAATACAATAGTCTTAAACTTTTTCATATCTATTCCGTGGTCACGCCATCAAATTCAGCCTCATTTGCTACTGCCTCCTCCTTAGTGACTCTCACAATTCCATCGGCATGGTGAGGGGGCGCATAGAGAGTATAGAGTTTGAGAGATTCAGTTTGGGAAGTGTTAACGACGTTATGCTCCGCTCCTCGAGGAATTATGACCACATCACCGTCTGACACTTCATAAGTAGTACTGTCAACAATCACCCTCCCTTGGCCCTTCTCAAACCTAAAAAACTGGTCATTATCTGGGTGTACCTCCATACCAATCTCCTCATTTGGCTTGAGAGACATCAAAACTAGCTGAGAATGCTCGCCTGTATAGAGCACTCTCCTAAAATCAATATTCTCCAGTGAAGCTTCCTCTATATTTTCTTTAAATCCTTTTTTCATACATAAATTATACCAGTTTAAATTCGACGCGGGGGCGGCTAGAGAGAATCGAACTCTCGCGACCAGCTCCACAAGCTGGAGTTCTACCACTAAACTATAGCCGCCATTATGTTTCCCACGAATACTTACTAAGTATAGCGCGGGGCGCTCTCCTTTATACCAGAACGATGGTTAGTAAGTCGAGCGAGGGCAAAAAGAATACTAGAAAGACGATTAAGATATTTAAGAATTTCAGGGTTTATATTATTAAGTTCATCATTTACTGCTACCACTCTTCGCTCCGCTCGACGAGCCAAGGTTCTTGCAAAATCAAATAAAGCTGAAAGTTCTGTTCCTCCAGCAAGGGAAAAAGTTTTTATCGTAGGCAACTCCTTCTCACATACAGCAACTATATCCTCTATCTCCTTCACCTTATCCGCCGTAATGCCTTTATCCGCCCCAGCAATACAAGCAGAAATCGTAAAAATATTTTCCTGGATATCTCCAACAATATCTTGGGAAGTTTTACCACCAACCTCAAATTTCTCCCCTATCGTTTTAACTTTTATTAAACCCAAGAAAGAATTGAGCTCGTCTAAATTACCAAGCGCCTCGGCCACAGAAGAACTTTTGGAAATACGTTTCTGATCACAACCAAAAAGCTTAGTTTTCCCATCA
>PCVB01000018.1 GCA_002787855.1 Candidatus Zambryskibacteria bacterium CG11_big_fil_rev_8_21_14_0_20_42_18 | reverse complement strand
AAACGTTTCCAAAGAATGCCGGAAGCGATTCTTTTATCTTCTTCTGATACAACTTCTCTTTCTAAGATAGAGGCCATGATGATGATTTCCTCAAAAGTTCTGCCGGAAGCTTTTATACTACTCTCAAGAGGTTCAAGCTTATGCTCGAAATTATCACGAAACATTTTTATAGCCGAACTTGCAGTAGTGGAAACTGGGACGAAATAAGTGTCGGGGAAAAGGTAGCCTTCAGGGGCGATGGATTCAAAAATAGCATGGTCAAAGAGAGAGAACCTCTCGTCAAAAAGATTTGAAATTTTCTGAACCGTAAACCCTTCAGGAATAGTAATCTTTAGGGTCTCAATATCATAGTCACCGTGAAATATTCTCCACGCGATAACAAAAGAGTTTTCCGGCTTAGACATGTAATACTCCCCCGCCTTCATATCCCTCTCTCCACCCAAAGTGATGGCAAAAATACGGAACCAAAATGGTGAACGTACCACATGAGTATCATCGAGCTTGAGAGAAAGAGTGTAGAGCCCAGTCCCTTCTGAAACAGTGATGATGGAGTTCGAAGGGAAGGATACGGGGGGTGAAATAGTGAATAGTAAAAAAAGAGAGATAACCGCCACGCTCACGGCTAGATAAATTTTTTTATCTTTTAGAAATTCAGTACCCATAATGCTTACATGGGTAGGTTAGAAGGGGCGACGCCCTTCTTGGAAGGTACCCGAGTAAGAGTGGGAGTAGTAATGGCTGAACCTGGAAGATGAAAGAGGGTTGCCAGTTCTTCAGTAGTGAGGATATATGGTTTAGCGTTCAAGTGTTTATAGGGAACATTAAAGAAGGAGCGACGCTTATAAGCATTGAGATGTTTACGCAAACTAGTTCTTCTTTTAATATCACGAAAGTCTTCCCAAGGATAACTCTTGCTAGAAAGCCAAACCGGTCTAATGCCATTAAGATTTTCAGAACCGAACTGACGCAGGCTTCCTAGGGTGCCTCCTATTCTTCCGCCGTCGAACGTGTCCTTTGGAGCTATGTATAAAACTCTCATCATGGCATCGAAGGCAAGCTTACCGGCATTGCGCTCAATAGACTCAATAGTTTTAGTTTGAGTGGTAGTGAGGAACGTCATCATCGCTGGCGCGGAACGGTCTTTGTCTGTTGATTTAGAGGGCTTAACAAACGACTCTTTCTCAATAATTTTTCTGATTTCATCCTTAATACCCTCTTTCCAATCTCCTTTGGGAATAATACGCGTATCGGCAAGACCTTCCTTGCGGTGGCCTTGTATCAGAATCTGAAACCAAATCTGCTCGTCCGGCTTGATAGAACCAAGGTACTCTAAAACAGGCATAATGGGGTCAATAATTTCTTCTTGCTCCTTCCCCCCCTTATCGAGCTCATAATCAATATAAGTCTTTATGGGATAGGCATCTGCCTTATTAAGAGAGGTCATGGCGGCAAACATATTGATTTTTTCCGGATCGTAGTTAACCTTCAATGCGTAATCATCCTTCTCATCTACGAGAAAAACCTCCGCATTGGGATATTCTGCATAGATTCTTGCCTCTATAGTCTTGTGCCACTTCTTGAGTGCTCGGATAAAAAATTTTACTTCTCCACCCAAAGAAACTATTTCTAAAGAAAACCAGTCTCTCACTCGACCCTTGATATAGTTGTCTATAAGAGAACCCATAGTGGGATCAAAAAGACCACTTAACACGACCTCCATGGCGGCCGGCGACCTTTCAATAATTTTAGGAAGTTTGATTTCCAAAAGAACGCTACCTTGTTCATTAATCCATGTTCGACGCCTATAGGTAACCCAGGTATTCAAAAAAAGATTTACGAAAAAAAGAGGCATCCAAATGGGCCATGTGGCGGAAATATAGCCCCAAATCTTGATATAAAATTCAGTTTGGAAAAGAGAAATGAATTCCTCAATCATCACTACATTTTACACGTTATGGTATCGATTGTCCCGATCTTTTTTGAAATATTTAGGATTCTGGAGATTGACAAGAATGGTATTTTCTTTGACATAACGCTCCTTTAGAGCTTTTTCTAGGATTTTCTCTTTATTCAAAGGACCTTCTTTTTCAATAATTTTGTGGATAACGTCTTTAACAACACCGGACATGTAGCCCCATTCAGAGAGAGCATAGAGCCCGCGACCGACTAAAACAAATCTAGGGTCCTTAATAAGCTCATTGTGAGTAGTGGCGACATGAGCCTTCCTATCGAAATATTGGGTGATAGCCTTGGCAACTTCTTTAAAGTGTATTGGGGAGCCATGCTTTCTTATAACAAGAAAGGCGAAGTCTCGCACACCCTTGGCATTAACATTTGAAGAAGAAGAGCGACCCCATTCGCCTAGTGGATTCTTGCCAATTTTATGAGAAAGAGAGAGCCAACGCTTGATAACCTCTTCGTTTTTGTATTTGTCATTCAAATCTTTGATCTCTTCGAGGAAAGAATCGATGAGGTCCCCCTCAAGAACCAATTCGTCATCAGAGAGTTTAGAATAAAGTTTGCGAAGAGCTCCTTTAATCTTGTCAGACAATTCAGCATCCACATGCCAGTGATGTTTAAACTCCTCATCCTCCTTCTCGTGTTTAAATCCTTCACCTAAAACAAGGAAGAAGTGAAAATGATTTTGAGTGCTTACATCTTTACTCAAATAATTCAAAAGATCTTTTTCAGAGATAATGCCACCCAAGTTTGAGATAAGATTTTTAAGTTCTGCAAAAATTGGCTCGGCATCTTTATAAGCTTTGGACTTGCGAATAGAAATAAGAGAGTGATTCTCAATTTGTCGAACACGTTCACGAGTGATGTCGTATTTCTTGCCAATAGTATCTAAAGTGAGTTTGCCCGTCTTTGACCCCAGTCCGTAGCGACTTATTAAAACGTCCTGACCACGTTTGGAAATGACAGCTAAAAGACGTTTGGTGACCTCTTTTGGTTTGAAACTTAGGGTGACCTTATTGTTCATACAATTATTACTCCTATTTGTATCACCTATCCAAACGTGTGTCAAGCTTAGCCCGTCTTGACGGTGGTCACAATGCTAATGATCTTTTTCGGTACAATTATGACCTTCTTCGGCGCCTTACCCACAAGCCACTTTTGAACTTCTGGCAGGGAGAGAGCCCTAGCTTTGACCTCCTCCTCGCCGTCATTGACAGAAACCTTGAGACTGGCACGAACCTTGCCATTGACTTGGATAGCTAAAATAATTTCTTCGCTTTCTATTTTGTTTGGATCAAAGGTTGGCCAACTCTGTTTGTGTATAGAATCTTGGTGCCCAATTAAATGCCAGAGTTCTTCAGAAATATGAGGCACAAAGGGCGCCAGCAAAAGTAACAAAATTTCAAACTCTTTCTGCGAAACATCCTTTTGTCTCTCCAACGCATTGACGTAGACCATGAGAGAGGAGACCGCGGTATTAAATTTAATATTTTCTATATCTTCCGAAACTTTTTTTATAGTCTGATGACCTAGAAGAGAAAGGTCGGATGCAATTGGTCGCGAATCTCCCGATGCCTGTCCGTGAGCAGACAATTGTATCCGACCCCCTATCTTCCAAACCTTCTCCAGAAACCGGCGTGGGCCAACGAGAGCATCCTCGCTCCACGCTATTGATTGTTCGAATGGACCCATAAACATCTCATAGAGACGGAGAGTGTCGGCACCGAAGTGTTTGATTATCGTGTCCGGGTTCACCACATTGCCTTTAGACTTGCTCATCTTCTCTCCACCTTCGGCAAGAATCAGTCCGTGAGAAGTGCGTTTCTTGTACGGCTCGCTTGTTGGCACCAAACCAAGATCAAAAAGAAACTTATTCCAAAAACGAGAATAGAGGAGGTGTAGAACGGTATGTTCCATCCCGCCGTTGTACCAGTCAATATTCATCCAATACTTCAAACTTTCTTTAGAAGCAAACTCTTTGTCATTCTTGTCATCACAATAACGCAAGAAATACCAAGAGGAACCAGCCCAGTTGGGCATGACATCGGTCTCCCTCTTCGCCTCACCACCACACTTGGGGCACTTGGTATTGACCCACTCACTAATATTGGCCAGTG
>PCVB01000028.1:27104-27798 GCA_002787855.1 Candidatus Zambryskibacteria bacterium CG11_big_fil_rev_8_21_14_0_20_42_18 | reverse complement strand
CAATAATCTCTACGCTACCAGTTCGGTCTATGCCAATACGATTAGTAGTGCGCAGATTGACGGCGATGCCTATTATCAAAGTATATCCAACACGACGGTCCTTGGCACCTCTTACCCGGAGAGTACGGACCAAAGTTTCGCCAATCTGCCCATCCCCGATGAACAGATAGAAGAATGGAAACAGGTCGCCCTGGCCGGCGGAGTGATAGATGATCCCTGCCCGTATAAAATAACCGGGGCGGTTACTATTGGTCCAACCAAAATTGCTTGTGATTTGGAAATTAGTGGCAATAACTACACTATCATCCTGGCCGGTAATGTCTGGGTGGAAGGAAATATTATCATTAAAAATTCACCAAATATCAGGATTGATTCTTCTTTGGGTAGTAAGGGTGTTGCTCTGATAGCGGACAAGCTGGCTGACCCTAATGGCAGTGGCAAGATTTCTTTGGAAAATTCAGCCACTTTTGAAGGTTCCGGTATCTCTGGTTCCCATGTGATGTTTATTTCTCAAAATAGGAGCGCTGAATCTGGTGGAAGTGAGGAGGCGATAGATGTTAAAAACACTGTTTCCGGCGACTTGCTAGTTTACGCCGGACATGGCGAGATCGTTCTTCAAAACAGCGTTAACCTTAAAGAAGTCGCGGCTTATAAAATAAGGCTTAAAAATACTGCCACTGTTGTCTACGAAACC
>PCVB01000028.1:19121-27063 GCA_002787855.1 Candidatus Zambryskibacteria bacterium CG11_big_fil_rev_8_21_14_0_20_42_18 | reverse complement strand
AATTATCCAAACTCCCTTTCTGAAGCTAAAACGCTTTTAGCGCAATTATCTAGGAATCGCTCGATCTATAAGAAGGTGTCTCTCTTTATTGCTCCACCATTGCCGTATCTTGAATCGGTTTCTTCACGTTCCAGAAGTTTCGCTCGTCTGGCGGTCCAAGGTCTTTCGCCAGTACTTCGGGGTGTGCACACGGGAGTTGTTACTCCGGATATTTTGAAAAGTTTAGGGGTAAAGCTCTCAATTTTGGGTCATAGCGAAGAGCGTGCTATGGGAGAGACGAACGAGCAGGTTGCCAAAAAGACAAGAATTGCTTTGAATTCCGGTTTTATGCCCCTTGTCTGTGTTGGTGAGCCGTCTCGGGATGATGATGGTCTGCATTTTGAATTCTTGCGTGAAGAGTTGAAGTTTTCATTGGCGGGCCTAAATCGAAAAGTTGATGCGTCTAAGTTGGCGATAGCCTATGAACCAATCTGGGCCATCGGTAAGCGCGCTCAAGATGCAATAAGCCCAACTGATCTTGCCGAAACAATTATTTTTATAAGAAAAGTGCTTACTGACATGTTTGACAGAAAAATAGCAGAGCGTGTTACCATATTGTATGGTGGCTCTGTTGAGGCGTCTAATGCCAGTGCTCTTTTTAAGGGGACAGGCATCAAGGGGTTTCTTGTCGGTCACGCTTCTTTAGATGCAAAAGACTTTTTAGACATAGCTAAATCACTTATTTAATGAAATCTATTACTAAAGCGGGAGATCTTACCGGCAAAAGGGTATTGGTGCGTGTTGATTGGAGCGTGCCTACTGCAGATGGGGTAGTTCTAAATGATTACCAAATCAAGAGGACTTTTCCCACCATAGAGTATTTACAAAAAGCCGGAGCCAAAGTAATTCTTATAAGTCATGCAGAGAGAGATACTGATTCCCTTAAACCTATATTTGAACACGTTAAAAATTTTCTTCCTCTAACATTTATTGAGCAGAGTGATTTAATGCTTCTTGAAAATTTACGTCAAAACAAAGGCGAGCGAGAAAATTCTAATGAGTATGCCAAAGAGCTCGCCAGTCTCGGAGATATTTTTGTTAACGAGGCCTTCCCTGTGTCACATCGAGAACACGCTTCTATCGTTGGAGTACCGAAACTTATGGAAAGCTATGTGGGTATGCAATTTTCACTGGAAATAGAAGAACTTTCCAAGGCTTTTTACCCTAAACGCCCCTTCTTATTTATTCTTGGGGGAGCTAAGTTTGATACTAAAATACCACTACTGAAAAAGTTTATTAATATCGCCGATAGCATCTTTGTTGGTGGGGCAATCGCTAACAATTTTCTTAGGGAACAAGGTGTTGATATTGGTAATTCTTTGGTTGGGGAAGGGGATTTTAAGATTAGAGAACTTCTGAACACCGGAAAAATTATTTTACCGGAAGATACCATTATCAAAGACGAGAAGATTATGGATGCTGGACCAATTACTCTTGAAAATTTGAAACCAGTTATTTCTTCGGCGAAACTAGTTTTGTGGAATGGCCCATTGGGTAATTATGAGATGGGTTACAAAGTGGCCACACTCGCTCTCGCAAAAATGATTGCCGAGTTTAGTAACGAGTCTATTATCGGAGGTGGAGATACCCTTGCTGCTGTAAAAGAATTAGATCTTTTTGACAAATTTTCCTTTGTCTCTACCGGTGGTGGAGCGATGCTAGACTTTCTTGCCAACGGTACGCTACCGGGAATTGAGGCTCTTAAATAAGGGTTTTTCGGATTTTCTTTGCGTTCTCAGCAAAGTCTTTTTTATCTCCCGAAACTTTAGAATTTGGGAATACCCAGACGTGTGCGTGCGCTACTTCATCGCCAATTACTTTGGAAAGGATGAAGTCTGTTGCAAACGCTTTTTGTTGAGCTTTGGCAATTTTCCTCACCACTTCGAAATATTCTCCAACGTTGGGGGTATCCCAGACCCATCGATAATGTTCTTTTGGTATCACTTGGGTATGCCCAGGCGATTGGGGATTAATGTCTAAGAAGGCAAGAAAATTTTCATCCTCATATATTTTATAAGAAGGAATTTCTCCTTTAACAATTTTGCAAAAGACACAATTTTGGTTGGTTTTCATAATCAATAACTGCGAGATTTTACTAGTTTACCAAACTGGTCAAAAAGTTTTATTGTTTCATATTCCGTGGCCCACATTTCCCACCCATGACCAAGAAAGATTCTCCATGTTTTACCAGAAAACTTCGGATCATTTTTATGATTAGCGATACAGGAATTGTAATTAAAATGATTTTTTATAAAGGTAGTGCAAGCGCTTGAAAGGAGTTTCCCATCAACGCACCCATAGCAAATTTCTCCATCTGAATCTCTAGTATCAAACTCGGGAGTACGACAGGACGACATTCTGTCTATAAACTTTCGACACTCTATATCAAGATAATTTACCCCGGGTTCGTCTTCTGGGTTGGGACACCTGCGCGTAAGGGCCGGTGTCAATTTGTATTCCGGCATATCTCCAAGATAGCCACTACAAATATTTTCTTTGAAGTTGACAATTTTATATGGTGACTGAGAGCCGACAACGCCTGTGGTGACAATGGCCTTCTCACCAGCTTGGAGCACAATGTCCTGAAGAACATTATTATTTTCAGGAGAAATGAATAGCGTGCCCTTGCCGATGAAAGCTATATCTGCGGGGAAGTATCGTAGATCTCCACCCAAGTTGTATGGACGTTCATCTTTGGCATTTTTTAGATACCAATTGGTGATGGTGATGGGCTCTCTACCGCTGTTACTTATCGTAATGTATTCCTCATAAGCTTGATAAGAACGAGAGGCATTTCCGGCGCCCAAAGATATAGCGCGTGTATACGATGAATTGAGTGTCTCGGTACTTTCTATATCGGAGCTTGTTTGTTTTGAAGATGAAAAAGAAGAGCTAGTATTAGAGTCCGGTGTTCCCTTTGGGGCGATGACTAAGATAACCAAAAGAACAGCCAGGATAGCTATGCCCTCAATATTGCCGTTGCCTCTTTGCATAAACCTATCTTAATACGCGTGCTAGAATAAGCCAATGCAGCATTTTCCTGAACTATTCGAAGCCTTACTTAAAGAACGAGGCATAGAGTCAAAAGATCAAGAAGATTTTTTGAGCCCCGATTATCGAAAACTCCATGACCCCTTGCTTATGCCTGATATGGAGAAGGCTCGTGATCGGGTGATTAAGGCGATTGAAGAAAATGAGCATATAGTAGTTTTCTCTGACTACGATGCTGACGGTATACCGGGTGCGGTTGTTCTCTCTGATTTTTTCCGACGGATAAAATATGAAAATATTTCTTTTTATATCCCCCATCGACACAATGAAGGCTTTGGACTCAATACAGGGGCGGTAAAGGAGTGTTATAAAAGGGGCGCTAAACTTATTATCACTATTGATTGCGGTATCGCCGATATAGAGGAAGTGGATGTTGCCAATAAATATGGCATTGATGTCATCATCACCGATCATCATAAGCCAAAAGATACTTTACCTAGAGCCTTTGCTGTCGTTAATCAAAATAGGACAGATTCCACCTATCCCTTTAAGGGGCTTTGTGGTTCTGGGGTAGTGTTTAAGTTGGTGCAGGCGATTGTGAATAAAGAATCTTTCGGAGTAAAGCCAGGTATGGAGAAGTGGTCTCTAGATATGGTCGCCATTGCCACCCTCTCGGATATGGTGCCCCTTCTTGATGAAAATAGAGTGCTGGTGCGTTTCGGTCTAGATGTATTACGCAAGTCTCCGAGACTTGGTCTCGCGGCACTTTTCAAACGACTCAATATGGACCAGAGAAATATTTCTGAAGATGATGTTGTCTTTATGATTACCCCTCGTATCAATGCGGCATCAAGAATGGGGGTGCCAGAGGATGCCTTCAAACTTCTGATAACGACCGACCCGCTTGAGGCAGAAAAATTATCGTTTCATCTAGAGCAAATAAATAATAAACGTAAAGGTGTGGTGGCAAGTCTGGTAAAGGATGCGAAATCTCATCTGTCAGCTCGAGAAGAGATTCCTGAAGTTATTGTCATTGGAAATCCAGACTGGCAACCAAGTCTTATGGGCTTAGTGGCCACGGCCATTGTTGAAGAATACAAACGCCCCGCTTTTGTCTGGGGGCGTGATGGAAATGGGGTACTTAAGGGCTCCTGCCGTTCATATAATGGGTGTGACTTGTTTGCTCTGATGAATGCTATGAGTGAATCTTTTATAGAGTTTGGTGGCCATACCGGAGCAGGAGGGTTCTCTTTCACACTAGAAAATCTTTCTACTCTTGAAGAAAATCTTTCCAAAGCTTTTCTCTCACTTGAAAACTCCGTAGCTGAAATGGAGAAAGAGAGTGGTTTGGCTGTCAACATTTCTGATATTGGAGAAAATCTGTGGAACACCGTTTCCCAATTTGCCCCGTTTGGTATGGGTAACAAAAAACCGGTATTCAAAATCTCAAAAGCAGAAATAAAATCAGTAAAAACTTTTGGTAAAGAAGCCAATCACTTAGAAATAATTTTCTCTGGCAATGAAAACTCATCTCGTTCTAGTTCTGTGAAAGCAATTTCCTTCTTCTCTACTCCAGAAGATTACGATATTGCCCTGACTCCAGGGACAAATATTAATCTCCTAGCCAATATAGAAAAATCCTACTTTCGAAATCGCCCCGAACTCCGCCTCCGAATTGTTGATATTATAGGAACATGATTACTATTTATACAGACGGGTCGTCTAGGGGAAATCCTGGTCCGGGGGGTTGGGGGGCAATAATCCTTAGCGATGATGAGGTGAGAGAGCTTGGTGGAGGAGACCCGCATACTACCAATAATAGAATGGAGTTAATGGCAGCAATCAAATCTCTAGAATATGTGCCAGATAATGTTATTACTCTTAACACAGATTCAGAATACGTTATGAAGGGCATGACACAGTGGATAGAGGGGTGGCAAAAGAAAGGCTGGAGGACAGCTAACCGCAAACCGGTTCTTAACCAAGATCTATGGCAGAAACTACTTGAAGTCACACAAGGTAAGAATATCGAATGGAAATATGTGGCCGGGCATACCGGTGTACCTTTAAATGAACGCGCAGACGAGATCGCTACAACCTTCGCAGACGGTTTGATTCCGAATCTTTACAATGGACCACGAAACAAATACTGATAGTTTGCCCCGAGCACAGTCGAGGGGTATTTTTGTTTTCATTGCTGGATTTGTATTCAGTATCTTGGTTTCTTCTTTCCTGCCCATACCTAAAATAATCGGGGTATTTTTTATAACTATCGGAATTATAATTGTGATTTTTGAGAGAATTTGGAATAAAAAGATAAATAAAGAGATTTTATTTGTATCTCTGGTACTTATTTCATTTGGTCTTGGAGCTATAAGATACTCGATCAAAGATTTTCACGAACCGCTTATCCCGTCTAATGTTGGTCAAGTGGTGACCGAGCCAGAACAAAGAGAGAACACTACTCGTTTTGTTTTACTCGCGGACAACGGAGAAAAAGTTTTAGTAAATACAGATTTATATAGTCACGTAGAGTATGGCGATAGAGTAGATGTAAAGGGCAAATTACAAGAGCCCGGTATTATAGAAGACTCTGACAGCGGTCGACCTTTTAATTATGCTAAATATTTGTCGAAAGATGATATTTATTACACCCTAAGTTTTACAAAGGTCGAGATTCTCTCTAGCGGTAATGGTAATCCGATAAAACATTTTCTCTTTAATATAAAAAAGAGTTTTGTGGCTAAAATAAAAGAGATTTTGGCTGAACCATACGCCAGCCTTCTTTCAGGACTTATTGTCTCTGGCAAAGAAGCGATGCCAAAAGACCTTCTTGAAGAATTTCGTCGTGCGGGGATTATCCATATCGTCGTTCTTTCTGGTTATAACATCACCATCATTGCAGAATTTATACGGAGGATGTTTGAAAATCTTTTTCTGCTTGCTCGCGTTCGAGCTGTGCCGAGACTGGCGGCTGGAGCATCTATTTTGGCTATCTTAGCGTTCGTTCTAATGACAGGAGCCGAGGCCACAGTAGTGCGGGCCTCCATAATGGTGCTTACTGTTATCGTAGCAAAAATGTTTGGACGCAACTACTCGGCCTCTCGCGCTCTTCTCGTGGCGGCCTTTCTTATGATTATCGAGAATCCAAAAGTTTTAGTTTTCGACCCATCATTTCAGCTTTCTTTTCTGGCGACCTTAGCGCTCATTTATATCGTACCTATCGTTGATAAATATCTAAAAATTGTGCCAGAGAAATGGGGATTCAGGTTGGTGGTCGCCACCACTCTTGCCACTCAAGTAACAGTTCTTCCCTTACTTATTTATTCCATGGGAAATTTCTCTCTAGTCTCGCTTCCGGCCAATATTTTGGTCTTGTTGATTATCCCCATCACCATGCTTATGGGCTTTATTGCCACACTTATTGCTCTCTTGAGCCCTGTTTTAGCTCTACCATTTTCTTACATCGCATATCTACTATTATCTTGGATTCTTGGGGTTTCTAGTACTTTGGGTAATCTTTCTTTTGCCTCTATTGAGGTTCCGCTAGTTTCTATTTGGCTAATCGTTCTGGTTTATCTGGCGATATTTATTTTTGTGTGGCGTTCGAGACTGCCTGTGCAGACAGGAAATTCTCCTCAACATTCTGCCAGTTAAGATTTGCAAAAAATGCTTCCACATACTTCTTTTTTTCCGCGGGAGTGTAGTCGATAAAATAGGCATGTTCCCACATATCAAGTACGAGAAGGGGGGAGAGGCCAACTAATTGTCCAAGATGATGTTCATCAACCCAAGTGTTCACAAGTCTTTTTGTGTGTGAATCATAATAAAGTATGGCCCAGCCGATACCGCGAGTAAGTGCGATTGCCTTAAACCTATTGAGCCATTTATCAAAATCTCCCCATTCTTCTTCAACGGCTTTATACACAGAAAATTCCTGTGTAATTACAGTTGGTCCGTTTTCAAGATGGGAGAAATAGTATTCATGGTTTCTCATCCCATCGAATTCGAAGGCGAATCTTCTTTGTAGCTCGCCCAATGCATATGCGTTATTTTCGCTATCTACGACGTACTCATCAATCTTTGTGAGGATGGTATTCGTATTTTTCACATATCCACTATAGAGTTTAATGTGCTCCCCTATCGTTTTTTCACTAATACCTTCAAGTTTGGGGATATTAAACTTCTTTTCTTCAAATAATTTTGTCATCGTCTCTAGATTATACTATAAGCATGGATTTTCTTAAAAGTTGGTGGCGGGAGACATTGGTAGCTTTGCTTATTTTTTCCAATATTTTTGTATGGATTTCTTTCTACCAGAAAGAGGCGACGGATACTCTTCGGGTTTATTTCCTTAATATCGGTCAGGGTGATGCCATTTTCATAGACTCACCTCAACACAACAGAATCTTGATAGATGGGGGTCGCAATAGGAGGGTCCTCTCTGAACTCGGAAGGGTTCTTCCTTTCGCAGATAAACGTATTGATGTAGTTCTCGCCACTCACCCAGACGCAGATCATATCGGAGGTTTGCCAGAAGTAGTAAGTCGCTACAAGATTGGCGCTTTTATCGAATCTGGGGTTGAGTCAGAAACTCTTTTAAGTGCCGAGCTGTCTAGAAGACTTGATGATGAAAATATCTCGAGACTACTTGCGCGTAGAGGGATGGTTATAAATTTGGGCGATGGGGTTAAACTTCAGATACTATTCCCTATCGTCGGACAAGATGTCTCAAACTGGGAAACAAACAAGGCCTCAATAGTGGCAAAACTTGTTTATGGAGACAAATCCTTCATGCTTACAGGTGATTCACCTATAAATATAGAGAATGTTTTACTTAATTTAGATCCTGTCATTCTTGATTCAGATGTCTTGAAGGCTGGGCATCATGGTTCAAGGACTTCTACCTCAC
>PCVB01000028.1:0-19072 GCA_002787855.1 Candidatus Zambryskibacteria bacterium CG11_big_fil_rev_8_21_14_0_20_42_18 | reverse complement strand
AAAGTCGGTGGCCAAATTTTAAGCACAATAGATAAAGGTACCATTAAATTTGAGATTAAAAACCAAACCTTGAAAGTTAAATAACCCCCGCTTTTTTGAGGATGCTGTGCATAACAAACATTTCGAATTTTCTATTTACGTTATAATTACGCTATAGCATATAAATAACGTATGGGTAAATTGGAACAAAGAAGCACAAAAAGAAGTAAGAAGAAAAATTTGCAACGCGTAATATTGGCTACAATTGCCGGTGTCGGAGTTTTAAGTGTCGGACTGCTTGCTCCGAATGTGATCGGCGCTATGGCAAGGCTCGGTCTCATACCAAATAAAAGACAGAAGGAATACATAGGATCCTCCGCAAGTAAAATGGTTAAGAAGGGCCTATTGAAATACAATGGCAAATTTTATGAACTTACATCATCAGGTAAAGAGCGCTTGCACGTGTGGCAGTTTGTGGATTTTAAACTCGATAAGCCTAAAAAATGGGACGGGAAATGGAGAGTAGTGATTTTTGATATTCCGGAAAAAAAGAAGGGAGAAAGGGACAAGATAAGACGCCTTTTCAAAGAAGCGGGGATTGTGTCTTTGCAAAAAAGTGTTTGGGTTTATCCTTATGAGTGTGAGGATATTATCACTCTACTTAAGACAGAATTGGGGATCGGGAAAGATCTCTTGTATCTGATTGTTGATGAAATAGAAAACGACAGGTATTTAAGAGATGAATTTGGGCTAACCTAACAGCATACGTTATCTCTACGCTATCGCGCAAAGTTAACGTATATGATTAAATTTGAAAAATTTTAGAAGTTTAAAACGGATGGGGAAATCGGATAGAGAAATTTAGAGATTAAATAACGCCGGCTTTTTTGAGAACGCTGTGAGCACCACGCTTATTTATAGTTTTAATAGCTTTAGTGGAAAGGATGAGGGTGATAGTTTTCTTGAGTTCGGGTACATAAATACGCTTTTTCTGGAGATTGGGGTACTTGCGAACGGAGCCAGTAGGATTAAATTGGGTAGCACGAGTGCGGTTGGAGTAACCCCCACCCATCTTGGAACCTTTTTGGTTTACTGGACAAACTTTCGCCATAATGGGAACAATTTACATGATATAATGCCCAAATGCAAGTTGATTTTCTTTTCCAAATCGCCATTCTCATTATGTCGGTGGTGATACATGAGGTTTCGCATGGCTATGTTGCAAGCTATCTTGGTGACCAAACTGCCAGATACCAAGGTCGTCTGACACTTAACCCGGTAAAACATCTGGATTTTGTCGGTTCGTTCCTCGTCCCTTCCATTGCATATTTTTTAGGTGGATTTATTTTCGGTTGGGCTAAACCTGTGCCTTATAATCCTTATAATCTGAAACCGGGGAGATGGTCAGAAGCGCTTGTGGCAGTTTCTGGTCCAGCTTCCAATGTTTTAATAGCACTCATTTTTGGTCTGCTTCTACGTGTCGGTGTGGCCACTGAAGCCAGTTGGGCTAATCCAGCTTTCGTTCAAATTACAGCGATAATTGTTTTTATAAATATACTTCTAGGTGTCTTCAACCTAATGCCCATTCCTCCGCTTGACGGCTCCAAACTTCTTTTCGCTCTTTTCCCAGACAAACTCCCTCAAATTAGAGAGTTTTTTGAAAAATATGGACTTGTTCTTATTCTCCTCTTTATTTTCTTCCTCTGGCAGTTTATTTTCCCAATCATCATCTGGCTTTTCCACTTGATTACCGGAGTTGCTTTTTGACCATCGTTTTAGTAGAGTAACAGTCTCCCTAGGGGAGTGTTTTTGTAATGTCTACCATAAACCAACTTATAAAAAGAAAGAGGAAAAAACTTACCCGCAAGACCAAGGCGATTGCTTTGACGCGGGGCTTTAATACTATTAAAAACCGACCCATATTCTTCAACTCTCCTTTCAAAAGAGGTGTAGCCATCAAGGTTACAACCAAAACTCCCAAGAAGCCAAACTCAGCTGTTAGAAAAATTGCCAGAGTTCGTCTCACCAACGGCATGGAGGTAACGGCTTATATTCCTGGGATTGGTCACAATCTTCAAGAACACTCGGTAGTGCTACTTAGAGGTGGCCGCGTTAAGGATGTTGGCCTGCGCTACACTATTGTGCGTGGGGTGCTTGATGCCACGGGCGTTGAGAATAGGAAGCAGACCCGCAGTCAATACGGCGCCAAGAAGCCCAAGAAATAGACTATAAATACTAACTAGAATGAGACGCAAACTTAAAGCCAAACCTAAAATAGATCCAGATTTTATCTACGATTCAGAGAAGGTAACCAAGTTTATTAACTACTGTATGGAACGTGGTAAGAAGGCGACTGCTCGCAAGATTGTTTACGAATCTTTAGATTTGATAAAAGAGAAAACTAAGAACGCTAACCCTCTGGAAGTTTTTGAGGCCGCTTTAAAAAACACTGGCCCCACTATGGAGGTGCGCTCACGACGTGTTGGAGGTGCTAACTACCAGATTCCTCGTGAAGTGAGACCTGAAAGGCGTCAGTTTCTATCTATGAAATGGATTATCGATGCGGCTCGCGCCAAGAAAGGCAAGGCCATGCATGAAAAGTTGGCTGAAGAGATTATTGCTGCTTCTAACAACGAAGGTGACGCAGTCAGGAAGCGAGAAAATACTCATAAAATGGCCGAAGCCAACAAGGCTTTTGCTCACTTTGCTTGGTGATTTGCGTAACAAATCATATAAATAATATATGGAACGAGATTATCCGTTAGAAAAGATTAGAAACTTTGGTATCATTGCTCATATTGATGCCGGCAAAACCACCACTTCAGAGAGGGTGCTCTTTTATACTGGTTCGCAACACAAAATCGGTGAAGTGCATGAAGGTGATACTACTACCGACTGGATGGAGCAGGAGCGCGAGCGTGGTATCACCATCACCGCCGCCGCTATTACTTGTTTCTGGGCACCAACATATCTTTCTGAAGTTGATAGGCAGAAAAAGGAGAAGAAGTTTCGTTTCAATATCATCGACACTCCCGGTCACATCGATTTTACCGTAGAGGTAAAGCGTTCTCTTAGAGTTCTTGACGGGGCGGTAGTCGTTTTCGATGGTGTAGCTGGAGTTGAACCGCAGTCAGAAACCAACTGGCGTTATGCCGAAGATGCCCAAGTGCCTCGTATCTGTTTCATAAATAAACTTGACCGTACTGGCGCATCTTTCGAGCGTTCTTATAAATCTATTCTTGATAGACTTTCTAAAAAAGCAGTGAGAATGCAGATTCCCATTGGTGAAGAAGAAAAACACGAAGGAGTTGTGGATCTTTTGAAAATGAAAGCATATTACTTTGAGGGCAATATGGGCAACAACGTTGTCGAGAAAGAAATTCCAGAAAATTTGAAAGCAGATGCAGATAAATATCGCGCGGAGTTAGTGGAGAGAATTGTTGAGAACGATGACGACTTAATGACGGCATTTTTGGAAGGCAAAGAGATTTCTCTACCAGCACTTATGGAAACTTTGCGCAAGGCCGTAATAGCTAACAAGATTTTCCCAGTCTATGCTGGTTCTGCTCTAAAGAATAAAGGAGTACAACTCGTGCTTGATGCCGTGGTTGACCTCCTCCCTTCTCCACTCGATATTCCTCCTATCAAGGCTATTGATGCCAACACGGGTGAAGAAGTATTTCGCCACGCCTCGGATAGTGAACCTTTCTCTGCCCTTGCTTTCAAACTTCAGGCTGACCCGTTTGTCGGTCAACTCACATTTTTCCGCGTATATTCTGGAACCATTGAATCTGGGACTTATATTTATAACTCAACTACAGGGAGTAAAGAGCGTTTGGGAAGAATAGTGCGTCTCCAAGCCAATGATCGTGAGGAGGTTAAAAAAGTTTTTGCCGGAGAAATTGCGGCCGCGGTAGGACTCAAAGGTGCTAAAACTTCCCACACCTTCTCGGATGAAGAGCATCCTATTATTCTCGATCAAATTACATTTCCTGAACCAGTTATCTCTCTTCGCATTGAACCGAAGACTAAAGCCGACCAAGAGAAAATGGGCATGGCTCTTAAACGACTTTCTGACGAAGACCCGACTTTCAAAATTAAATCAGACCAAGAAACTGGCGAGACGGTTATTATGGGTATGGGTGAATTACATCTAGAAATTATTGTTGACCGTATGAAGCGCGAGTTTGCTGTGGAGGCTAACGTCGGCAAGCCCCAAGTGGCCTATAAAGAAACTATTACCGGTGAAGCCGAGGTGGAAAACAAATATATCAAACAAACTGGTGGTAAGGGTCAGTATGGTCATGTCAAAATCAAGATTAAACCTCTCCCTCACTATGATCCGGAAGAAAAAGTTCCTAAAAATGCTCACCGTGAACCAGGATTTGAATTTATTGACGCTATTAAAGGAGGCGTTATTCCACAGGAGTTTATTCCTGCAGTAGAGAAGGGTATTAGAGAAGCGATGGATAGAGGAATTGTTGCCGGCTACAAGATGACAGATATCTCTGCTGAACTTAACTATGGTTCTTACCACGACGTTGACTCGTCTGAAATCGCTTACAAGATTGCTGCCTCTCAAGCTTTCCAAGAAGCAGCTAAGAAAGCTAAACCAGTGATCCTCGAGCCTATTATGAAGGTAGAAGTAGTAGTGCCAGAGAAGTTCATGGGCGATATCACTGGTAACCTCTCTGGTAAACGCGGACAAATCGAGGCTATGGAAGATAGGAATGAGCTCAAAGTGGTACGCGCCAAAGTGCCTCTCTCTGAAATGTTCGGATATGTGACATCACTGCGCTCAATGACTGAAGGTCGTGGTTCTTCTACTATGGAATTCGACCATTACGCTATCGTTCCTCAAAACGTCGCTCAGACTATCATCGAGGCAAGGATGGGTGGGGAAGTAGGTTGACTATTTGGGGCTGTTTGTATAACATAGCCCTTACGCGTGATACGCCGTTTTGGCCTTGATCTTTGAGATTATCTCAATAAGGATTGGTTAAACGGCTTGCCCCGCCTGAACTAGGCGGGGTGAAATGCGTTCAAACATTAATATCTATTCAATAATAATTTACTAAATACTATGGCAGCAGAATTTGATCGTTCCAAGCCTCACATCAACGTTGGTACCATCGGACACGTTGACCACGGCAAAACAACTCTTACCGCCGCTATTCTCAACGTTCTTCATAGAGCGGGCAAGACAGCGACAGTCAAGGACGTCGACCAGATCGACAACTCTCCAGAAGAGAAGGCGCGCGGTATTACTATCGCCCTTTCGCATTCTGAATACGAGACTGATACTCGTCACTACGCCCACGTGGACGCTCCCGGACACGCCGACTATATAAAAAACATGATTACTGGTGCTGCTCAAATGGACGGCGCTATCCTTGTAGTTGCAGCCACTGACGGCGTGATGCCCCAAACTCGCGAACACATCCTTCTTGCTAAGCAAGTGGGTGTGCCAAAAATCGTTGTTTTCCTCAACAAATGCGACATGGTTGCTGACAAAGAACTTATCGCTCTTGTTGAAGAAGAAGTTCGTGATCTCTTGAAGAAATACGAATATGACGGCGCCAACGCTCCGGTTATCCAAGGTTCGGCTCTCAAGGCTCTTGAGGCTACCGGTATAGATGATGAATGGTCTAAGAAGATTCTCGAACTTACAGACGCTCTCGACACTTATTTCCCAATTCCAGTTCGTGAAATTGAAAAGCCATTTCTCATGCCGGTTGAAGACGTCTTCTCTATTGAAGGTCGCGGTACTGTGGTTACTGGCCGTATTGAAAGAGGCCAAGTAAAAGTTGGTGAAGAAGTAGAAATCGTCGGTATCAAACCTACCTCCAAGACCACCGTTACTGGCATTGAAATGTTTAACAAGTCTCTTAAAGAAGGTATGGCTGGCGACAATGCCGGTATCCTTCTTCGTGGTGTTAAGAAAGAAGATCTACACCGAGGTCAGGTTCTTGCCAAAACTGGTTCTGTCACTCCTCACACTGACTTTACAGCTGAAGTGTATATTCTGAAGAAAGAGGAAGGCGGTCGTCACACTCCGTTCTTTACTGGTTATAAACCCCAATTCTACATTCGTACTACCGACGTTACTGGTGAAGTTACCCTTGCTGAAGGAGTAGAGATGGTTATGCCCGGCGATACAGCAACCTTTACGGTAAAGCTTGTTGCTCCTGTGGCTCTTGAAAATGAACAGCGTTTTGCTATCCGTGAAGGAGGTAAAACCGTTGGTGCCGGTGTTGTCAC
Source organism: Candidatus Zambryskibacteria bacterium CG11_big_fil_rev_8_21_14_0_20_42_18 (assembly GCA_002787855.1). Classification (GTDB taxonomy): domain Bacteria; phylum Patescibacteriota; class Minisyncoccia; order Phycocordibacterales; family Zambryskibacteraceae; genus UBA5004. The sequence goes on along the minus strand of PCVB01000028.1, from coordinate 12,832 downwards.
TAAAGTAATTGCATAACCAACAACCAACGACTAATAACCGACAACGAATCCAAAAGTTGTAGGTAGTGAGTTGTTAGTTGCAAAATCTATGGCTATAAAACCAACTACTAAGAAAGTTCTTGAAAAAAAACCAAGAAAAAAAGTTACCAAACCCAAGACGGTTAAAACTCCTAAGACGGAAGAGGTCACTTCTCGTCTACGTATTCGAGTTAGGGCTTATGAGTCCAAGATTCTAGATGTCTCGGTTAAACAAATCATAGACACCGCTCTCCGCTATGACGCCAAGATCCAGGGGCCTATCCCTCTACCAACGGAGATCAAGAAGTACACCGTCAATCGTGCTGCCTTTGTCTACAAAAATGCTCGAGAGCAATTCGAGATGCGTATTCACAAACGATTGATTGACATCTTGAATCCAACTCCAAAAATTATTGAATCACTAACGAACTTAAGTTTGCCTAGTGGTGTCAATATCGATGTGAAGTTGATCTAATCCTTCGACGAAGCTCAGGATAAATAAAAGAAATGAAATCCTTAAACGCCAAGAAAGTAAATATGACTCAAATCTTCGATGAAAGCGGAGAGGTCTTTCCTGTTACTCTTGTCGTGGTTGAGGCAGAGAAAGGTGAGACCTTGAGTACTGATTCTCAAAGTCTCACCTTGAAAGAGGGAGATATTGTCACGGTTTCTGGGAAAACCAAAGGCAAGGGTTTCCAAGGTGGGGTGAAGAGACATGGGTTTGCTGGCGGACGTCGTTCTCACGGTCAGAAACACTCAGAGCGCGAAGTTGGCTCTATCGGTGGTGGTGGTCGTGCTGGTGGGCGTGTTATCAAAGGTCTACGCATGGCTGGTCGTATGGGCGGTAACAAGATAACTGTAAAAAATCTAAGAGTTATCAAGGTTCTCCCAGAGACACGTGAAATCTTCATCCGAGGAGCTATTCCCGGAAGACGCGGTAGCGTACTTCTGATCAAGTCAAAGTAAAAACATGGAAGCGACAATATACAGCACAGACGGGAAGAAGTCCGGAACAATCTCATTACCAGCAAATATTTTTGGTGTCCGCTGGAATGCTGACCTCGTTAAACAAGTGGCAGACTCCATGCTTTCTTCTCGTAGAAAAAATGTCGCTCATACCAAAGATAGGAGTGAAGTGAGCGGGGGAGGCAAGAAACCTTGGAAACAAAAAGGCACCGGTCGCGCACGACACGGCTCTACTCGTTCACCTATCTGGGTTGGTGGAGGTGTGACTGGTGGTCCAAGAAACGAAAAGAATTTTGAGCGCAAAGTTTCTCAGAAAATGAGAACAAAGGCTCTCTACACTATCCTTTCTAGAAAGATGCGAGATGGCGAAGTTCTTTTTGTAAAATCAATTGTTTTAACTGATTTCAAAACAAAGGAAGCAGTCAAGACACTTCAATCTCTCTCAAGCATCAAGGGGTTTGAGGATATTTACAAGAAGAGAAAGAATTCAGCTATTATCGCTCTACCAAGCAAGGAAAAGAAGGTTGAACGCGCTTTCAGCAATATTGGCAATGTAGAAATGTTTGAAGCAAGAAATCTTGACCCAGTATCATTACTTGGATATAAATATCTGGTAATTGAGAACCCAGAGAAGGCTTTCAAAGTATTGCCGGGTGTAAGTAGAAAGGACAATGAATAATTCGAACATCAAACCAGTGAGCGTGCTCTTAAGACCTCGGATCACCGAGAAGGCAGCTTTGGGCGTAGATAAACTCAATGTCTATGTTTTCGAGGTCACTAAAGATGCCACCAAAAAATCTATCAGTACCTCTGTTCATGGTGCTTACGGGATTACTCCCACGAAAGTGCGGGTTGTTTCTCTACCGGCCAAAAAGGTTTTTGTCCGAGGCAAAAGAGGCATCAAGAGCGGGGTAAAAAAGGCTTACGTTTACCTAAAGAAGGGAGATAAAATCGAGTTAATATAATCCTTCGACTTCGCTCAGGATAAATTTAAAAAAATTTATGAAAAAGTATAAGCCCACAACCAAATCTCGTCGCAATATGTCCGGTATCAATTTCCGGAAAATTCTGACCACTTCTAAGCCAGAGAAGTCTCTCACTAGTGGTTTCAAGCGTGGTTCTGGCCACGGCAAGAATGGTCGCATCACTACTCGTCATAAGGGTGGCGGTCATAAACGTCTTTTTCGTGATGTTGATTTCTCTTTCAATAAATACGACATTCCTTTCACTGTGAAGACCGTTGAATACGACCCCAATCGTTCTGGCTTTATCGGTCTAGTAGTTTATCGAGATGGTGAGAAAAGATATGTTCTTCTTCATAACACGGCTCGGGTCGGAGACACTTACCTCGTGTCTGAAAAGGCGCCTCTGACTCCCGGTAACCGACTTCCTTTAGGAAATATAAGTTTGGGTACTTTTGTCTACAATGTGGAGCTTAAACACAAGGGTGGAGCAAAGATTGCGCGCTCTGGTGGTGATTATGCAAAAGTTTTAGCCAAAGAAGGTGGTTATGTGGATTTGAAAATGCCTTCAAGCGAAGTTCGCAAGGTTCCTGTCAATGCCTGGGCCTCTGTGGGAGAAGTTTCTAATAATGAAAATCGTTTGGTCAAGCTCGGTAAAGCCGGTCGCTCGCGTTGGTTGGGTATTCGACCTACAGTCCGTGGTACTGCACAAAATGCCGTTGATCACCCACACGGAGGAGGAGAAGGCAGACAGGGTCGTGGACGTCGTCGCGCTATTTCTATCTATGGTAAACCAACAGGCAAGGGTCAGAAGTCTCGCCGAGCAAAGAAATATTCAAACAAATTTGTTGTCACTCGTCGCAAGGTTGGGAAGAGATAGAAAAAGGTTTTTCTATTATATAGAAAGATTTGCATTAAATTTTTATTCCTGTAGAGTATTCTCCATAAGGTCAAAGACAAGGGGCAACCATAAGTCCTCTCGAGACTTCTCACTCTGGCCTTATTCAATAATAATGGCCCTAAATCGAGCTAAAAAAGAAGAGGTTGTTAAGAAATTAAAAGAAGCACTAAAGCACTCCAAGTCTCTAGTCTTTGTTAATTTCCGCGGATTATCCGTGACGAATGCAACTTCTATGCGACGCGCTCTCAAGAAGGAGGGTGTTTCTTATATGGTGGCAAAAAAAACTTTGACCAACCTCGCGCTTGATGAAGAAAAGTTTGAAGGCACTAAACCGCCTTTGGAAGGGGAGTTAGCTCTTGCTTGGGGAGAAGATCTGGTGGCTCCAGCTCGTGAGGTTTATATCTTTCAGAATAAATTTCCTGAAAGTCTAAAGATGATGGGAGGAATATTCGAAGGACGTTTTATGACAGCCTTCGAAATTGAAGAGATAGCCAAGATTCCTACCATGGATGTTCTTCGGGGTAAGTTTGTTAATATCATCAATTCCCCTATACAGCGCATAGCTCTCGCGCTTAATGAGATAGCCAAGATTAAAAATTAAATAAATAATATGGAAAAAGATACAAATACTGTACCAGCATCTGATGAAAAAACGGTTCCTGCGGTTCCTGCGGTTCCTGCCAAAGCCGTTGATGTGCCAGCTAAGTTTAAAAAAATCGTAGAAGAAATAGAATCCATGTCAGTTCTTGATCTCAATGAGTTGGTAAAAACTTTTGAGAATAAGTTCGGAGTATCTGCTTCTGCTGTAGCTGTCGCTGGTCCCGCTGTCGCTGGTCCTGCCGCAGATGAGAAATCGACAGCCTCTGTTGAACTCACCGACAGTGGTGCTAACAAAATTGCCATCATCAAGGTGGTGAAAGAGGTTTTGGGTCTTGGTCTTAAGGAGGCTAAAGATTTGGTTGACGCTGCGCCTTCTATGCTTAAGGCTGATATGAAGAAAGAAGAGGCCGAAGCCTTCAAAACTCAAATAGAAACAGCCGGCGGTAAGGTAACTCTCAAGTAGTTGCTATAGTTTCCTAACTGGATAGAATGTAGGCATGAAATCAGTTTCTCACATTTTTGGCGGTGAGGCTAAAGTTAAGGTAATGCGTCTATTTACCTTTAATCCCAGCCTTGTTTTGACCGTGCCTGAAGTGGCTAGCCGTATCAAAGAGAGAGGGGGCACCGTACGCAAAGAACTCCGTATTTTGACCAAGGCGGGTCTTATCAAACATCGTGCCAAGGGATTTATGCTTGATTCTTCGTATGTATATCTTCCTGCTGTCGAAAATTTCCTTATAGATGCTACTCCTATAAGCAATAAGGAAATAATTAAAAAGATTTCTCAAGCAGGTAATATAAAACTCATTCTTATTTCTGGCGTTTTTCTACATGACCGTGACTCCCGCGTTGATATACTTGTGGTTGGTGATCATTTGAAACAAGCTAAACTATCATCAGCCGTGACATCTATTGAAGCTGAACTTGGTAGAGAATTACGCTATACCGTTTTTGAAACTGTTGATTTTCAATACCGTTTAGGTATCTACGACAAACTTGTTAGAGATATTTTGGATTACAGACACGAGAAAATCCTCAATAAGTTGGGTATTTAGCCAGCCTACCGGCAAGCGGTCCCCTTTAGTATTATCCACACCTACGTAGATTGGAGCTGTTTCTGGTGTATAATAAGTTACATACCCCTTTTAGAGTGGTAATAATTAAAAGCTAAGTGCATTTGCACAAGTATTCCTTTAAGAATATATGTTATTAAACACATGGGGAGAAGTTTTGACTCTTTCCTTCCAGAATCTCTGGATAGGAGTGGTTAACTTTGTCCCGAATCTCGTTATTGCCCTCATCATACTCATCCTAGGATGGTTGATTGGTGCGCTCTTCGGTAGAGCGATTTGGCAAGTGTTCAAGTCTTTGAAAGTTGATGACGCTCTTCGTAGAGCTGGACTTGAGTCCTTTGTTCGTCGTGGAGGTCTTGAACTTGACTCCGGGGCATTCGTTGGGGCTTTGGTTAAATGGTTTGTGATTTTGATTTTCTTAGTAGCTGCTTTGGATGTTCTCGGTCTCTCACAGGTTAACTTCTTCTTACAGGATGTAGTACTTGGCTACTTGCCACGAGTACTGGCCGCAGCTCTAGTTCTTTTGGTAGCCGGTGTCATTGGTGACGTTATTGGACGAGTAGTAGTGACAGCCGCAAAGACCGCTGATGTTAAGTCAGCCCACTTTGTTGGAGCTATTGCTAAATGGGCTATTTGGGTTTTCGCTATCCTTGTAGCGCTCTCACAGCTCGGTATTGCTACTTCGTTTAGTCAAACTCTATTCACTGGTGTTGTCATTGCTGGTTCTCTCGCTCTCGGCCTTTCTTTTGGTCTTGGCGGACAAGAAGCGGCAGCTCGCTTCATCGAGCGACTTCGTAATGAAATGAGTGGTAAGCATCACGAGTAATCCACAGGTATTATTTTAGCTAGATAGTATCTACCTGGCAGAGCCCCGTATCCTTTGGGATACGGGGTTTTGTTTTATCGCCGTTGACTTTAGAGCTTAATTTTTATACTATGTCTCGCACGTCCCGCCATGGCGGGATTGTTTCAGTAATGACCAGATCATCCAAAAAGGGCCCATATGTGGACCCTCGAGTATTGAAAAAAATCGAGGGCAAGAAACCAGAAGCAGTTGGGGTTGTTAAGACGTGGTCAAGAGCCTGTCAGATTGCTCCAGAAATGGTCGGCTTCACCTTTGGAGTTCATAATGGTAAGAATCACATCGAGGTGTTTGTTACTGAAGATATGGTCGGTCACCGTCTCGGAGAGTTTGCGCTTACACGCAAATTTACAAGACACGGAGGAAAAATGCAGAAAGAGCTTGAACAAAAGCAGAAAGAGACGGAAATCGCCGCTGCCAAAGCAGCCAAAGGAACGGCAGAAAGTAAAAAATAAACAGTAGATAATAAACAGAAAAATGTCAGAATCTAAGGCCAAACTCAATAATTACAGACAATCTCCGCGTAAGGTCCGTTTAGTGGCTGATACTATTCGCGGAAAGAAGGTTGAGGACGCTATCACCGCGCTTTCATTTGTACCGAGACGTTCTGCCTTACCAATTCAGAAACTTCTGGCATCAGCTTTGGCCAATGCTAAAAATCTTTCTTTATCTCCAGAGAGTTTAGTGATTAAAGAGATTAGAGTTGATGAAGGTGCCACTCTATTTCGTAGCCGTCCTCGTTCTCGCGGGATGGCCAATCCAATACGCAAAAGAACTTCACACATTTCTGTAACGCTTTCTGATATCAAGAAAAAATCATGACTCACACAGTACATCCATATTCACATCGTTTAGGCATCCTTAGAGATTGGAAATCTCGATGGTTTTCTCCTAAAGGTAAATATAAATATGCTTTGCGTGGAGATATTTTGATTCGACAATATTTGGAAAAGAAGCTCAAAGGTTTTTTTGTCGCTCTCATAGAGATAGAAAGGAGCGAGAAGGCTCTGCGTATCATCATAAGTTCATCTCGCCCAGGCATGATTATCGGACGACAAGGTGATGGCGCGGAATTACTTAGAAAAGAAATCAAGGGCATTCTTCTAAAGCACGAATTACTTGAGGAGAAGGTTGATATTAAGCTCGATATCATTGAGATCAAATCAGCTGAGTCCAATGCGGCTATCGTTGCCCAAATGATTGTGGAGGGTCTTGAGAAGCGGCTGCCTTTTAGACGGGTAATGAAGCAGATGTTGGAGAAGGTGATGGCCAATCGCGATGTGCTAGGTGCTCGCATTCTACTCTCTGGTCGTCTTGGTGGCGCCACTATGAGTCGTACCGAGGATCGCAAACTTGGACGTATTCCTCTTCAGACTCTACGCGCTGATGTAGATTATGCTCTGGATAAAGCCATAATGTCATATGGAACTATTGGAGTTAAGGTTTGGATATATAAGGGAGATATTTTTGACAAATAACATGTTATTCCCTAAGAAAGTTAAACATAGAAAGTGGCAGACAATGCGTAAGAATCCTCTGAAAGTTGGAGTGGCTACGCGCGGTGTCACAGTGGCCTTCGGTTCATATGGCCTGAAGGCTCTTGGACACGCGCGTATTCGCTCCAACCAAATCGAGTCCGCGAGAAAAGTCCTTTCTCGTTCTGTGGGGAAGTCCGGTCGTTTCTGGATTCGCATTTTCCCAGATATGCCATATACTTCCAAACCAGCAGAAGTAAAGCTTGGTAAAGGAAAAGGGGATTTGCAGGGTTATGTGGCCCCAGTTTTGGCGGGAAGAATAATCTTTGAAGTAGAGGGTACGACGGAGGCTGTGGCCAAAGAAGCGCTACGCAAGGCCGGGACCAAACTACCGGTGAAGACTAAGATAGTGACAAGACAGTAAACAGTACCCAGATATGAAAAAAACAAATTACAAAGGTAAACCAAAACAAGATTTAATAAAAACTCTCGGAGAGAAACGGGAAAATTTGCGTAAAATCAGGTTTGGTACTACCGGCTCAAAGACTCGTAATGTTAAAGAAACGGCGAGCCTAAGGAAGGAAGTGGCTCGAATTATGACGGAGCTAACTTCCATCAGGCAGGTTGGTGTTGATAAAAAATAATATGGATACTGAAAAAACAATAAAAGGAAAAGTTCTTTCTGGCACGGTAGTATCAAACAAGATGAAGGATACTGTAGTTGTCCTTGTCGAACGCTATGGGAAGCATCCTAAATACAGCAAGTTCATAAAACGAGGCAAGAAATTTAAAGCGCATGATGTGGGCAACACTAAGGCCATAGGTGACAAGGTTAAGATTATTGAATCGAGACCTATTTCGAAAGATAAGCATTTTATAGTAGTATAAACTCTCTTTATGGTTCAACCACAATCAATTGTTCAAATAGCAGACAACTCCGGAGCCAAGCTTGGGCGCATCTTCAAGGTGCTGGGGAGCTCTAAAAAGCGTTATGCCTCTATTGGAGAACTGGTCGTACTCTCGGTCCAAAAAGCTGAACCAAGAAAGCAGGTGAAAAAGAAGGATGTTCTCTTTGGCGTGGTTGTGCGACAGAGAGCGCCTTTTAGACGAAAAGACGGCACCTATATACGCTTCGATGAAAACGCTGTGGTTATTTTGGATAATGCCAAAAAGGAGCCCATGGCCGGCCGTGTTTTCGGCCCTATTCCAAGAGAGATCGGCGAAGCTGGATTTCAGAAGATTATTTCTCTAGCACCAGAAGTGGTATAGCTAGCGCAAACATCATGCATGTAAAAAAAGGAGACAACGTCATAGTATTGGCAGGCAAAGATAAAGGAAAGATCGGTAAAATTTCGCGCGCTTTGCCACGCGAAGATATGGTCTTGGTAGAGGGGGTAAATATAAAAAAGGTTCACCAGCGTTCCAAGAAAAGTGGCACAAAGGGTGCGATCATAGAAAAAACTTTTCCTATACACGTTTCAAATGTAAAAATCCATGGAAAATCTTAACCCCTCAACTATGTTCGGGATAAAAGACAAGTCAAAGAAAACCTTTGAGGCTCTCAAGGCAGAGCGAGGCTACAAGAATCGGATGCAAGCGCCGAGACTTTTAAAAGTGGTTGTCTCTACCGGCGTGGGCTCATTTAAAGATAAGGCCAAATTTAAAATAGTTGAAGATCGTCTAGCGCGTATTACCGGTCAGAAAGCCGCTCCTCGTGGTGCCAAAATTTCTGTGGCAGGTTTCAAGTCCAGGCAAGGCGACACTGTCGGCTATCAGGTAACATTGCGAGGTAGGAGAATGTTTGATTTTCTGGACAGACTAGTACATATCGCCCTGCCTCGAACTAAAGACTTTCGTGGTATCCCAACTACAGCAGCAGATGAGATGGGCAACTACACTCTAGGGATCAAAGAACACAACGTTTTTCCTGAAACCTCTGATGAAGAGCTTAAAGATGTCTTTGGCCTAGCTATAGCCATCGTCACTACGGCGAAATCTAAAGAAGAAGTCCTCGCGTTTCTCACCTATCTAGGGTTTCCATTCAAGAAATAATGTGTTAGTATAGCTCTTCGATGGCAAAAACATCAGTAATAGCACGTTCTCAAAAGAAGCCTAAATTCTCTACAAGGGCGACTTCCCGCTGTTTTCGTTGTGGAAGGAAGCGTGGTTATATGAGAGATTTTGACCTTTGCCGTATTTGTTTTAGAGAACTCGCCAATGAAGGCAAGATTCCCGGGATAAAAAAGTCTTCTTGGTAGTTCGACTAGCTCACTATAAATAAAATTATGGACACAATTTCGAACATGATCATACAAATCAAAAATGCCGGCAATGCCGGACATGTCCGTGTTGTCGTTCCTTATTCCAAGCTTAAAGACTCTATTGCTCAAGTTTTGAAGAAAGAAAATTTTGTCAAAGACGTGCTAACTGAGACTAAAAAAGGTAAAAAAATGTTAGCTCTAGAACTTTTTATCGAAAATCGCATACCAAAGATAAAAGGAGTTAAGCGTATTTCTAAACCATCAAAAAGAATCTACAAGAGTTCATCCGATATTCGTTCTGTGAAAAATGGTTATGGCGCTTTAATCATCTCTACTTCTAAGGGTGTGATGTCTGGTCGCGACGCAAGGAAAGCAAGTTTAGGTGGGGAGGCCCTCTTTCAGATTTGGTAACAGTTTGATTTCAATATAAATACACATTCATGTCACGTATCGGAAAAAAAATTATAATACTGCCAGAAAAAACTGAAATAAATATTTCGGGTGGCAAAGTTTCCGTCAAAGGCCCTTTTGGGGAGTTGACTAGAGAGCTCCACCCCATTATCGAAGTTAAGGTCGACGGCAACGAAGTCACTCTCTATCCTAAAAAATTAACCCTCGAAAGCCGAGCTCTCTGGGGCACCTATGCTTCTCATATTACGAATATGATTTCCGGTGTTAACAAGCCATTTGAGAAGAAGTTGATTCTTGAGGGTATAGGATTTAAATCTGAAGTTAGTGGAGATAAAATTAATCTGGCTTTAGGGTTTTCCCATCCGGTAGTTGTATTAATACCTGCGAGTCTTAAGGTGACAGCGGAGAAGAATGTTATCACCGTATCTAGTTCCAACAAAGAAGAAGTTGGTCAGTTTGCCGCCAAATTACGCGCTCTTAAGAAACCCGAACCTTATAAAGGCAAGGGTATGCGTTATAGCGATGAGGTTATTAGACGCAAGCAAGGTAAAAAATCAGTATAATGGAATCAACACGTAACAGAAAAAGAAAGAAGATTAGAGCCAAGATTTCTGGTACTTCCGATCGCCCACGCCTCTCAGTCTTCAAATCCAATAAGGCTCTCTACGCCCAACTTATAGATGATGATTTGGCTCTCACTCTTGTATCTGCGTCTGGTAGCGATGCTACAAAGGTGGGCGCGGATCTAGCCAAAAAGGCCAAAACCAAAAAGATTGAAGAAGTTGTCTTCGACCGAGGGGGCTATATTTATACAGGCAAGGTTCGAGCTCTTGCGGAAAGCGCGCGCGAGGCCGGATTAAAATTCTAAGATTGACTACAAACAAAATGACTGAAGATGCAAATACAAATATTCCCGCAAAACCTACGCCAGTTGCACCAGTGGTTACTCCTGTAGTAGCGGTTGTTCCAAAGGCTCGCGAGGAGCGAGGTGGAAGAGGAGGTGGTAGGGGTGGAAGAGGCGGTGGCCGTCAGCCACGTCGCCGTGATGCTCGTGCTAAACCAGAATTTGATCAGAAAATCATCAGTCTTAGACGTGTGACTCGCGTGGTAGCTGGCGGTAGACGATTTAGTTTCTCAGTCGCGTTAGTAGCCGGCAATAGAAAGGGAACTGTTGGAGTCGGTCAAGGCAAAGCCGGAGATACTCCGCTTGCCATAGAGAAAGCTTTTAGAGATGCAAGGAAGAATATGATTACCGTCAACACAACTAAGAAAATGTCTATCCCGCACGATGTTGAGGCTAAATACGCGGCCTCACGTGTTAAAATTATGCCAGCTCCAGATAAAGGTATTCTTGCTGGTAGTTCTGTTCGTACCGTTCTTGAACTTGCGGGTTTACGAGAGATTGGTGCCAAACTTCTTTCCAAAAGCAAAAACAGCACTAATAATGCTTACGTGGCCATCAAGGCTTTACAAAAACTTGAGGGTACCAAGATAAGGGGCGAAAGCAAATAAATTTACGAGTATGCAATTTCACAATCTTCAAGCCAAGACAAAAAGAAAACGCTCCCGACAAGTGGGCCGTGGTGGAACCCGTGGCAAAACATCGGGCCGTGGAACCAAGGGTCAGAATGCTCGCGCCGGACGGAAAAAACGACCAGAACTACGCGATATTATCAAACGTGTGCCCAAACTTCGCGGTCGTGGCAAATCATCTCTCAAATCTTTTCAGACTAAGGCCTCTGGCACAGTACTCTCCACCCTCCTTTCTAAAAAGAAGGCAGGAAGAGCCAAGGTAAAATAAAATAAAATGTCCAGATTTAGCGAGAAATTGAGACTTATCTTCAGAGACGAATCACTTAGAAAAAAAATATTTTTTATTCTTGGTATTTTAGCCGTCTCGCGTCTTTTTGCTATTATCCCGATACCAGGTATTGATGTTTCGAGACTTCAGAGTTTCTTTGCCAATAGTGAATTCTTGAATCTTTTAAATCTTTTCTCCGGAGGAGGACTCTCTAATCTCTCTATTGTCATGCTTGGTGTGGGTCCGTATATTACCGCTTCGATTATCATGCAACTAATGACTGTGATGGTACCAAGACTTAAGGCGCTTTATCAAGAAGAAGGTGATGCCGGCAGGCGTCGCTTCGCTCAATACTCAAGACTCTTGACTGTGCCTCTAGCCGCTATTCAAGGTTACGCGTTTCTTAAGTTACTCCAGGGGCAAGGTATCTTGCCGGCGCTTCCATTAAATGTTTTCTTGGTCGATATATTGGTTATCGTGGCAGGTTCCATGCTTCTTATGTGGTTAGGCGAACTTATAACAGAGTTCGGAGTAGGAAACGGTGTTTCCCTCATTATTTTTGCCGGCATTGTCGTTTCACTTCCAACAGTGATAAGTCAACTTATCTTCACCTTCGATCCAGCGCAATTGCCTATATATATCATTGGCTTGGCCGTCACGCTCTTGGTCACATTTGGTGTTGTGGTGGTGACAGAAGCAGAGCGACCCATACCCATTACTTACGCTAAACAAGTTCGAAGTGGGGGGCAGACTACTGGAGGCCTTTCTACATACCTGCCTTTGCGTGTTAATCAGGCCGGAGTTATCCCTATCATCTTTGCTCTTTCTATACTTCTTTTCCCGCAAATGATTTTTCAGTTTTTGAGTCAATCAAGTGTGCTTATAGTGGCCAATATCTCTAATCTTATACTCGGCCTTCTTGCTAATAACTGGTTTTATACTTCTGCTTACTTTGTACTCGTCTTCCTCTTCACCTATTTCTACACCGCCGTTACCTTCGACCCGGATTCAGTGGCAACGAACCTTCAGAAGTCCGGAGCCTTCGTTCCCGGTGTGCGACCAGGGCCAGCTACCTCTGAACACATTGCGCGTATTCTCACTCGTCTGACTCTTGTCGGAGCCCTTTTCTTAGGCACTATTGCAATCCTACCGCTCATCCTGCGTTCTGTCACTGGTATTCAGGCTCTCGCTATCGGAGGTACCGCCTTGCTAATCGTCGTATCAGTAGTCCTTGATCTTACAAAGAAGATTAACGCACAGGTTTCAGTGCGTGAATACTAATTTGGATTATAATAGGCAGATGCTTCACACGATTATTTTTATTGGTCGTTCTGGTTGTGGTAAGGGAACACAAGCCGGTCTTCTCAAAGATTACATCGCAGATCTTGACGAAGATAAACACCAGATTCTTTCTGTTGAGAGTGGAGAGCGTTTCCGTCAATTTATCAGAGGGCAAAGTTTCTCGTCAGAGCTCTCGCGAAAGGTTTATGAAAACGATGCTC
>PCVB01000016.1:4794-5277 GCA_002787855.1 Candidatus Zambryskibacteria bacterium CG11_big_fil_rev_8_21_14_0_20_42_18 | reverse complement strand
TCCGCATCATTGAAAACAAAAATACGCGTGTCGATGAGATTGTGGTTTAGAAAGATTTTTATTTTTAAAACTGGCCATACGTTATAATTAAGCTCAATTGAACTAAAACTGCTATAATTTTGTTAATGTCAGATTTGAGGAAAAAATGTGCGCCGTGTAGTGGCAAAAATAAATGACCTCAGTTTCTAATGTAAAGATATTAAAATTCTCCGATAAATCCAATTTCTGGTTCTTCTGATTGAAAATTTCCCTTCTCTGTAATACTATTTTGCAGTATCAATAAATGCCAAGATAGCTCAGTTGGTAGAGCACATCCATGGTAAGGATGAGGTCCCGGGTTCGATCCCCGGTCTTGGCTCCAGAATTAAAATGAAATTTTTCCTACCACCAATCATTGTTTCAGTAGTTGTTTTATTAACCTTAGGTTTTTTTAGTGGCCTCCAAGCTCTTTTCATTGCCACGCTCTTGGTGCTTTTGGAGATT
>PCVB01000016.1:390-4753 GCA_002787855.1 Candidatus Zambryskibacteria bacterium CG11_big_fil_rev_8_21_14_0_20_42_18 | reverse complement strand
AAGTGGCAGAGACGCTTCATGACATGGGGGATATTGATTGCTGTTTTCGGCACTCGAGTTTTCCTCCCCATAGTTATTGTCAGTCTCTCTGTTTGGGCTTCGCCTTGGTTTATCATCAAACTGGCGGTTTTTTCTCCCGCAGAATACGGGCATCTCCTAGAACAATCAAGCTATGCTATTAATAGTTTCGGCGCCACTTTCCTTCTTCTTGTGGCCCTTAAATACTTTTTTGATGATAGTAAGACGGTTCATTGGATAGGCCTGATAGAGCGTCGTCTAACTCGGTTTAGTGACATAGATGCTGCCGAGATAGGTATAGCCCTTTTGGCCATCCTTGGTTTCTCCTTCTTTGTCCCGGGCAAAATTCAAAGTACGGTGCTTGTCGCCGGGATCGCGGGTGTCATCGTCTTTATCCTCATGGAAGGGGTGATCGGCTTTTTCTCCAGTAAACAAAAGAGGATGGCGGCAGCCGGCGTCGCTTCGCAAGGACTGGCTCTCTTTCTTTATCTAGAGGTCCTTGATGCGGCCTTCTCGCTCGATAGCGTAGTTGGGGCCTTCGCTCTCACTACCTCTATACCGGTGATTATTATTGGTCTAGGTATCGGCGCTTACTTCGTTCGTTCTCTCACAATCTTTTTCGTCAGGAGGCGAACCTTAGAGTCGCTTATGTATCTTGAACACGGGGCCCATTGGGCTATCTTAGGGTTGTCTTTATCGATGTTTGCAAGCCTTATTTTAGAAGTACCTGAAATTGTTACGGGCTCTATAGGCGCCTTCTTTGTTATCGCGGCTTATTATTCTTCGGTAAAGATACGAGGGTCTATATGACGCAACTTTTTATCAACGAGAGGAGTTATAATAGGTGAAGGGTCGAAATTATTATATATGGAGGAGCCCCGCCTTTGGCGGGGCTCCGTCCCTTGCACATGCCCACCACACAACAACTTTCAGACGCCGAAGTACTAAAGGAATCCCAAAGTTATCCCTGGATGTTTGGCGTGTTGGTGGACCGCTACGAGAAAGCTTTCTTGCGTAGAGGAGTCTCTATCCTTCGTTCGCATGAGTCGGCTCAAGACGCGGTGCAGGAGACCTTTCTGAAGATCTATAAATACGCGCACAAATTTTCTGAAAGAGAAGGCGCCAGTTTCCAGTCTTGGGCATATAAGATTCTCACTAACACTTGTTATACACTCTCTAGTCGTAAGTCTAACGAATTATCTCGAGTCCAAGTGATGGATTTTATTGATTTAGATGTTATCGGAAGCACCGATGGTCTATTGGACAAAGAGAGGAGTTCGTTTGTGGCCTCGGTTCTATCGAGATTGCCAGAGAGACTATCTCGACTCCTCTCCCTCTACTTCTTCGAGGACAAAACTTATGAAGAAATCGCTCTTATGGAGGACATGACTTTGTCAGCCGTGCGCTCTGGCCTCCATAGAGCCAAGAAACAATTTAAAAACATTGCGGTAGAAATAACATGATAAACATCACCACAAGAGAAAAAATAATGTTCGGTGTCTACGTCTTGTATACCATACGCAAATTAAAAACACCTCTAGTTACTGAATCTTTAGTCTTTTTGATTCTTGCTACGAGTTTGTTTTATTTTGTCTCAGTGCCGAGTTTTTTCTCCAACATGTTTGAGTCTGGGAATTTCGGGAGCTATTTTATAATGGCTTTTTCTCATACTGACTTCTTGGTTCAATCAGCACTTATTTTAGCTTTTGTCACAGTGTTATTGTTCGTGCGAAATTTTACTCTTCACGCTATACTGAAAAACCGCCTGGCGTAAGTAGCCGATATAGTTCAGTGGCAGAACACTACTTTCGTAAAGTAGGAACGTGGGTTCGATTCCCACTTTCGGCTCCAATTTCAAAACAGATAGAGTATAATAAACTCATCATATGAAGTTGAAAACAAAATTCAGGATTTTGGAGTTTGTTATCTTCGGTATATTTTCCAACTTGGCAGATAATTTATTAACCCTGTATTTTTTTGGCGATCAACCATTTGGCTGGCGCATAGTCGCCTTGGCTCTGATATTCGTTATTCCTTTTGCCATTATTGAGGAATTGATTGTCGACCACCCCAAATTTTGGTTAAAGTTCTGTAAAGTTTGCGGACTCAAGATTAATCCGCACGCCGAAACTATTTAACTTTCTTTTTGGTCTCGCCTTAACTTGCTTTTATCCCGACAGTGCCGGGCGCCACTTTTCCGCTTACCCCGCCTTCTTTTATGGGAATAGGGTTATCCTTTAAAAGACGCGCGAAGAAGCTTAGGTTTCTCGCCATAGTCTCTGCCATATCTTTAGTTGCACCCTGGTCGAATTTCTTGGTAAGCGATTCTTTGGTATCTCCGGTTGCATCTCCAAGCCAAGAAAGAGAGCAGGCGGGAGGGACGGTAAGCCCATTCCAACTCATAAAGTTCGTTATATTGCCGATGATATGCTGGACGCCATCTTCGGCACCGGTAATGACAATACCTCCAACTTTATTTTCAAAATCTGATCGGCCTGTTTCCAGGAGTTTGTCATTTAACGCATCAAGACGTTCGATGATGCGTTGGATGAGAGAAGATTGGTTGCCCCACCATATCGGTGTCGCAAAAATAACAATATCGCCCTGAAGCACTCGCTCCAAGATACCAGGCCAATCATCCGGAGTTTCTACATGTGTTTCAATGCCCGGTTCGATATGATGGTCGGCAAGCCGGATAATTTCACTCTCGACGCCTTTTTTTCGTAAATGGTCGGCAAGGTATTCGGATAAAGTGTCAGTATTGGAACGGACAGGCGTTGGCTTGAGGGTTCCGAGGAGGAACACCGCTTTCAATGTGTTTTTTTGCATAAGAGCTTAAAGAAGAGCGTACATCACCAGCGTAGCGCCCAGGAGGGCCATGTTCTTGAGGAACATCTGCATCTCCATCGTCTTCATGTTGGAGTCGGTAACTTTCCAGTAGGCATGCATAATGGGAGTAATAACGACGAGAAATGCGGCAAGGACAATAAGCGAGATTGATTGGTATATACCGAAGATAACACCCAAACCCGCGAGCATAATAATCATACCGGTGCCGATGACCGAGAGTTTGGGCATAGGGGCGCCCTTCATACGCGCGTACTCGGTCATATCTTTAAGCTTCATAAAGTGCATGGCGCCACCCATGACAAAGAATCCTCCGAACAAGATGCGTCCAATAAGTAAGATAATATCCATAGTGCGAAAAGTTAACTAATAAACCACCTATCCAGTATACCAAGTTATGGGGGTTGACAAAAGAACTGCCTGGGTATAACATATGAACATATGATAATGTCATCATATAAAAAAATAAGTAACCCCACCGCCACAGGCGAGCTTGTGGCGATGAAGATTTTATCAAACGCGAACCGGTACGCGATCATGAAGCTTATCCTGAATGCTAAGAATGACTACTGTGTCCATGAGTTATCCAGGACAATGGGCATATCCCAGTCAGCGACCTCACATCAACTTGCCTATTTGGAAGCGCGGGGTGTGGTACAAAGCACTCGCACGGGAAAGACAAAATGCTATCTGCCGACCACTTCGCCTCTGGCTAGGAAATTGGCGCGAGTCATTCAATCTTTAAAGTAATATTATGAGATATTCATCTATTATCATCGTCGTACTTATCATCGGAGCATTGGGGGCCGTTTGGTATTTTCAAAGCAGACAGTTTCCCGTACCAAATGGGGAGACAGCGTCTCTCGAGCTTTCTCTAACACAAAACATGCAAACACAAAAAGACATCTTATTGACCAGTGGAGTGAAGCACTCCATTCCCCTTGATGAAATACTCTCGGGTGGTCCCGGCAAGGACGGCATTCCCGCGATAGACAATCCGAAATTCACTTCAGCTAAAGAAGCCGTCTTCTTAGATGACAATGACACGGGGCTTGGTCTGACTGTAAACGGAGAAAGTCGTTTTTATCCATATCGAATCCTCGTCTGGCATGAGATTGTAAATGACACCATTGCAGGGAGACCGGTCTTGGTAACGTACTGTCCACTCTGTGCCACCGGCATTGTGTTTGAACGAAAGGTTGAGGGCGTTGTGCAAGAGTTTGGCGTGTCGGGTAAGTTGTGGCGGTCAAATCTCTTAATGTACAACCGCGCGGGGAGCGAGTCCAATGAGTCCTTGTGGTCGCAGGTGCTGGGCGAGGCCGTCCTCGGCGTACACACGGGGCAGAAGCTTGCCGTCGTGCGTTCTGATGTCGTCCGTTTTGGTGATTGGAAATCAGCGCACCCTGACACAAAGGTGCTGTCGCCAGAGACGGGAACTATTCGCGACTATGGCCGTGACCCGTATGGCGATTATTACACAAGCGAGTCTGTCTCTTTC
>PCVB01000016.1:0-361 GCA_002787855.1 Candidatus Zambryskibacteria bacterium CG11_big_fil_rev_8_21_14_0_20_42_18 | reverse complement strand
GGGGCAACATTTAACGATACCCGACTACATCCGAAAGCCTTTGTGCATGGCATAGAAATTGATGGGCAATTCAAGGCGTATCACGAGGAGGCTTTAAAAACCAAGGCGGGGACGCTCACTGATACATTTGCGGGAAAAGAAATCATAATTACAAGAACTGATTCGGGAGAAATTCGCTTCACTGCAGATGGAGAAGTGCTTGCTTCGATCCCGGGCTTCTGGTTCTCGTGGCTTGCGGTGCATCCTGATACAGAATTACTTAAATAATTATCAGTTTAATAAAGAAATAATATGACAAACAATACCCCACTTAAAATCAAAGTAATTGCCGGTAGCACGCGCGAAGGTCGCTTCAGCGATA
>PCVB01000024.1 GCA_002787855.1 Candidatus Zambryskibacteria bacterium CG11_big_fil_rev_8_21_14_0_20_42_18 | reverse complement strand
GAACGCCGAAGAGGCCAAAAAATACGGCATTATAGACAAGATTCTATAATAGTAGTAAACTTCGGTTGTTCACTTATTTGTTATTTACCCTAAGTTTATTCTAGGGTTGAACCGTTTCTTATCCGCCAATTGGCGGACCCCGCACTACCTTTCTGACTGATTCGACGGGCTGACTCAACACGATATGTCTCTTAAATTGGCGCTACTTCTAGCATTGCTTGCTGCATCTGCCGGTATCGGCTTTGGTTATTTGTTGCGCCTTCTAATCTCCCTAGGCAAGAAGGGGTCGATGGAGCTCGATATCAAGCAGATGGAGCTTTCTTCTAAAGAAGAGGCTCAGCGCATTATTTTGGAAGCGGAAGCTAAAGGTGATGAAATTATCAATAAGAGTCAAACAGAGTTTAGAGAACGAGAAGAACGTGCTAAAAAAACTGAAGACCGTTTGGTTAAAAAAGAGGAACTTTTAGACAAACGCCAGCTAGATTTGGACAAAGAATTCGAAGATATAGAGAAAAAAGCCCAAGAAACGGGCACTTTCTTGGAGAAAGCGGAAACTCTTATCAAAGCACGTCAAGCAGAATTGGCTAAAGTGGCAGGACTTTCACAATCTGAAGCAAAAAATGAACTTTTGAAAATTGTAGAGAAAGAAGCCGAAGAAGATATTCTCATCCGTATGCAGAAACTGGAGACAGAAGGTGAAGAGCGTTTCGAGACACGGGCTAAAGAAGTCCTCTCAACTGCTATTCAAAGATTAGCAGCATCTACGGCCGGCGCCATGATGTCTACCTCGGTTACTCTTCCCTCTGATGAAATGAAGGGCAAGATTATTGGTAAGGAAGGAAGAAATATAAAAGCTTTTGAACGCGTCACCGGAGTGGAAGTTATCGTGGACGATACCCCCAACTCCATTACTCTGTCGTCTTTCAGTTCGGTGCGTAGAGCGATAGCAAAGCTTGCTTTGGAAAATTTGATTGCCGATGGACGCATCCAACCATCTAAGATTGAGGAGATGGTGGAGGACGCTACTCAAGAGATAAATAAAATTATCAAAGATAAGGGCGAGCAAGCAGCCATTGAGTGTGAAATTTATAATCTCGACCCCAAGCTTATTTCTATCCTAGGACGGCTCCACTTCCGTACGAGTTATGGTCAGAATGTGCTCAATCACTCAATAGAGATGAGTCATCTTGCGGGAATGATTGCTATAGAGCTTGGAGCTAATGTGGCAGTGGCCAGAGCGGGAGCCTTGCTTCACGATATTGGCAAGGCTTTGGACCACGAAGTTTCCGGCACTCACGTTGATATTGGCCGTAGAATTTTACAGAAATTTAATATTTCCGAAGATGTTATCAAGGCGATGCAGTCGCATCATGAAGAATATCCATATGAAACCGTTGAATCTATCATCGTACAAACAGCAGATGCTATATCTGGTTCTAGACCCGGAGCTCGTCGAGATACCGCGGAGCGTTATATTAAACGCCTAGAGGACCTCGAAGCCATCGCTCTTTCTTTCGAGGGTGTGGAGAAGGCCTACGCCTTGGCTGCCGGTCGTGAGGTTCGAGTTTTTGTCCTACCAGAGAAGGTCACTGACCTAGAGGCCAAAAAATTGGCTAGAGATATAGCTATTCGTATAGAAAACGAACTTAAATACCCCGGGGAGATTAAGGTTAATGTTATCCGTGAGGCCAGATCCGTTGAGTTTGCTAGATAAAATGGCTTAGTATATAATTAAATATGAGTCTATAGGTATTGTAGAGTCAAATTTATTAAATAAAAATAGTAGATAATGAATAAGGTAGATATTGCAAATGCAGTGCACGGCAAACTCAATGGCACGAAGGTGCAAGCTGAAGAAGTCGTGGACACAGTAATTGATTCTATAGTTTCCACTCTAAAGAAGGGAGGCGAAGTTTCAATCGCTGGTCTCGGTATCTTCTCCACTAAAGTTCGCGCCGCTAGACAAGCTAGGAACCCTCGCACAGGTGAAGCCATCTCGGTTCCATCAATGAGGGTGCCAAAGTTTCGTCCAGCCAAAGCATTGAAAGAGGCTGTTAGATAAACGAGCGTTTACTCAACAGTTTAAACAAAAATCCCGTTCACCCCGCCTGAGTTAGGCAGGGCGAGGACAGGATTTTTTGTTTGTTCGTCAGACAAGACTTTAGTCCACTTTATATTCCTCTCTAATCTTTCCCACTTCTTTTTCCTCCTCGCCTTCGTTTTTTATTCTGGCTTCTTTGCCCAAGACTGCCAATTCTTTTATTTCCAAGGCGTGTAACTCTAAGACTCTTTTCTCCAAATATTCTTTAGTATTGAGTTCTGGTTTTTCTAAAACTTCTGATAGAAGTATTTCCAATATGAAACCAATGTGCGGACCAGGGCCTGTGTTTGTAAGTTTCATTATTGAAGCTCCATTTAAGGCCAATTGTTTGACAGAAATAGGGTCACGCAGAGCCTCTTCTATCATCGACTTATATTTACGCAGACGATAAGGGACTTCTTTGGGGCGACCGGTTCCAATACGGTCTGAAGTGCGAAGATTGACAAGGTCCCAAATCAAATCAACTCCGACATTGCGGATGATACGACGGACTGCGCTTAGGCTGATTTGTTCTGTGTCAGAAAAGAACATGTGCCAGCGTACCAATTTGACTGTTTTGTCTATAGTTTCTTTAGGAAATCTAAGGTTTTCTAGAATAATTCTTGCGAGTTTTGCCCCAACAACTTCGTGGCCATAGAAGGTCCACTGATTGTTTTTCCACACTCTTGTATGAGGTTTAGCGACGTCGTGGATGAAGGCAGCCAAGCGCACGTGGAATGGAAAATTTTTCTTTGCAGAGTGATTAAGACTGCGAAGCAGGTGTTCCCAGACAGTATAGGCATGGGCTTGGTTTTGTTCTACTCCTATCCCCTTCTCAAACTCCGGTGAAATGTATTTCAAAAGTCCAAGACGGGCAGTTAGGTCAAGAGCAAGAGCTGGTTCGTCAGAGAGAATAATTTTACTAAACTCATCGCGGATACGTTCGCTAGAAATATGTTCTAGGAGTTTAGAATTTTTTTCTATCGCGTTTTGAGTTTCTAGTTCTATAGCAAAATTAAGTTCACTGGCCAGGCGCAAGGCTCTAAGCATGCGCAGGGCATCTTCTCCAAACCTCTCGTCAGGGTTTCCTACAGTGCGGATAAGTTTCTTTTCAATATCTTTTTGTCCTTCAAATAAGTCCAAGAGCTCTTCATTTTCGATACTGTAAGCAAGGGCGTTCACAGTGAAGTCTCTACGTGCCAGGTCGTCTTGGATAGTTTTGCCCCACTCGACACTATCAGGTCGACGGAAATCTGAATACCCTGATTCCAGTCTGTAGGGAGTCACCTCAACTGTACGCAGAGTCACATCTTCAACATTTTCGTCTACTACCCCGACAGTTCCATAATCATTTTCATAAAATGTTTTTGGGAAAAGTTTTATTATGTCTTCAGGTAAGGCAATAGTGGCGATATCCCAATCTTTTGGAGTTCTGCCAATGATGAGGTCGCGCACGCATCCACCCACTAGAAAATTTTCAAATCCGGCACGCGAAAGCACTTGCGAGACATTCGCTATTTCTTTTGGAATCTCAAACTTATGCTTATCTTGTTTCATTTTATTTGGGCTTGCCCTGAGCGAGCGAAGCGAGTCGAAGGGTGCCCCCAGCAGGAATTGAACCCACATCACTCCGTCCGAAGCGGAGTACTCTATCCATTAAGCTATGGGGGCGTTACTTTATTATAATATGTTTACACTGAGCGAGCGAAGTGAGTCGAAGAGTTTACACTGAGTTTATCGAAGTGTGCGACTAGGGAGAATCGAACTCCCATCTCGTCCTTGGCAAGGACGCATTCTACCACTAAACCATAGTCGCAGGTGAGAAGATAATAACTTATTTTGTTTGAGAAATCGATAGTGCGGGATGGGGGAATCGAACTCCCGACTACAGTTTGGAAAACTGTCGTTTTACCACTAAACTAATCCCGCGTTGCTAACTTTCGGAGTGCCGGGAGTTGAACCCGGGTTGCATGACCCCCAGCCATGAGTAATACCGTTATACCACACCCCGCCTTCGCTAAAGCTTCGGCGGGGCAAGCCCGCTTCCACTTAGACTATATTTTAATTCGGGCTGCTGGGAATCGAACCCAGACCTCATGCTCCCAAAGCAAGTATACTACCACTATACTACAGCCCGTAGTGAGGAACAGCGAGAATGTTTACATGCTCATTGTTTCCGAACGACCGAGCTGATGTACTCATACAGCCCGTAGTGAGGAACAGAAACTATGCTAGCACACTTTTGTTGGCATCGGGCTGCCGAGAATCGAACTCGGGTCTCACACTCCCGAAGCGTGTATACTACCGCTGTACTACAGCCCGTAACTCTAGAAGTCCTGCAGTTGCATATCCTAACACGAGAATGCAGAATTACAATCTAAATAATAATATTCTCAAGTATTTCTGCTCTCGCTTTCCTATTCTTCTGGTCTATTCTGACCGTTATGAGATCAAGTTGCCAATCGGTATCAATCTTCCTGTCTAATAAATAGGTTTGAATTACTCTTGAGAGCCGTTTCAATTTCCAAGGGTGCATATTGTCTTCGGGCCTATAATCTCCGGAGATATTATCAAAAGTTACACAAGAAACGCTTTTTACCTCTACGAAATGAATAACGTCAGCTTTTTTA
>PCVB01000015.1:5384-6686 GCA_002787855.1 Candidatus Zambryskibacteria bacterium CG11_big_fil_rev_8_21_14_0_20_42_18 | reverse complement strand
AACCAAAACTAAGCGGCTGACTTAGGGAGAATCCTATACATCCCAGTACCGCAGACGGTACAAGTACCCTTGGCAGCCGGACGACCAGGTTTAATTTCTACATGTTGCACGTCTTTCATCTCTCTATCCTTAGCCTTACACTTCACACAATATCCTGTAACTTTGTCCATAAATTATGATTCTAATGGTTAAAATAATGTATCCGTATCATTATAGCACATAAACTTATAAAGCAATACCCCTAAAATAGCCTTTAGAGAGCGAGAAATGTAATCAATCCGAGAGTCGCGGCCAAAACTATGGCTCCGGCGATCAAAACTCCGAGAAGAATAAGCGGAATAGCTTTGCGAAAAGGTATGCCGAAGATGTGGGCCACTAGCGAAGCGGTCCAGGCGCCGGTGAAAGGTAAGGGTATGGCGACTAAAATGACGAGGGCAAATTCTTTGAACAATTCAAATTTTCTGGAGTGATTATTTCTAGTTTTTTCCAGAAAATATGCGAAGACCCGCCTCCACCACTCGAATCTTATTGAAAGAAAGGCGTCAATCTTGCCGAGAAACGGGATTAAAAGAAGTGGCGGGATCATGTTGCCCGCTACAGAGATAAAGTAAGCTAGCCACGGGGAGAAGTTGTAGACCGCTACAGCGACGGGAATCGCTCCGCGGAGTTCAACAAGTGGCGAAGCCGAGATTATTAAAATATAAAGAGTTTCCAAAAACATAGATTTATTTTATCAAATTCTTTCCCGCGGCTTCCGAAACTGTTACTGCTATCACTAATTTAAAAAAATTACTAAGTTTCATAAATTTGTTTTTTCTACACCCTTATAAACTGGAGTTTGTAAGGGTATGTTGTTAAATCTTTTGGAATGACTGTAGAAAGTTGACGAACGTCTTGCCATAAGGTGAGAGCGTGTGTTCCACAAATTTACCACGGTATTTTTTATTTACTAATCCAGCAACTGATAGTCTCCGTGCATGCTCGCCGAGAGTCTTTTCGTTTGCACCGAGAGCCGTAACAATGTCATCTAGCGTTGCCCCATCATTTCTAGCAATAAATAGCAAAATTCCGATCCGGTGATGATTGGCTATTCCTTTAAGGTGTCGCTCCATTTGTTTCGCTGTTTTTAACTTCGCCATAGATTCATCATACACAACATCCTTACATTCTCAAGTTTCTAAGGATGTTGGTTGTGGCTGACTTGTTCTAACAATCTTAGTGGACCCACGGGGAGTCGCACCCCGGACTCGTCCATGCCATGGACGCGTGTTACTGCTATACCATGGGCCCTTCGAGGCTTAT
>PCVB01000015.1:5124-5297 GCA_002787855.1 Candidatus Zambryskibacteria bacterium CG11_big_fil_rev_8_21_14_0_20_42_18 | reverse complement strand
CACCGGTTCGAATCCGGTAGGGTCCACCCGATTGAATTTCCCCGCCAGATCAACCCATCGCGAGTTTGAGAAATTCTTCACGAGATTTTTGGTCTTTTAAAAATGAGCCACGCATGGCTGAAGTTATTGTTTTACTATTTTGCTTTTCGACACCTCTCATAATCATACAAAAA
>PCVB01000015.1:4799-5099 GCA_002787855.1 Candidatus Zambryskibacteria bacterium CG11_big_fil_rev_8_21_14_0_20_42_18 | reverse complement strand
CCCCTAAGGGCTTCAAACCCTTATCCAACGCATCAGCAATATCTTTTGTTAAGCGCTCTTGCAATTGCAACCTCCGTGCAAACATATCTACCACTCTGGCAATTTTTGAAAGTCCGATTACCTGCCCATTGGGAATATAACCAACGTGTGCTCTGCCAACAAAAGGAAGCATATGGTGCTCACACAAACTATATACCTCAATATCCTTGACCAGCACCATTTCATGATGCTCTTCTTCAAAAACTGCGGTGCCTATGACATCTTCTACTTTCAAACCATGCCCATGTGTCAGAAACTTGA
>PCVB01000015.1:0-4733 GCA_002787855.1 Candidatus Zambryskibacteria bacterium CG11_big_fil_rev_8_21_14_0_20_42_18 | reverse complement strand
TAATTATAGCGCAATTTTGAAATTCTTAATTTGATGATAATATCATGCGATGAGTAATGACCTCGCGCTTGAAATAAAAAATCTTTCAAAAACATATGCGACGGGCACAGTGGCTCTCAAAGATGTAACGCTTGCTGTCCCTCGTGGAGACTTCTTCGCCCTACTCGGACCAAACGGCGCTGGTAAGACAACGATCATCGGCATCACTTGTGGCTTGGTGAATAAGTCAGAGGGTTCTGTAAAAGTCTTTGGGCACGATATTGAAAAGGATACCGAGCTAGCGAAGGCGCAGATTGGACTTGTGGGACAGGAGATAAACTTCAATCCCTTCGAAAAGCCCTTCGACATTGTCGTCAACCAAGCTGGGTATTATGGTATACCGCGTTCTGTGGCGATACCAAGGGCAAAAAAACTTCTTGAAGATCTCGGACTTGGTGAGAAGATGCACCAAAACAGTCTTACTCTCTCCGGTGGGATGAAGAGACGTTTGATGATTGCCCGAGCGCTTGTACACGAGCCACGCTTTCTCATCCTCGACGAACCGACTGCCGGAGTCGATGTGGAACTGCGTAGAAGCATGTGGGAGTATCTACGCAAACTCACGAAAAATGGTCTCACGATCCTTCTGACAACGCACTACCTAGAAGAAGCGGAGCAACTCGCCTCACACGTCGCCATCATCAACAAAGGGCAGATTGTCGCTAACGGCACTATGGCAGAAATTCTCGCTCTGCATGATACAGGTGGAGAGACCAAGGAGGGATATCGGGGAGGTAGACTCGAAGAAGTTTTCCTCAAGTTAACATCAGAGAGTAAATAATATTATGACACCGTATCAAAAATGGATTTCGCTCTATACGATGCTTCGCAAGGATGTGGTGCGGATGTTTCGTATCTGGGTACAAACTTTCATCCCGTCTGTTGTCACCTCTGTTTTATACTTCCTCGTCTTCGGTACCATACTCGGCTCTAGGATTGGAGAGATACAAGGAGTAGACTATATGACCTTCGTTGTGCCGGGGCTTGTCATGCTCGCGATAGTCACTACCTCGTATGCCAATACTTCTTTCACATTCTTTTCTTCAAAGTTTTTTATGCGCTCCATCGACGAAGTCCTCGTCTCCCCCACACCACCTTGGCTCCTCATCGCTGGATTTATCGGAGGAGGAGTCTTGCGGGGTATCATCACAGGTGCTCTGGTACTCATTGTGGCACTCTTTTTTACTGGACTTAGTTTACCTATTGCCTCGGTACTCATCATCGCGGGCTTTGCATTCTTGACCGCACTTGTCTTCTCTCTGGCAGGACTTGTGAATGGTATCTATGCGAAGTCGATGGATGGTATAAACATCGTGCCAACCTTCGTCCTCACTCCACTTGTCTACCTCGGGGGCGTCTTCTACTCGATACATCAACTTCCAGAGTGGTGGCAGACACTGACATACACTAACCCACTCTTCTATCTCATCAACGGCTTCCGCTACGGCTTCCTCGGTAGTGCCGATATCGCGTTATGGATCTCTACTGGCGTCTTGGTCCTACTGATTTCTATTCTCGCCGGCCTTAATTGGTATTTTATAAAAACCGGATTGGGTCTCAAACAGTAGTATAGGTAATTTGCCAAAAAGATATTTTTATGCTCAAATTGTGATGGATTGAGCAAATTTGACACAGGAGGGTAAGAGCATGAAAACACCATGCGCAAGCATAGTAGAAGAAAGATTGAAAAAGGCACCAAAGATTGAGTTGGTAAATGATATCGCGTGGCGCCTTTTCAAGAACGAATCCGTCAGTGATATCGCTGACTACACTGAACGGTGGGCACGACTCATGCAGTTCTATATGGCAAAGGGAGAGAGACTTTGTGATGTGGCGGAAGCCATGCTCCTAGATGTTCAAGAGGAACTCATCACGAAATATTCTGGTAAGAATGCTAAATACATTAGCATCGATTACCTGAACACCTGCGCTATTCTAGTGCTCACCCAGTACTGGAAGTACGGCGAAGAACTCAAACGTTGGCACGACCTCGAAAACGAAAAGTATTTCGATTGGATGAAGTCGGAGATATCTAGAAACTTCAACAAGCAAGTATGGATACTTGTAAACCTAGAGAAATTCGCGCCATAACACCGAAACATCATCACAAGACAATGGACCCCAATTGGGGTCCGATTTTTTTATAAATGTGCGACACCGAGTGTTGCACACGTGGCTACTTCCCCATTCTGCGTTCACGTTGGGCATATTCTCGGAGTACAGAATCTAAAATAGCTTCACTAAAATCCGGCCAATAATTATCAATAAAGAAAAGTTCACTATAAACACTCTGCCACGGTAGAAATCCAGAAAGTCGTTTCTCTCCGCCAGTGCGGATAATGATATCGGGGTCAGGCATACCGTTGGTCCAGAGATTTTTTGCCAGAGATTCTTCTGTAATTTCCCCCTCCACCGCCACCGCTCTGGCAGCCTCCACAATTTCCGCTCTTCCGCCATAAGAAATACAAACCCAGACAGTAAAAGCGTCATTTGACTTACTCTCCTCCTCAACGCGCCTCATATCTTCTTGCATTCTTTTATCAAAACGCCCACGCTCTCCCACAAATTTGATACAAATATTATCTTCAGAGATTTTGGAAAACATTTTCTCTACTAGCGCATGAGCTAGATTCATCATATGAGAAACCTCTTCTTCGCTACGATTCCAATTTTCTGTAGAAAAGGCATAGACCACAAGATGCTTCACACCTCGGGCCTTCACCCAATAGACGGCGTCTCGCAATCTATCTGCCCCTTCTTTATGCCCTTCAAACGAAGAAAGACTTCTTGCCTTCGCCCAGCGACGGTTACCATCCAAAATGATACCAATGCATTGGGGTATTTTTTTGTCCATAATTATCGTGAATATACTATATAGAACCTATCAAAAACAGATTTAGTTTCTCTCCATGTCACTTCTACATTATCTACATGTGACAGTAAAGAACCTTTGTTTAAATACTTTATAAACGCCTCTAATTTTTCTTTCTCCCCTTGGGCGATGACTTCTACCGTACCATTTTTAAGGTTCCGTACACTACCCTTGAGCCCAAGAGCCCCTGCCTTGCGCAGGGTGAAGTCTCGAAACATCATCATCTGGACACGTCCAGAAACTATACAATAAATTTCACTCATATCACAATGCAAGTTTGATGATGTGGTCGATAAAGTCTTTTGAACTGCAGCCGATAGTATTAAGGGCTTTCGGCAAAAGAGATTCCGCGGTCATCCCCGGAAGAGAGTTGGTTTCCAAAATATAAATTTTCCCCTTAGGTGTAATTATAAAATCGGAACGAGAGTAGTGTCTCAAACCTAACGCGCGATGCGCCTCTTTACTCATCTCTTCTATCGTAGCGCCTTCAGCTTGGCTGAAATCACCGGGACAGATCTCTCGTGTTTTACCACTATACTTGGCATCGTAGTCAAAAAAAGTTTTACCACTAGCTATCTTTATCTCTATTGGCGCGAGAGCGTAGTGTTTTTCATCTCGAAAGTTATCAACCACTCCGCACGTAGCCTCTCGACCTTTGATAAATTCTTCCACCATTACTCTATCAGAGTGCTCCAAAGCTTCTTTTATCGCCTCTTTCAACTCACTGAAGCTGTGCGCCATGCGCATACCGACAGAGGAACCGGCGTTGGCTGGTTTGACTATCACCGGTGGCAAATATGTTTGGAAGATACCAACAAGTTTGTCCCCAGACAAATCTTCTTTACAAACGAGATTATGCATGGGAGTGTTGAGAGAGTGTTTATCATAAATACGTTTGGCCATATCTTTGTTCATAGAAAGAGCTGAAGCCACAGCGCTGGAGCCCGTGAAAGGAATATTTAAGGACTCTAAAACTCTTTGCACCTGACCGTCTTCGCCATACTCGCCGTGGAGAGCATTCCAGACGACATCCGCATATTCTAGAGCGCGATAAGGCTCTTGTACTAGGCCTTCTTTGTGCCACTCGCCATCTTTAGATATGAAAATATCTATGGGCTCATAATCTTCTGAGAGCTCGCGTAGGGTCGATAGAATGTGTTCCCCTGTTTTTAAAGAAACTTCATACTCACTTGAAGGTCCGCCACGCAAGACCGCCACTCTCGTCTTTGAAGAAAGATTCATAACTAAATTATATTATATTCTGAAACCTTTTCCACGCAGTCTTCTATGAAACCCTATAGCGAAACGGTGGGCTTCCGAGTTGGCCAGAAGGATTTCCCGAGCATGAGTTTGGTCGCCGATAATTTCTCGAGCTTTATGTCTCTCATCTTTCACGACAGAGGCGACGTCAATATCGGGTCCAAGTTTCTTTAAAACTCCTTTAGCGACATTAATCTGGCCACGACCGCCGTCTACCACGATGAGATTGGGATAAGGCCATTCTGGATGATTGAATCTTCTCACTAGAACCTCCTTGAGATTTAGAGTGTCATTATTCTTATCATCTTTTATTTTAAATTTTCTATACTGACTTTTATTTAATTCTCCATTTTCAATAACCGTCATCACCCCCACCACGCTTGTGCCAGAAATATGCGCAATGTCATACGCTTCAATGCGAAAAGGTTCAAAAAGCTTAGTGTCAAAGTGTCTCTTTGACACTGTTGATTTTATTAAAGCGATGTCTTGGATATGATTCAGAGCGAAAATTTGCCTCTTTGTTTTCTCCGCGTCTTCAAACTTATGTTCTTTGGCTAATTTT
>PCVB01000012.1 GCA_002787855.1 Candidatus Zambryskibacteria bacterium CG11_big_fil_rev_8_21_14_0_20_42_18 | reverse complement strand
CTGTTCGCCATTTAAAAAGTTACGTGAGCTGGGTTCAGACCGTTCAGGTTGTGATAAATCATAATTTGAACAATCTGAATCCCTAGGACTAGAGGAGAGACCAAACCAATCACGGCGGCTGTGGATAGAAATATTCACAGACAAACTGACTAATATCGGTGGAGTCCTAACCCAACACATGTTAGGATAATACCGAGGGAAAATGAATCTTTCTGTTCAACAAAGAGCTTATATAGCAGGGTTTTTGGATGGTGATGGCAGTATTTATGTCCGCGCTAAGCCAAACAACTCTTATAGGTTTGATTATCAGATTGCTCCAAGCATCATACTTTTCCAATCGGAAAAGTCGGAAGATGCTTTGAGACGATTGCATGGAATGATCAATCTGGGCTATATAAGAAAAAGAAAAGACGGAATTCTTGAGTTGACTATCAACAAGATGGCCGAGATAAAAGAATTTCTATTGATCGTTGAACCGTTCTCGATTTTTAAGAAAAAACAGATTTCTCTAATGAAGAAAATTCTGTCTTTGAAGGAAAAAGTGGAGAATGAGAAAGATTTCCAATCTTTATTGGCTTTAGTTGATTCTTATAGAGAATTGAACTATTCCAAAAAAAGAAAGAAAATTTGCCCGTAGAGACTAAACGTCAGGTATCTTAGCTCGTAAGAGAAAGATAAAGTTATAGTCCATTGCACTTAGTAATAAGTGGAAACAAGCGTGAGACAGGTTGGACTCCTATCTTCTGCAGGCGTTCGATTCTTGAGGGGATTTGATTTTAGTACGAGAGGACCAAATTGAACCGATCTCTGGTGTGCCTGCTGTCCTGCCAAGGGCACCGCAGGGTAGCTAAATCGGGAAAGGATAAATTCTGAAAGCATCTAAGAATGAAGCCAACCCCAAGATTAGGAATCGTTGAGAGCCCTAGGAGATTACTAGGTTGATAGGCGCTAGGTGTAAGCACAGCAATGTGTTGAGCCGAGGCGTACTAATTGCTCGAATCCTATTAGGAAACATAGGAATCACTTCACTAACTCTGTCTTGCTAAATGAAATCAACCCCTCGACTTCACTCCCTCGATATAATTCGGGACAAGTCGGGGTAAATTTGCAATTTATCAAATGTTTTGTTTTGGTGGCTCGACGCAGGGGTCACACCCGTTCTCATTCCGAACACGGAAGTTAAGCTCTGTAGTACCGATGATACTCGCAAGGGGAAAGTAGGTAGCCGCCAGAACAAAGTATTTGATACACTATATATATGAATCAATGGTCTATAGAACGCAAAAGAATTATTTTTTCTATTGTTGCTCTTGCTCTCGTCACTTTAATTGGCGCCCCTCTATTTTTCTGGCTGTATGATGCTCCAACTTGTTTTGATACTAAACAAAACGGTGATGAGACCGGTATTGATTGTGGTGGCTCGTGTAGATTGCTCTGTACTGCCGAATCGTTGCCACTTGTTCTCAATGGTGACCCTCGGGTACTGAAGGTTTCCGAAAACACTTTTGAAGTGGTTGTCTCTGTTAATAATACAAATACTCTCGGAGAGATTTATCGAGCTGGTTATACCTTTAAAGTTTATGAAGCACAAAATACTATACCCATTAAGGTGATAGAAGGAGATACCTTTGTTCCCAAGGGAGCTACTTTCGCTATATTTGAAGGACCGTTTAATCTTGGAGAAGGGGTAAAGCCGACAAGAGTCACCTTTGAATGGAAAGAGGACAGCCTTGTCTGGCAGAAAAATGTTTCCCCTGTACCGGAGCTTAAGGTGGAGGGGCTCAATCTCTCACGTGAGATTACCAGCCCGCATTTGGATGCCAATATCACCAATTTATCTCTAGAAAATGTTTCTAATATTGATCTCATCGCCATTGTCTCCGACGAGTCTGGCAATATCTATGCTGCCTCTAAAACTTTTATAGAAACACTACCGGCAGGCAAGACCGCCCCGCTCGTATTTACTTGGCCAGAGCCCTTTAGAGAAACGGGGAACAATATTTGTGACTACCCAGCAGACGTGTCTCTAGTGATTGATCGCTCTGGGAGTATGAACGACTTGGGGCTAAATCCACCTCAACCACTGACTGATGTTAAAAATACCGCTCTCTACTTTATTAGCCAATTTGGCAAAAATATTCAACATTCTCTCGTATCCTTTGCCAATGAATCCAGTCAGCCAATAGACGCGACCCTAGGCTTTAATCTGATAACTATTCGTCAAGCAGTCAATGATATCTCGATAGCCACCACTAGTGCCCAGAATACAAATATTGGAGCCGGTATCTTGTCTGCGAGAGAGGAATTAAATTCATTAAGACATAGAAAAGGGACTGACAAAGCCCTCGTTCTTCTTACAGACGGGGTTGCCACTTTGCCCGACAAGGCAGGAGTTAAGGATTATCCCAAGACCCATGCTCTAGAGTCGGCAGAGTTAGCAAAGAAAGATGGTATAAGTATTTATACTATTGGTTTGGGCAAAAACGTCGATGTAGATTTATTGAAAAGGATTGCAACTTCTACATCCGAAGCTTATTTCGCTCCTTCTACAAATGAACTCAACGACATCTATCAACAAATCGCAACCAAGATTTGTAAAATTGGTTTAGCCAAGATAAATGTTTATGTAAGAATTTTCCCAGACAGGAGTTTCCTAAAATGATTGAAACAATAGTTCAGTTTAAAGACAGGCTTCATGTTGACTGGTATATGTTTGTACCGGCATTTCTCATCTCTCTTGCAGGCTTGGTCACGATGAATTCTTTTTCTGGAGAAAATCAATTTATTTTTCGCCAGAGCATTTGGTTACTTTTTTCGCTTATTATATTTTTTGTCGCGACCACAATTGATTGGCGGTTTCTAAGAGGGACTAAAGTTCTTGTTTCCATTTTTATCATTACTCTCGGAGTCCTTCTTGTTCTCCTTCTAGCTGGACAGTTCACTGGAGGGGCAAGAAGCTGGTTTCAATTTGGAGCCTTTGCCCTTCAGCCTTCTGAAATTGCTAAACTGGTTATTATTCTCATGCTCTCTAAGTATCTTTCACGTAGGCACATAGAGATAAAGAACTTGCGTCATATTCTAGTCTCTGGCGTTTATACCTTTCTCATTTTCGGTCTAGTCTTTTTACAACCGGATTTCGGTGGGGCGATGGTTATTTTTGGAATATGGTTAGGTATGGTTCTAGTTTCCGGTATTTCCAAGAAGCACCTCGCTTTCGTCGCTATTTTAGGTATAGTTGTCTCTGCCATTTTATGGACATTTGTTTTCGCTCCATATCAGAAGGCTCGCATTGTTTCTTTTATTCATCCTCTCGCAGATATCCAAGGCGCCGGTTATAACGCTTACCAGTCGACGATTGCTGTAGGTTCAGGAGAAATTTTCGGTAAAGGGATTGGGCAAGGGAGTCAGTCGAAACTGGAGTATCTCCCGGAATATGAAACTGATTTTATTTTCGCGGCTTTTGCTGAAGAGTGGGGCTTTGTTGGTACGGTGATTTTGCTTTCGCTTTGTCTTATCTTACTTATAAGAATTACGAGTAATGCTGGGTTAGCTGCAACTAATTTCGAAACTTTCCTAGGCTTTGGTGTGGTCGCGTGGTTTGCTATCCAAATTACAGTCCACGCGGGTATGAATATGGGGGTTTTACCTGTGACGGGCCTCACCTTCCCTTTTATGAGTTACGGTGGATCACACTTAGTCACAGAATGGTTCACGTTGGGGATACTCTCTAGCACGAAGCGTCACTCACAAGGGCCGAGACTCTAACCTAATATAAGGCGAAAGTTTTTGTAACCATTTGTTCGAAGGAAAAATTTTCTTCTATAGAAGATTTTAAATTTGTGCCCAGCCGTTTTCTAAGCTCCTTGTCTTCCGCTAAGAGGACAAGAGTAGAAAATAGAATTTCATCATTCTCAACTGGAACCAAGACCCCATTTCTTCCACTCTCGATAATTTCCGGTATACCTCCAACGGGTGTTGCTATAACCGGTAGTTCGGCAAGCCCGGCCTCAAGAATTCCGTATGGTAGAGCTTCAGAGCGAGAAGGCATACAGAAAATATCAAAGTTAGAAAGCAATGACCTTGCGTTTTCTACAAACCCCATGAAAATAATTGAATCGGAAATACCCAAGTTTCTGGCCATATTTTCGAGGTTAGACCTCTCTTCTCCCGTTCCGATGATGATAAGTTTAGCTTCGTATTTTTTGATAAACTTTTTCCACGCGAGAAGTAAAACATCCAACCCTTTTATTTTGTGCAGTTCAGATGTGGTGCCAACTGTAAATGTTTTGTCACTACGTTTTACAAGATCAAAATTTGATACCCCGTTATGAATAAGAATGAGCTTGTTTTTTATAAAAGGCCACCCTCTTACATCCTTTCTTGTTTTACTAGACACACAGATAGTCTTATATGACAGGAGTATTGTAATCCAAGTAAAAAACTTTATGATATTTTTCTGCCGTCGTGGTCGCGGTTCATTGAAAGCCCAACCATGTCCGGTAAAAATAATTTTCTTCACGCCTGCAATTCTTCCAGCCAGCGCGCCCAACCCACCCATCTTGGAGCTATTTACATGAAAGACTTCTGGCTTCTCCTGTTTCAAGATTTTTACTATTTGAAAGAAAGATTTGACCTCTTTTATTATAGAGATGTCTCTTTCGA
>PCVB01000003.1:5148-6454 GCA_002787855.1 Candidatus Zambryskibacteria bacterium CG11_big_fil_rev_8_21_14_0_20_42_18 | reverse complement strand
AGGCACTAAAAAGTCCTCCAAAAGAAAACTGGAGAAAGAGAGGAAGGAATTCATAAATATTTTCAATAAATTTGTTTCTGGGTCTGTCAGTCTCAAATAAATTTATGATGATAATACTCACGCCAGCAAAGATAAGATAAAGAATGATTAAGAAATTATCCCAAAGAAAATCTACTCTCTTTAAAGTAAAAAAGTCGAAAATAAAACCACTGATCAGGGCCAGAGGTGAAATGTATCTCTCAAATTTCTCGTAGAGTCTCCTCAAAATCTTCAAATATTATTTAGACGCGTTCTTCCCTTTAATAATGCTAGACCTTCTTTATTATACAACTGTAGACAAAAAGTTAGTTTTGGTGCTAGCACAGCATAGCTCTGTTAATACAGAGCGAAGTGGTGCGCGGGAGAGGACTTGAACCTCCACGCCCTTGCGGGCACTACCACCTCAAGGTAGCTTGTCTACCAATTTCAACACCCGCGCATGTTGTTTATATTACTCCGCCTCTATTTCAGAAACCACTTCTTCCTCATCCTTGGTTGTTCTGATGTTTCTCATTTGACGGCTAATCTCTTTGGCCGCCTTCTCGCGTATATAGTAGAGCTTGGCACGGCGAACCTTGGAACGCTTCACCATCTCAACCTTATCTATAACTGGAGAATAGAGTGGAAAAATTTTCTCCACTCCAACACCAGAGGCGGTGCGACGGACCGTGAAAGTGGCCCCGGCCTCCTTGCCGTGTTTAGTAGCAAGTACCAAACCTTCGAAAGCCTGGAGACGGGTCTTGCCCTTCTCCACAATCTTCTGCCAGACACGCACAGTATCGCCAGCTCTCATTTTGAGCGCCTGTCTTTCTTCTATATTTACTGGGCTTATTACTCTGTTCATTTTATTACTAGTGGGTATCACTTTAACACAATAATTGCTTCAATACAAATTAAAGGGCGCTCCGATATGAATCGAAGCGCCCGAGGGACATAAGGGACACAGAGTCTGGAACCTTAGGGCTCCAAGGCCAGTTGCGGGACCACCACGCGAGGCCCGCGCCAGGCGCCCCAGACGCAGCCGTCCGAGAAGCCGCGCAACGAACACGCCGAGGCCGACGACAAGCATGTCCACGCTGGCAACAAAGACATCCTTGTCCTTAGCGATGGTCTCCTTGCCGTCGGTTGCCTCGATGGTAATCTGCGACCACCAGAGGAGATTAGGCTAAGCATTCCGTATTTCATTTCATTCTCCTTTGAGCTTCTCGCTAATGGATTCCTCAGCTTTTAAGGTACTCCCTATCTTTTTCAATTATACACCTATTTA
>PCVB01000003.1:0-5131 GCA_002787855.1 Candidatus Zambryskibacteria bacterium CG11_big_fil_rev_8_21_14_0_20_42_18 | reverse complement strand
TTTCAATTATACACCTATTTAGATGAGAGATTAAGGATTTCTGTGGTTTTAATTTGTGGCTTTTAAATATAGGTTTTTATGGCTTTAGAAAAATCCTCTGGGTAAGGAGCCTCTACAGTAACCTGCTTACCTGAAACATTTTTGAAAGTGATAGAGCGAGCATGAAGGGCTAAACGATTGAATCCTAGTAAAATTGGTTTATTGGAGGCATAAAGCTTGTCGCAAATAACTGGATGATGAATAGCTTTGAAATGCACTCTGATTTGGTGTGTCCTCCCTGTTTTTGGTTTCGCTTCTAAAAATGTGTAGCTCTTATCAATAGACCTTTTAATAACTTTAAAATAGGTGAGGGCTTCCCTCTTCTCGCCTCGGGCGCCTCTTTGGGCGGACCACCTTCTAAAATTGCTAACGCTTTTGCCTATAGGAAGATTGATAGAGCCCAAATCATCTTTAATGTTGCCGTAGACGAATAGATGGTAGACCTTATCTATCTTTCTATTTTGAAACTGTTCTTTGAGAGTTTCGTGCCCTACATCTGTCTTTGCTAGAAGAAGCACCCCAGAAGTATCTCTGTCGATTCGATGCACAACTCCAGGACGTTCTATGTCGCGAAGCTTTTCACCCACATCTTTAGACTTGGGATATGCTGACGCAAACCATTCAGACACACTTGGCTCTACAGTACGCCCATCTGGGTGCACGATTAAACCAGCCGGCTTGTCGATGGCCAAAATATCGTCATCTTCATAGAGAATGTTTTTAGATAGGTTGATCATTAATTTATAACTAATTCTGCAATCTTTTCAATCCATCCCTTAATAGTAAGGAATAACTTCGTGTCATGAACATATATGTCCAACGTACCGTAAGGCAACATTTGTCTTTTTTGCAAACTTCCTTTACTTGGTTTGGTATACGTCTTATAAAACTGTGCCAATGGTATTCCAGATATTAGAGACCAGTATTTCTCGGCCTTATACACAGAAGCATTTTCAAAAGTATGTATGTGCCCACGAAATTTTTCTTCCGGCACCTTGCATACTTCTCGAAAAAATCTCATCATGACCTTGATAATTAGCGGATCACTATTTGCCAGACTAACAGTCCAATTCCCCACTTTTCTACCCTCTCCCCAATAAATCATCGCCCCCACTAATTTTAATTCCCTTATGGTTAAATTTGTAAAATCTTCTTTCGCCAGATCCATTATGGCTCGCCTTTTATTTGCTATATTCGCGAGACGACTTATCCTCCTCCTCTCAATAGACTCAACACTCCTTCCTCGTAGTGATATCTTATTTTTCTGTGAACGGGTCAACACAATGTCGCGAGTCCAAAAACTCACACTTGCCTTTGAATAACCGGTTTCTTCAATAATTTGATTCATTGATTTACCTTCCTGTCGTAACTTCCGAGCGTGTTCCCTTTCTTTAACTTTCATAAGTAAAGTATAACATACTTAATATCAATTATCACAGTCTAATATTGTGATTTAACCAAAATAGTGTATAAATAAAGCACGCGCGCTTAGCTCAGTTGGTTAGAGCGACTGTTTTACACACAGTAGGCCGGGGGTCCGAATCCCTCAGCGCGCACTAGGACTAAATTTGCCGAGGTGGCGGAATTGGTATACGCGCTGTGTTCAGAACGCAGTGAGGGAAACCTCATAGGAGTTCAAATCTCCTCCTCGGCACAAAGTTTTATGAAGCGTACGACGTCTCTAGAGATGGGTCGTGTAGGATGAGCGAATCGCGTGGGTCACAAAGTTCTTTTTGAAGCCGTGTTTTGTCGAATACATCGGACGATCCAAGAAAGCGCAAGATATGTTCCATGTCACGCACCGCGTTGTAGAGACAGACTGATGCCCCCGGCGAAGGTGTCATATTAAAGATCATGTTGTCGGAGATTATTTTTCCTTCACCGAGAAGTAATTCATGTGTATTTGTATTCACGCGCTGTAATCTCATGCCACCAAATCCGCGAGCGCGAACAAAATCCGCTCCCGTCAACGTCGGTACGATTTTTCGCACTCGTTGTGCGAAAAAGTATGGCGCAATAAGTGGTATTTCATACAAAAGATTTCTCAGAAGATACCAGAAGCGCAAAGGGTCAAGCAATATAACGGCAAAACTTCTCCATGTGCGAAGTCGGTGAAGACCGGAAACCGCAAAGTAATCTAGCGAAGTTTTCCAACTTCGCGCTTCAAGAACAGGGAAAAATCTAGCAGTCGGACCCCAACGAGTTTTTCCCTCCACGCGAACATCCGGATCGCCATGAATGGCAGAGAAAGGGAGTCGTGGCTCCTGCACGGTGTAGACCTTTCCCTTCAGAACCTCATTCGTGAAGAAAAAAGTGCCCGCAACAGGAATAAGCGAGAACTCCTTACCAAGTCCGAGACGTTTGGCAAAGAGAAGCGAATAGGCATCAGCATCGAAAACAACGACGCGTGCTCGGAGCGTCTGGCTGTTCGCACACAACACTTTCCATTGACCATCTGCATCGCGCTCCACGTCGGTTACCGGGGAACCTAGAAAAATCTTAACACGCCCGGAGGCATCGGCGCGCGCGAGTGTCTGGTCAACCAATGACTCTGCGAGCTTCTGGTAGTCGACGGCATATCCCATTTGCGCGAGTGCCACTATTGGCTCGTGTGGTGGCCGTCCGCGCACCACCATCGGCTCTATCTCTTCGATACCGGCACGATTCAATTTCTTTAGATTCGGAAAGATTGTGTGGATATTCTCAAATCGTTCCTCTAATTTTGCAACTTCCTCCTTACCCACGCCAAGAACCATTTTGTGAGTAGGAAATAAAACCCTTGAACGTATTTCGAGTGGAAGCGCCTGTGCATAATAGGCTACCATTGAAGAGGCGGAGGCTACTTCCTTCACTTTCTCGACCGAATAGTTGGTCTCGATGTCTCCGATATGCAATGTCTGGCTATTGTTGTTCGCGCGAGAATTGACGGAACCAATTTCTGCATGTTTTTCGACGAGCGCAATACGAGCGATAGAAGTATAGCGGGCAAGGATGTACAAAAGCGCCGTTCCGGATGCGCCCCCACCAACTATTACCACATCATATACTCCATCTTCTTTCATATTTGGTCTGTATGTTTTTTATTATACCAATAATTTAATAATGTGTGAACTATGTACAAATAGTGAGACCCCCGAGGTTTAACCTTGGTGGTTCAAGCCCTCTACCGCCCATCAGAATGGAATTGACAGGTGATACACTTATGATACACTTGAATATATGCCTACAATAAAAAAACGTATCAATATAAGTGTCTCCAAAGAACTCAACAGCGCTTTAATTAAACTTGCCAAACGCGATCAAGTCCCCCAAGCAACCAAGGCAGAGCACTTACTCCGTTTCGCGCTTGAAATGGAAGAGGACAACACTCTCAATGTCATAGCTGAAAGTCGCGACACCTCGTCTGCCAAATTTATCATCCACAAAACTGCATGGCGTTAAGTTTTGAAATTTTATATCACTCCAAAGTAGTTACCGATGACATCGTTAGCCTTCCCAAACTTTGGCGTAACAAAATTAGACTGGCGATAAAAGAGAAACTTACTACGGCCCCAGATTTTTATGGGAGACCACTACGCAGGTCTCTAAAGGGCTACCGAAAACTTCGGGTTGGAGATTATCGTGTTGTTTTTAGAATAAATAAAAACAAAGTTTATGTTCTAGCAATCATGCACCGCTCTGTGGTGTATAAAAAAGTTCCCAAGAGATTGTAATCTGAAATTCATCGAGGCGAAACTTTGATGGTTATCTACCCAGCGAAAATTAACTAAGTTTTGAAACAACAAGATTAAACTGGTCACCGCGGTCATACTCATTTTTAAACATACCGAAAGAAGCGAAGGCGGGGCTTAAGATTACAATATCTCCCAAAACAGCATCAGATATCGCAGTGTTAAATGCACCCTCCAAAGAGTCATAAGATTTCTCGCCTCCCCATACGCGCTTCGTGCCAGTACCACTAAGGAAATAGACTTTTTTGCAATGTTCGGCAATAGATTTTTGCACCCCTCTCATATCCAAACCCTTATCTGCTCCTCCAGCAATCAAAAGTATATTTCTTTTTTTATCTGGATCAAGAGCTTCGAGTGCAACTTTAGTAGATTCGGGTGTAGTGGAGCAGGTGTCATTATAAATTTTGATACCCTGTAGTTCTCGTACCAACTGCAGTCGTCCTTCAACACCATTGAAAGTTTCGACACCTTTTTGAATATCTTTTTCATCTAGACCAAATATTCTTAAGGCCTCAATGGCTAAAGCAGCATTAGACTGATTGTGTTCCCCGAGTATTTGCAGTTGCCAGTTTTTCGGAAAATCTTTTAAGCCGATTATAGATACTTTGGATTTTATTTTCGATGAATAATTAAACTGCTTTAAAAATGGGGCGACTTGTCCCCCAACCACCACATGGTCAGCGGGACTTTGATTCAAAAAAATATTTGCTTTATCTTTAAAATAACTCTCTAAATCGCTATGATAATAATTCATATGGTCGGGCATAAACGTGCTAAATATCGCAATATGTGGACTTAAATGCACCTCGCCAAAACCTTGTAATTGCCAAGAGTCTAGCTCTAAAACAGCTATAGTCTCTGGAGTTACCTCACCGATCTCTTCAAGTGTCGACATCCCACAAATATTGCCTCCCATTAAAACTTTTTTACCTGCTGTTTTTAAAATATGTGTTACGAGATAAGTAATTGTAGATTTACCGCGCGTACCAGTAATACCGATAGTGGTAACTCCAGAAAGTTCTACGAAAAGATCTGTGCTCATACGAACAGGAACATTATTTTTCTTTGCTTCTGCAATAAATGGAGAACCGAGAGGTATACCCGCTGCTTTAATAATCAAATCTCTATTTTGAAAATCTTCTAACCTGTGCCCGCCGAGATGAAATTGAATATCGGGAAAATCTCTTAACTCTTTTAAAGAAGATTGGAGTTCAGATCGAGACTTTAAATCTGTCACCACTAATCCTGCACTACATTTAGCCAAGTATCGCGCATCCCCTACCCCGCGCCCTAAAAGACCGAGGCCCATGAGAGTAATGCGCTTGTTTTGAAAATATTTTTTAGAATCTTGCATGTAACCC
>PCVB01000017.1 GCA_002787855.1 Candidatus Zambryskibacteria bacterium CG11_big_fil_rev_8_21_14_0_20_42_18 | reverse complement strand
ATCTCCGTCTTTGAGCAGTTCCACGGAATAACCGGTAGAGAGATTAGTGAGGCGCGAACCTACAGGAAACTTTATTTCAATATCTTTGCCCGTGCCACCTTGTTTAACATTTTTTCCTCCTTCTTCCCCATTGCCAGCTTCAAATTCTTTTACATTGCGATACGCAGAAAGAATACCAATGTCTCGTACCGCCAGAGCATAAATATCGCCACCCTTACCTCCATTGCCTCCTGCGGGACCGGCGTGGTCCTTACCTTTCTCATGCCTCCAACGCACTACCCCATCGCCACCACGACCGGCCCTTAGGAGAAGATTGATTTCGTCTATAAACATTTGTATACCTTATGCGTCCAGAGCCTTTTTAGCAAGCTCTAATATAGCTTCCTTAGTTTCAGCTGCGCACATAAATCCATTACGATGACAGAAAATTCCCCCTTTAACCCCACTAGCTTGATCCAAATCATTCCCATGCTTTGCCCTCCATGTCTTTGGCAGGGGTTGGCGTGTTTCAAAAGATCCGGCAGACTTATTTATTGCCACTAATTGCCAACTTTTGTGATCGCCTCTGAACAAAATAGCGTACAGCGGTTCGACTAAGCCCGTAAGTACTCTGGTCACTAGCTCTCGACCCAGACTGTATTTATCGTCAATAATAATTATTCGCTTATCAACGCTTTTATCATAAGCAGAGTACACAATGTCTTCTCCTTCAACAATATCTTGTTGAATTTTAATCAATCGCCTCAAAAAATTAGTAGCCCACTTCAAACATTCGCTGAAACGCTCATCCCAATCATCATTCTCTTTCCACGTAAGACGGTAAGAATCTACTACACCATGAATCAAATATGGAGAAACATTCGGTACAAGTGTCATAAATATATCTTTACCATTATCGCCAGCGTCTATTGGTTGCACAAATATTTGATCAATGCGTTCCATCACGGCTCTTGAGCCAGAGAGTTTTTCTCCGTATTTTTTCCATACTAAACCTAGTGACGAATAAGGAATGCTGTTTGCTCGTTCTCCTGCTCCACCCGCCTGGTGATGATCAAAACGATTACTATTGGCATCATCTACGCCCCCAACATCCACAACCATATCCGCCGTCTTAATTAACTCTTCATCTCTAGTACGAATAATCTCTGCATCTGGATAAAGAATAGTCAGCGCGGAGACGGCAAAAACATCATCCGTATGAAATTTTGCGTTATGCGTTACTATTTTCATTTCTATAAATTTTACTAACCCAAGCGAAAAGGAGGATATAAAGACCAATAGTCAATCCCATAAGCGGAATGGTGATGTAGCCGAAGGCCAGAACATAGAGCTTGGAACAAGCCTCGCCTACGGCGGTGCAAGATAGGAGTGAGACTCCGCTCACGGAGGCGTAGTGCTGGTAAAGAGAGACTAGAGAAGCCAGCAGGGCTAAGGGTACAGCATAGAGAAAGGCGGAATTATTTTTCTTCCAAAGAGCCATACCGAAAATCACCACCAAGGGGTAGAGAAAGACTCTTTGCCACCAACACAAGACGCATGGCTCAAAGCCGATAACTTCAGAATAGAATAGCGAGCCAACTACAGCGACAAGAGAAGCTAGAAAAGCGAGCCAAAGGGCCTGTTTCCCTATAAAAGCGATAAGACCCCCACCCCATGAGCGTCTAAAGATGACAGTTAGAACGAGAAAAACAAAGATAATATGTGAAGCGAGAACTAGATATGGAACAAGCGTCGTCATATCATCAAATGTTACTTTCTGGCAATATTGGGCAACTAGTTTTTTCGCTTAAACGTTCGAGTGGGAGAGTCCCTGTTTCTCGACTACCGTCTGGAAAGTCCCAAGTGGGATATCCAGTGATACCGGCCTCTTGGCAAACGGGTAGCTGGTCTCTACCGTCCGGCGTGGAACACTCGGTGCGGGGCAAAAACTTAGCAGAAATACCAAACATCGCTTCTTGGTTCTTACAGTTGGGACACCAAAAAGCTCCATAGTATTTAGCACCAGAGTCATTGATACATTGGGCGAAGGCGTCTAACTTACCAGGTTTAGTGGGAGCCAAAATAAGCCAAATAATACCGGCGACTATCAAGACCGATACCACAGACCAAATCAATGTATTTTTTTTCATATTTTTATTATACCAAATTACTTTCCATGGCACTTTTTATACTTTTTACCACTACCGCAAGGGCACTGGTCGTTGCGACCTATCTTCTCTGAACCAAATTCGGATGTGACATTTTTGTTTGATGCGGAAGTATTTTCAGATTCCCCGGAGAGATCTGCCACGAGTGTCGGAGTTTCCATCTGCACTTTGGCTTGAGTGATAATCTCTGGGTTAAGTACCAAGATAAATTCTGCAATTTGTCTTGAGATAGAAACCTCCATATCTCTAAAAAATCTTAAACCATCTTTCTTATACTCAACT
The DNA here is from genome assembly GCA_002787855.1 of Candidatus Zambryskibacteria bacterium CG11_big_fil_rev_8_21_14_0_20_42_18. Classification (GTDB taxonomy): domain Bacteria; phylum Patescibacteriota; class Minisyncoccia; order Phycocordibacterales; family Zambryskibacteraceae; genus UBA5004. The sequence continues at coordinate 2,840 of PCVB01000017.1, read as the reverse complement.
AGAGGATCTCTCTGACCATAAGCGCGTAGATTCACACTGCCACGCAAATATTCCATCATTTCCAAATGATCTACCCAGAACAAATCTATCGTCTGCAGGATAATCCTACGCAAAACTTCTCGCAATTCTGGAGTTTCTAGAGAAATAGTTTCCATCTTTTTCTCCATTTTCTCCTTTATCTCGGGACTTAGGCGTTCCGCTACCTCGGCCAAATACTCCTTTATCTCCTCTTCCCCGCCAACTAGAACTTTGCGACGACGACTATAAATAATATTTCTTTGGAAATTAAGCACGTCATCAAACTCGAGCACATGTTTACGGGCATCGAAGTTGAAGCCCTCTATCTTTTCCTGCGCCTTCTCAAGCGAGTTGGTGATCAGTTTATTCTCGATAGGCTCATCTTCAGGGATGTCAAAGCGCCCCATCATCTTCTTTATAGTATCCACGGCGAAAATACGCATTAAGGAGTCCTCTAGCGAAACGAAGAACTGGGTCTCACCGGGATCTCCCTGCCTTCCCGACCTACCTCTTAGCTGGTTATCTATACGTCGAGCGTCATGTCTTTCCGTACCGAGGACAAAAAGCCCTCCTAAGGCCATTATCTCCTCATACGCCTCCGTAGTTGATGGGTTACCGCCCAGCTTGATATCGATACCACGACCCGCCATGTTTGTGGCGAGCGTTACTGCTCCTTTTTTGCCGGCTTGAGCAATAATCTCGCTTTCCCGTTCGTGGTTTTTAGCATTTAGTATCTCGTGTTTAATGCCTTCGTTTTTGAAATAGGCAGAAAGTAATTCATTGTGTTCTATGGAAACGGTACCGATAAGCACCGGCTGGCCTTTCTTATTCAACTCCGCCACTCTCTTGGCCACAGCCTTCATCTTGCCCGAGTGTGTTTGGAAAATTTGGTCCCCATGGTCACTGCGGGCCACTGGTTTATGGGTCGGGATTACAAAAGTTTCTAGGCCATAGACTTTATAAAATTCCTCTTTGGAAGTCATGGCTGTACCCGTCATACCAGAAAGTTTTTTATACATTCTAAAATAATTCTGGAAAGTAACACTGGCGTAAGTGCGACTCTCTTCTTTTATAGTCACACCCTCTTTGGCCTCTATAGCTTGATGCAAACCTTCTGACCAACGTCTACCCGGTTGCATACGTCCTGTAAAGGCATCCACGATTATCACCTCATTATCTCGCACGACATATTCAGTATCTCGATTGTAGAGAGCCTTGGCCTTAACCGCTGTTTCAAGGTGATGAACATACTTGACCCCTCCTTCGGCGTAAATATTTTCAATCCCCAAGGCCTTCTCGGCCTTGCTAATACCATCATCAGTCAACGAGACGGCGCGCAACTTCTCATCTACAGTAAAATCTGTCTCGGCCTTCAGTCCTTGAGCAATCTTGGCAAATTTTTCATAAAGTTCCCCGGCGGCGCCGGTGTTACCAGAGATGATAAGAGGTGTTCGCGCTTCATCTATGAGAATAGAGTCTATCTCGTCAACAATGGCATAATAGTGGCCTCTTTGAGAAAGACCCTCTTGGTTATACAGAAGGTTGTCTCGCAGGTAATCAAAGCCGAATTCGTTGTTGGTACCATAAGTAATATCGGCACTGTAGGCTTCTTTTTTGCTAGTTGGCCTTAGAAATTCGTGGACGACATGGAAGGAGCCCAACTCATCGCGTTCCTTATCTTTCTCTTTATGCGATTCGTCGTAGATAAAAGATTCCGAATGATTTAAAACGCCGACAGATAAACCGAGATAAGAATAAACTTGTCCCATCCACACCGCATCGCGACGAGAGAGGTGGTCATTGACAGTTACGACGTGGACACCTTGACCCGATAGAGCGACAAGATAAGCCGCAAGTGTTGCCACCAAAGTTTTACCTTCACCCGTCTTCATCTCAGCAATACCTCCATTGAAGAGAGCAAGGCCTCCAAGAAGTTGAACATCGAAATGTCTCTGGCCTAAAGTACGCTTCGCCGCTTCTCGCACCATCGCAAAAGCTTCCGGCAAAATATCATCGAGAGTTTCTTTCTCTAATCTTTTTTTGAATTCAAGGGTTTTGGCTTTCAATTCATCTTGAGAGAGGTCTGCAAAAGAAGGCTCCAACGCGTTAATGCGCTCGACAATAGGTTGCCATGATTTAAGCAACTTCTCCTCTGGGGAATTAAAAAGGCTCTTTAAGAAGGCCATAAGGAGCCTATTTTAGCACACTTCGACTCGTTTTACTCGCTCAGCGCAGGCATTTTTTAGTCGAAGTGCCCTGAGCCTGTCGAAGGGCTGTATCAAAAGAAAAGACGCCCTTGCGGGGGCGTCTTTTCGAGAGCCATCCGGACATTCCTGTCGGGACCTCAGCTTTTGCCGAGACTATGCTCTTTTTTTCTTTGAAGCCTTTTTCTTTGAAGCCTTTTTCTTTTTAGCTGCTGGCTTTCGCTTAGCTACTTTCTTTTTCTTTGCCATTGTGTTGTTCCCCGCCGTGGCGGGAAAAATTATTAGTAACGTATACGTCGCAAATAAATATTTCGATAAATATTTTTCTGCCTGCGACCCACACATTAATTATCATACTAAAGGTTGAGAGATACAATAGAGAAAATAAAAAAATGTGGATAACTTTTTTAAAAAATAATTCTGTGTACTGATTGCTACTTGTTCCGTCGGCGCGCGGAGAGCGGGGCTAGCTCCAAACGAATATCTTTGTGAGTGCGACCGCTCTCCACGCCCAGAAAGAAACTATGTAAATAGTAGACACTAATCAGTTCCAGCGCAAGGTCTAGACCATAACTAAAATTGAGATAAAAAAAATAAACGTAAGTCCCGCCTTACGGC
>PCVB01000023.1:12564-13217 GCA_002787855.1 Candidatus Zambryskibacteria bacterium CG11_big_fil_rev_8_21_14_0_20_42_18 | reverse complement strand
GTGGGCACATAGCGTTATCACCGAGACCAAGGAGCACGTCTTTCTTTTCCTACCTTTCTTGGCTATATATGTCTGGGGACTTTTGAAGCGATACAAAGATGAATTTATCCAGAACGCAAGTCAGAGGAAAGCGGTGCTCGTCGTCTCTATACTGATAGTTCTCCTAGCTTTCTCCATGGCGGGTATGGGATTTATTATTTCGAGTGGTTTTAGGGCTGCTCTAGAAGCAAAAATGATATGAAAATTAATAGCAAAGCTCTTACTATATCGACAACCGTTGTTATCTGGCTCATTGTTGCTATGACTATTGTCGGTGAACTTTCAGAACCGTTTAAATTATCTATAGCAAAAATCGGCGGACATCATTGGGCGGGGAAGAGTCTTGTTGCCTCAATCTCCTTTGTCGTCCTTTATCTTCTTTTCATCAAGGCTAAAGAATCTGAAAATGTTTTCAAAGGAACTCTCTGGGTTGTATCCAGCATGGTTCTTGGAGGACTAATTATTTTTGGTTTCTTTGTGCAACATTTTCTAGGAGCTTAGCATTAAGCGAGATTAGTTTAGCTTGCCCCGCCTGAACTAGGTGGGGTGAAGTAGAACATTGAGTAAGCGGGTATGGTTTAGTGGCAGAATGCGACCTTCCCAAGGTTGAGACC
>PCVB01000023.1:6993-12518 GCA_002787855.1 Candidatus Zambryskibacteria bacterium CG11_big_fil_rev_8_21_14_0_20_42_18 | reverse complement strand
GACGATTACGTTCCCCGTAATCAATCATAAAGCTCAAGTGTGGCATCATGCCAATGCGGGAGTTGTCCCGAGCATATAGTTTAAACTCTGGTGCTTTGCGTATTAAAAATTTAAGAGCCGTGTTTTCCTCGCTTTCCGGCAGGGTAGTGAAGTAGATTCGAGCCTCTTTTCCCGAAGGTGAGAGTTCTACGCGAGTGATGGTAAGGAGAGAGGCGTCACTGGCATTGTCTCGTATAAACTCCGCTGCCAGACGGTGCAACATTTCCCCCACTTTCTCTCTTTTAATCTCTCGCATATATAGTGAGCTTAGTCGAACTATTTACTTGGTAACAAGTACAACAGTATTGAGCATGTCTCCGGGGACAATTTCTATCTTAGATTCAATCATTGCCCCGAACTCTGTGCCTTCTCCTAGAGAATCAGTAGCCACTTTGGATTGCTGGAGTTCTTTGACTTTACCCTGACCAATTTCACTTTCGCGCCTGATAATTTTTACTGTAGCGCCACGTTTAACAAGCCCAGAGAGAACTCGTGCTCCGATAACCTGTTTGTCCTTAGTGGTACCAAACATTTTTAAAACTTTTGAAGTGCTAGCTATTTCCTCTATTTCAATCTTGGGTTCTCTTTCTGAAAGAAGCTCTTTGACCTTGTCTGTAAATTCATAAATAACATTGAAGCTCAAGATTTTTACACCCAACCTTTCTGCGAGAAATCCCACCTGCGGATCTATCTTAGTATTGAAGCTGAAGATAAGCGCCCCAGTGGCCGAGAGTGCCGACTTCACATCATTTTCGCTTACACCACCGATACCGGAGAGAATAATCTTGGGTTCTATCCGTTCTCTAGAAAGTTTTTTAAGTTCTTCTGTAATAGCTTCGAGACTACCTGCCGTGTCTGCCTTCACAACTATTGGTAGGGTATTCATATCTTCTCCAGATTTTTGTTCTATTTTGTTTTCTATCGCATCACTTTTCCCAACCCCGGCAAATTCCTGCGCTTCTTTTTTCTTTAGGAATGTTTTAAATTCTCTCCCTATTTCTGGCAATTTGTCCCATCCCACTATTTGTACAGGACTCGAGAAAGAAAGTTCTTCGACCATGTTACCTTCACCATCGAGTAAGAAGCGTATCGGGGCAATAGCGCCACCAGAGGCGGCCTGCCCCGCCTTGGCGGCGGCAACGAGTCCTTGGCGCACGGTACCGTCTTTAATGATGCCTACTGCTGTGATACCTCTTTTAGCATCGCGGTGAGTTTCTATAATCACTCCAGAGCCGAGTGCCTCGCTATCCGCCGTCCCTTCTCTCATCTCTGACATCAGACAAATCATATCCAGAAACTCATCAACACCCGCACCTGTTTTACCAGAGACTTCAACTACTGGAATGTCTCCGCCGTATCCTTCTACATAGACGTCGTTTTCTGCTAAATTTTGCTTTGTGCGCAACACATCTGCGGATGGTTTATCGATCTTAGTTATTACCACCAAAATAGGCATGTCACACTCTTTGATATATTTTATAATCTCAAGAGTTTGAGGTTTAACTCCATCTTCTGCGCTGACGATAAGTGCGGCAATGTCCGCGATGTTTGTGCATCGAGTGCGAATACTGGTGAAGGCTTCGTGTCCGGGGGTGTCAAGGAAGGTGATGCGTTTACTCCTACCGTCTTTAGAAGCGTGAGTAATCTCATAAGCACTGATGTGTTGAGTAATTCCTCCGGCCTCCGTAGCGGTGACATTTGTTTTTCTTATATAGTCAATCAAAGTAGACTTGCCGTGGTCGATATGTCCTAAGATGGCCACCACCGGTGGTCGAGCCTTTTTTTCTTCTTTTTGAGCTAGTTTAGGCATAATTATTTATAGTGAGCGAAGTCGAACTAGGCTCTAACCTTATCATAAATATGTTGCAAAAACACGCTGTATGTATGAAAATGGCGGGATGAGTTGGTTTGAAAAAAAAAGAATTTTTCTCGACTATGCCTCTGCTACGCCAGTACTACCTGAAGTAAAGAAGGTGATGGATAAGTATTGGTCGGAGGATTTCTATAACCCCAACGCAATCTATGGAGAAGGTGTGGAGGTGAAGCGTGCAGTTAAAGGCTATCGAACTAAAATCGCCGGGTTTCTGGGTGTATCAGAGGAGAGTATTATTTTTACCTCCGGCGGGACAGAAGCGAATGTCTTGGCAATAAGGGGAGTTAAACCTGGGAAGATTGTGATCGAACCAGAAAGTCATCCGTCTGTAATAGATGCGGCGAAAGGAATCAGTGGCCCAAAGGTTACTTTATATTCAAGTGTGACTACTGACAATAAACTAGGTAGGAAAATTAGAGAAGAGCGGAAGAAAAATAATTCCGACTACCCACTTCTACATATCGACGCATCGCAGACGGCTCAGTACTTCAATGTCGGTCTTGAGACGCTTGCTTGCGACCTGCTTACTCTCGATTCTGCCAAGATATATGGGCCTAAAGGTATAGGCGCTTTGGTTGTCAGAAGAGGGGTTATTCTTAATCTGCCGCCTCTCGGTACGCCCACAGTGCCGCTGATTGCCGGATTTGCTAAGGCGTTAGAAATTGCAGTACGTGACAGGAAGAGCGAATTTAAGCGTTTGGATATTCTAAGTAAGCAGTTTATTGAGATTGTAAAAAGTCATTTACCTGAAGTGCAAATTACTAACCTCGTACCAAACACGATTAATATTTCGGTTCCAGGAATCCTACCAGAATTCCTAGTACTTTCTCTCGAGAAGGGGGGAGTGCTGGTTTCTCACGGTCCTGCCTGTAACTCTAATAAACCTGAACCACCAGATACACCGGTACGTTTCTCTCTCGGTCGTTTTACAACCGAAAGTGATATTAGGAAAGCGGGGGAAATATTTTGTCAGGTCTCTCAATCTATGCTAAAATAGCCTCAATGCAGCCATTTAATCAATTCACCACTAAAGCAAAAGAGGTCATACGCAAGGCCCACGAGCTCGCTATTGAACGTGGTCAGAATCACGTCAATCCCATGCATCTTTTAGCCGCTCTCTTACTACAAGAAGAAAGCATGATTGTATCTATCTTGGATAAGATGAATGTCGATACAACTCTTTTAATAGATAATGTGCTTGACACGATAGAGGGGACAGAAGCAGGTCAGACTATTTCCCAGTCTTATCAAATTTATCTTACTCCTGAACTTGCGCATACCATCGAGTCATCCAGCAAAGTTGCGCAATCTCTCGGAGACGAATTTGTTTCCACAGAACATCTTTTTATCTCTGCCTTGGACGTTCCTGGTGACGCGCGAGAACTTCTTCTCAAATTCAAGATTGACCGACAAATGGTTCTCGACGTGCTCGAGGAGCTTAAAAAAATTGGACCAATAGAGCCCAAGGAGTCTAAGAAACTTCGAACTGTTTCAAAGTACACTCGTTCTCTCACTACTCTTGCCAAGACCAATAAACTTGACCCCGTTATCGGCCGTGATGATGAGATTTCTCGCATCATTCAGATTCTTTCTCGTAGGACAAAGAATAATCCAATACTTATAGGTGAGGCTGGCGTGGGGAAGACTGCTATTGCAGAAGGATTGGCTCTCCGTATGGCTAGTGGCAATGTTCCAGAGTCTTTGCGAGACAAGGAGTTAGTTTCTCTAGATATCGGTCTTCTAATCGCGGGCACCAAATACCGTGGCGAGTTTGAAGAAAGGCTGAAAAATATAATAAAAGAAATTGAAAAGTCTGAAGGCAAGATTATTCTCTTTATAGACGAAATTCATACCATTGTTGGCGCTGGGGCCGCTGAAGGTTCCATGGATGCTTCCAATATGCTCAAGCCCTCTCTGGCTCGAGGGGAATTGAGAGCTATTGGCGCCACTACTTTGCGCGAGTACCAGAAACATATTGAGAAGGACCCAGCTCTTACCCGTCGTTTCCAGCCGGTCTATGTTCAAGAGCCTTCTGTCGAGGATGCCATGACTATCCTACGCGGGCTCAAAGAACGTTACGAGCTTTATCATGGGGTACATATTACGGATGATGCTATCCAAGCGGCGGTGACCCTGTCTTCTCGATACATTACTGATAGATTCTTGCCAGACAAATCTGTTGATTTAATAGATGAGGCATCCTCATTCTTAAAGATTTCTCTCGAAAATATGCCGCCAGTACTACAAGACGCTCACTCCAAGATTATGAAGCTTGAGATAGAAAAAGAGGCTCTTAAGAAAGAATCTAAGAACCCGAAAGTTAAGGTGAGACTTAAAATTATTAATAAAGACATTGCCGACCTTCGCGAGAAGACTTCCGAAATAGAACTCAAGTGGAAAAATGAGAAAGAAACGGTAGGAGAGATAAAAGAGATTAAGAAAAATCTTGAAACTCTTCGCCTAGAAGCAGAATCCGCCGAAGCGCATTCCGATCTCTCAAGAGCGGCTGAACTTCGTTACAGCAAGATTCCTAATTTAGAGAAGGAGTTAATTGCTAAATCTAAACGTCTCAAGAAACTTCAAGGTCCAAGAAGGATTTTGAAAGAGGAAATTACTGCGCCCGACATTGCTTCTGTTGTCAGTCGGTGGACAGGAGTTCCAGTATCAAGAATGCTCGAAGAAGAGGCGGCCAAACTCTCTAGGATGGATAAGTTTCTCAAGAAGCGCATTGTTGGTCAGGATGAAGCAGTGAAAAAAATTGCCGATACTATCAAGCGCTCTCGTGCTGGCATCTCTGATCCCAATCGACCCATCGGTTCATTTATATTCCTTGGCCCGACGGGAGTAGGCAAGACTGAACTTACCAAAGCTTTGGCGGAGTTTATGTTTGATGACGAGAGAGCACTCATTCGTGTCGATATGTCAGAGTTTATGGAGAAACACTCTGTTTCTAAACTAATTGGCGCTCCACCGGGGTATGTTGGTTTTGAAGAGGGTTCTACTTTTGCCGAGTCTGTGCGACACAGACCTTACTCGGTGGTGCTTTTTGACGAGATTGAGAAGGCGCATCCGGAAGTATTTAATGTTCTTCTCCAAATTTTAGACAACGGACGCCTCACTGACGCTAAGGGTAGAGTGGTCAATTTCAAAAATACAGTGATCATTATGACCTCAAATGTTGGGGCGCAGTTTATAGATAAAATGCAATCTATAGGCTTTAGTTCAAGTGAGAAGGAGACTTATGAGAACGTGAAGGAGAAAGTCCTCTCAACTCTCAAAGAGCATTTCCGACCAGAGTTTCTTAATCGTCTCGATGACATCATCATCTTTGACATACTTTCTATGGAGGCTATTAAAGAGATTGTTGGTATCCAAGTTGAGATTATCAAGAGGCGTCTTATGGATAAGGAGATTAGCCTCAAACTCACCGAGCCAGTTCTAGAGTTACTCGCTAAAGTTGGTTACAGTCCGCAGTACGGCGCCAGACCCTTGAAGCGTCTGATTCAGGAAAAGATTCTTAATCCTGTGGCCTCGATGATGATATCAAACAAGATACTTTCTGGAGGGACTGTTTCGGTTGATGTTGTTAATGGAGAATTTACTTTCGATGTTA
>PCVB01000023.1:3975-6955 GCA_002787855.1 Candidatus Zambryskibacteria bacterium CG11_big_fil_rev_8_21_14_0_20_42_18 | reverse complement strand
TACTCAAGTGGTCAACGAGGACGCGCTGTAAACGCGTTGACTTCGGTCTACGCAGGTTCGAATCCTGCCCGGCGCACCACTTCGACAAGCTCAGGGTGATTTTTTTGTCTTACGTATTTTATCTTGGACTGTGTGGTTCTCCATGCTTTATAAACCTTACTAAACATTTATATAAAAACACGAAGGTTAGCCGTATAATTCTTAACCTATTGTTTATTGTCGGCCTGCCCTGAGCGAGCGAAGCGAGTCGAAGGGTTGTCGGCTTGCCCTGAGCTTGCCTGCGGTGAGCTTGTCGAACCCGCTGAAGGGCTTGCCCTGAGCGAGCTAAAGGCGATTTATGGTGAGCTTGCCGAACCAGTCGAAGGGTTGTCAACACTCTATAAATAAAAAGCTCGGAAATCTCAAAAGGAAATCCCGCCAAGTCGAGAGACTGGCGGGATTTAATTTCCTTGATTTTTATATTATATTATGTTACGATGGTAGTAGGTCGAATCATATTGATTCGAGAAAATGTATAGGAGTGTTGAGATGGAAACGAAATCCTTGATGGGTCTGAAAAACCTTGATAGAAAGCAAATTATTCCAAAGCTGAAGAGGGTCACAAGAGGGACCAACTTCTATCTTCGTTTTTGGGATGATGGGAGTGTTACAATCTTCTACTTAGATTGTAACAAGTTGCTTTTCTTGTTAAGAAGGTCTTTAAACATCAGCTGGAAAGGGGAGACCACGTTAGTTGGGAAACTCTTCCTGTTTAAAAGGACTTGGGTGATAAAAATATCTAAGCACGACCAGAGCATTTTTATCTTGGCCCAAGAGTTGGTCGATGAGTTTCTAAACCATTTCAAGGTTAAGTGTTTAATCGTGTAGTCCTCACAGGACAGGGCCGCTTTCGCGGCCCTTTTGTTTTATGTTTTATATTGTGTTTTAGATCGTATCGAAAACTTTTTCCTGCATATCTTTGGCGACTATATCCCAGTCATATCTTTTTTCTACCATCTTTTGAGCATTGCTCACAAGAGACGCTCTTAATTCTGGGTTGTCTATGAGTCGCTTGACTTGTTTGGCAATACTTTCTGGATTTCTTACTTCACAAATGAGCCCTGTTTCTGAGTCTTTGAGGAAATCCACAATACCCCCGACCGCTGTCGCTATCACGGGCAAGCTCGCGGCCATCGCCTCAACAAAGGAATTTCCAAATCCTTCGGAAAGTGATGGACGGATGAATATATCCGATACTTGTAGATATTTAGGTATTTCATCTTGAGCAATCTGCCCCAAGAAAATAACTCTTTCTTCAATACCAGTATCTTGTGTCAGTTTTCTTAACATTAGTTCGTCCGGGCCTATGCCAAGAACAATAAATTTAATATTTGCTGGCAGTAATTTAAGAGATTTAATAACATCATCACAAGCATTTTTCTTCACTAGGCGGGAAGTGGTGATAAGGAAAATATCCCCATCTTTTTTATTTAACTTTTTCTCTAGTTCTAGAAGCTCACTTTCACCATATTTTCTAGAAAACTTCCTTACGTCTACCGCATTAGGGATAACAACCAGAGGACCTTTGTATCCTTCATCTCGAGCCCAATTACCAAGGTGTGTAGATATAACTTGGATAAAATCTGCTTTAGTAAAAAGTTTTTTGAAGAGGGGATAGAAAAATCCGACCCTTCCTCTTATGTGGTCTATAGGGTCTCCCTCTTGAAGAGTCAACAAATATTTGACTCGAGGCTTAATAAGTTTGAAGAAGAGCCCTGCGAAGGCAGAGTAGTTGGCCATCATGTTCCAGAGTGCGTCGTATCGGCGAGTTTTGTTTAAAGAGAGTGCTTTGAAGAGACCTAAAAATGGAAAAAGGTATTTATTTATCTTTAACGGCCAAGAGCTAAGGTCAGAGATGCTGGGGTTGGTAGTACTAAAGCCGATACGGTGCACATTGACCATGCCTATGTGCTCGAATTTAGGCAGTTTATTATTAAACCTCAATGTAATCATATCGAATTCGAGATCTTCCGAGTCCTGCCTATCAGTTATTTCTTTTATAGCCACTTCAGCCCCACCAATAAAGGGGTGGTAAGTAAGGGAAAAAATAAGTATCCTTTTCATAAATTCTTTTAAACTCTACTCTAGCTTAAGATGCAAGGCAAATGCTATAATTGCTCGATAAATTCAATATTCAGATGAATCAATACTGCTTTCTAAATGGAGAAATTGTGCCCTTGGCGAAAGCCAAGGTGTCTGTTTTGGATATAGGACTTTTGCGCGGATACGGCATTTACGATGGCCTTAGTGTTATCAATGGCAAGGTCTTACGGTTCGAAGACCATTGGCAGAGGTTTGAACGCGGAGCCAAAGCTCTCAATCTGAAAATTCCTGTAACTAAAAAAGTTTTAGAGCAAAAAATTATTGAAATAACAGATAAGTCTGGTCTCTCCAAACGTTCTAACATCAGACTTATTCTTACCGGGGGGGAGACTATCCTCGGTATAGAGTATGACTTTGATAACCCAACATTTTATGCTGTAGCAGAAAAATGGAATCCGTTACCAGATAAATGTTTTCAAAAAGGGGTGAAGCTTGTCTCATTTGATTATCAGCGAGAACTGCCGGAAATTAAGACTATTAACTACGTCACTGCAGTAAATCTGCAGAACTTTAGGAAAGAGAACAATGCTTTAGAAATTCTCTACACCCACAACGAGCTAGTGCTTGAATGCGCTACCAGTAATATTTTTATAGTTAAAGACGGCGCAATTATCACCCCCTTAGAGAATGTGTTAGAGGGCATTACCTCAAAAATTGTTCAAGAGTTAGTTGTGCCTGAATATAATTTGGAGAAAAGAGATATTAGTAAAGAGGAACTCAAATCTGCTGACGAGGTATTTATAACTTCCTCTTTTAAAGACGTTGTACCTGTGACCACTATCGATGACTATACGGTTGGAAATGGGGAAGTCGGCCCCGTGACGAAAGGTATTATGGA
>PCVB01000023.1:3400-3949 GCA_002787855.1 Candidatus Zambryskibacteria bacterium CG11_big_fil_rev_8_21_14_0_20_42_18 | reverse complement strand
AAAAGGAGCTGGCAAGGGCCACACTTATTATTCTCGCAAGAATAAGAAATCTGTAGAACACAAGCTCGAGTTCAAGAAATACAATCCTCTGATTCGCAAACACACTGTTTATAAAGAAAAGAAGGCTTAAAGAAGGCGGGCGATGAGGGAATCGAACCCCCGACAGCGGATTTGGAGGCCGCAGTTATGCCACTTAACTAATCGCCCCTCGATTTTACTCGGGGTAAACCCAACAGAGCCATCCTAGCATATTTCTCAATACCCTTAAAATCGTTTGGTCCAAACCACTTTATTTTTTTATTGCGCTTGAACCATGTCATCTGTCTTTTAGCATATTGTCTGATGGCGACAAAAAGTCTTTCTATCATCTCTTCTCGCGTCAATTTGCCCTTGAGATACATGCTTGCGTAGCGGTATTCAAGTCCAAGTTCGAACATGCGTTTATATGAGAGACCCTCTGTGTGGAGTTTCTTGGCCTCACGTATAATACCCGCCTTCCTTTTCTGTAACCTTTTATAAATTTTTTGGTCTAAATTATCTGGTTTTAAA
>PCVB01000023.1:2462-3386 GCA_002787855.1 Candidatus Zambryskibacteria bacterium CG11_big_fil_rev_8_21_14_0_20_42_18 | reverse complement strand
GCGCGGATGAGGCGCACTTTATTGTTCGCATCAATATTCTTAGCTCTTCGAGGGTCTTTCTTTTTTAACGTCCGAAAGAGCTCTTTTGCCGTTTTTGTCTCCAATTTTTTACGTAAAGGCTTGTTTGGCGAGACATCTGGGAAACCCGATCTACCAGAGAGTGCATCTATGTAGAACCCAGTTCCTCCCACTACGATAGGTAAGCGGTCACTATGATATATCATAGTGACCGCTTTGGTTGCCTTTGTGACAAAGTCATTAACAGAAAATTGCTTTTTTGGGTCGGCTACATCAAGTAGATGATGGGGGATAGATTGCATTTCTTTTCTTGTAATTTTTCCCGTACCAATATTAAGCCCTTTATAGACCTGTCGAGAATCAGCCGAGATTATCTCACCGTTAAATTTCTTTGCCAATCTCACTGCCAAATCACTTTTCCCCGATGCTGTTGGACCAACTATGACTAGAACCTTGTTTCGCATAATTTCTAGATAAGTGCAGGTTTAAGTCCCTCTGCTTTTCTGTGTTTCCTGCGGGCAAATAATTTTCTGATTTCTTCGACAAAGATCACAGAGGTTGAGAGCGTAATGATCACTATCCACTCTGACAAACTAAGCGGTACCGTGCGTAGGAATTTTTGGAAGAGAGGATGATAGATAGCCAGAAGTTGGACAACGGCCGCCAAAACAGTAGCGCCAACCAGATACATGTTTTTGTAAATATCTTTCTGGAAGACAGTTTCTTTTTCAGAACGACAATTCCAAGCGTTGAACCATTGAAAGACTGCAAGGATAGTGAGCGCCATGGTCCAAGCTTTGGCAATGTCACCCGAAAGATAATTTTGGAAAAGTATCAAGGTCACGATCATCATAGGTAGAGCCATGAGAACCATTCTTCGTCCCATACTGGCGTCGACTAAATATT
>PCVB01000023.1:280-2436 GCA_002787855.1 Candidatus Zambryskibacteria bacterium CG11_big_fil_rev_8_21_14_0_20_42_18 | reverse complement strand
AAAAGTCCTTTTTCTTTCGGCTCCATAGCCAAGGCTACGGTGAAAAATCCGTCGGTAACAAAGTTCAACCAGATAATCTGTACTGGCAAAAGGGGCAACGGCAGCCCAAGGAAAACCGCCCCAACGATAACCGAAAATTCTCCTATACCGGTAGAAAGCAGGTAGAGAACCACCTTTCTGATAGTTTTATAAATATTCCTGCCTTCCTCCACAGCAGAAATAATACTTCCAAAATTATCATCGAGGAGTACGATATCAGAAGCTTCTTTGGCCACTTCTGTGCCGACTATGCCCATAGCTACACCTAAATCTGCCGCCACGAGTGAAGGGGCGTCATTAACTCCATCACCGGTCATGGCCACAGTTTGGCCGTTTGATTTGTAAGCGCCGATAATTCTAAATTTATGTTCTGGCGTTACTCTGGCAAAGACCGAGATGTTTGCAAGTTTTGCCACAAGTTCTTTGTCAGATAATTTATCCATATCTTCCCCAGTCAAACTCATGTCTCCTGTTCTATAAATACCCGCTTCCTTGGCTATGGCTTCCGCGGTCGTCTTGTGGTCACCAGTAATCATCACAACCTTGATGCCAGCTTCTCTTGCCCGCCTTGTGGCTTCTTTCACTTCCAAGCGTAGGGCATCTTTCAAACCGATAAATCCCGCAAAGGTCAAATTTTTTATATCACTGGGTTCGATCTTTTCTGGCATATCATGACTATAAGCGAGAGCGAGCACTCGTAAGCCTTTCGTAGATATCTGGTGGAAGGTTTTGGTGAGTTTTTCTCTCTCTTCTGGGGAGAGATGAATGGCTTCTCCAGTGTGCCAGATTTTATTTGAATTTTTCAAAATAACTTCTGGTGCCCCGGCGATGGCTAGAAAGTTTTTGCCGTCGTCTTTATAAACAGAGGCATGATACTTAAGTTCATAGTCAAAAGGAATTTCTGAAAGAAAAGCAAGTTTTTGCTCTAGAGCATCTTTATCAAATCCGAGTTTCTGGGAGAGCACAAAGATTGCGGCTTCTGTCGGGTCTCCTGATATTTTCCACTCCTTTGTCTTTTCCACAAACATCGGCCTGTTATTACCGCCGAGAGTGGCAATTTTACCCATCAAGAGAAGTTCTTGATAACTTGAATAATCAATTTCTTGATTATCTATTTTTATATTTCCCTTAGGAACATACCCTATGCCATCGACCTCGAAAAGTTTGTTGTCAGTATAAAGTGCCTGAACCACCATCTCGTTTCTTGTCAGCGTGCCCGTTTTATCAACGGCAATCACCTGTGCTTGTCCAAGTGCTTCAACCGCTTGCAGGCGTTTAACGAGCGCGTTTCTCTTGCTCATCCTCCAAACACCAGCGGCGAGGATAATTGTAATGGCAATGGGCAGTCCTTCAGGAATAATAGAGACCGCGATAGAGATCACTGTGGCGAGCATCTCGTCTGCCGGGTTGCCATAAAGGATTCCAAAGATGAAGAGTAGGGCGCTACTGCCCAAAGTTATTCCTATGATGAGTCTTGAGAAATTACGAATATTTGTTTTCAGAGGAATTTCTGTTTCAATAGTTGATACTTCTTTCGCAATTTTGCCAATAACGGTTTCGAGGCCAGTTTGTATTACAATCGCCAGTCCATGCCCGGAAACAATATTGGTGCCCTTGAAGGCCATGTTCTTTTCTTCAATAACTTCTAAGTTAGGGTTAATCAGTACTTCATTTGTTTTATATATCGCCTCTGATTCTCCGGTAAGCGCCGCTTCATCAATCTTGAGGCTTCTCGCTGTAATAATACGCAGATCGGCAGGCACCTTCTCTCCTTCTTTAAGAAGAACGATATCTCCCGGAACAAGCTCGGTGTCCGAGATCATCAATTCTTTGTTTTCTCGCAAAACAATCGCTTTTGTTTCCACAAACTGCCTTAATGCCAAGAGAGTATTGCGGGCTCGACCTTCTTGGATAGAGCCAACTATAGAATTTAGGATGAGCACAGCGGCGATGACGATGCTATCGACTACTTCCCCCATGAGAAAGACAACAACCGCTGCTCCAAGGAGTATATAGATAAGAGGGCTTTGAAATTGTCTTAGGAAAATAATTAGGCCACTCTCGGGCTTAACTGTAGGTAATTTATTGAGACCATATTTAATAAGTCGTTCTTTAAC
>PCVB01000023.1:0-162 GCA_002787855.1 Candidatus Zambryskibacteria bacterium CG11_big_fil_rev_8_21_14_0_20_42_18 | reverse complement strand
CATTATACACAACAGTTGGTGGGCGAGGAGGGACTTGAACCCTCACGATGTTGCCATCAATGGATTTTGAGTCCATCGCGTCTGCCAATTCCGCCACTCGCCCTTCGACTCCGCTCAGGGTAAACCCTTATAAACATCTTACAAACTACATCAATTTCGTGT